>DATFPD010000373.1:0-5483 GCA_035265005.1 Gemmatimonadaceae bacterium | reverse complement strand
GACCTGGGCTTCGCCCCCGAGCGCGTGCTCACGATGCGGCTGGACCTCACCGGCGAGCGCTACCGCGAGAACCCGCCGGTGTTCGCGCTCGCCCGCGCGCTGCTCGACCGCGTCGGCGGGGTGCCCGGCGTCAGGCGGGTGGCGCTGGAGGGGCCCGGGCTGCCGACCTCGGGGTGGTACGGCGCGCACTTCACGCGCGACGGCGACGCCGGCTCGCCGCCCGAGCAGTACATGGCGCGGCGGCACCACGTGAGCCCCGGCTACTTCGCCGCGATGAGCATTCCGCTGCGCGCCGGCCGCGACTTCACGGCCGCCGACGTGCCCGAGGCGCCGCGCGCGGTGGTGGTGAGCGAGGCCTTCGCGCGGCGCGTCTGGCCGGACGCCCCGGCGGTGGGGCGGCGACTCCGCTCGCTCGGGCCGCAGCCCACCCCGTACACCGTGGTCGGCGTCGTCGGCGAGGTGGAGCACGCGGGGCTCACCACCGACGCGCTGCGGGCCGCGGACATCTACATCAGCGTCTTCCAGTCGCCGCCGCGCAGCCCGGCGGTAATGAACGTGATCGCGCGCACCGCCTCGGCGCGCCCCGCCGAGCTCGCGTCGGCGCTGCGGGCGGCGATCGGCGAGGCCGCGCCGGGGCTGCCGCCGTTCGACGTCCGGACGATGGAGGAGCGGCTGTCCGAGCAGACCGCCGGGGCGCGGCTGCTGGTGCTGCTGATGGGCGCCTTCGCGACGCTGGCGCTCGCCCTGGCCGCGGTGGGGATCTACGGCGTGCTGGCCTACGTGGTCGCCCAGCGCACGCGCGAGCTGGGGATCCGCGCCGCGCTCGGCGCCCGCCCGGGCGATCTCGTCAGGCACGTGCTGTCGCAGGGGCTGCGCCCGGTGCTCGCCGGCGTCGCCGTCGGCGCGGCCGGCGTCCTGGCGCTGACGCGGCTGATCACGGCGATGCTCTACGGCGTGAGCCCCACCGATCCGCTCACCCTGGCCGGCGTCGCGGCGCTCCTGCTCGCCGTCTCGGCGGCGGCGTGCTGCGTCCCGGCACTGCGGGCGGCGCGGGTGGATCCGCAGGAGGCGCTGAGAGAGGCGTAGCCCGTCTCACGCCTCCCGCTCCCACCGCCACACCAGGCCGTCCTCCGGCACCACGACCTCGCCGATGCGCCGGAAGCCGCACTTCGTCAGCACGCGGGTCGATGCGTTAGGCTCCGGGCGGGTGTGGGCGCGGACCAGGCGGACGCCGCGGCCGCTGCCGAAGGCGTGGGCGACGAGCGCCGCGGCGACCTCGGTCGCGTAGCCGCGGCCCTGGTAGCCGGGGGCGACGCCGTACGAGAGCTCGACCATGCCCTCCGCGTCCGGCGGACCGCCGAGCGAGGCGCTGCCGACGACCGAGCTGCTGGCGCGGTCGATGATGGCGAAGCCGAACTGCCACGGGTCCTCGTCGCCGGTGGCGGCGCGCAGGCCGGCGAGCCAGTCCGGGGAGACTTCGCCCGACACGAAAAAGTCCCGGAGCCCGTCGGCGATCCGCATCCCCATCCGCTGCTCGAACTGCGGGACGCCCTCGAACAGCGCGAGCAGCTGCGCGGGCGCGAAGGGGATCAGCCGGAGGCGCGCGGTCTCGATCGCCGGGGCGCCCGCGCCCGCCGCCGAATCAGGCACGCGCGGCGCGGCGGATCAGGCGCACGGCCCACACGCAGAGCGCGGCCGAGAGGAGCGTGATGAGGACGTACCACGGGTCGCGCGCGAGCGCCGACGATTCCGAGACGACGCGCCAGACGTGCGCGAGGGTGAGCAGCCCGAAGATGACGCCGGTGGTCCAGAGGTAAGCTTTCATGGGTCTCCGCGTGGGCACTCCGCCAGAGTGTGTTCGTCAGAGTGCGAGTCCGGAGAGAATGTGGCCCGCCGCCCGGGCGAGCGAAAGAAGGCCAGGACATTCCGGCTCTCCGAAGACGAGGGCGGCGGTCGCCCCGGCCGCTGACCCGTGTCGCCGCGCCGGGAGCGGGCGCAGTAGTCACGCGGCGGCGCCGAGATCCAGCTCGTAGAAGAGCGTCGCGCCGAACTCGGTCGAGCGGTACGGGTCGATGGGTCGGAAGCCGAGACTCGCGTAGAGGCGCTGTGCCTCGTGCATGGTGGTGAGCGTGCCGAGTCGCAGGCGCTCGTACCCCAGCGCGCGCGCCTCCGCGATCGCGTGTCGGGCGAGGGCGCGCGCTACGCCATGGCCGCGACTCTCGGGGCGAACGTACATGCGCTTGATCTCCCCGACGCCGGGCGCCAGTGGCTGGAGCGCGATGCACCCGGTGGCGTCAGGTCCGTCCCAGGCGAGCCACAGGCCGCCCGTCGGCGGGAGGTACGGCGCCGGCAGCGCGGCCAGTAGCGCGGCCACTTCCTCGGCGGTGTGTGCGTCCGAGTGCGCCTCGACGTGCGCGCGGACGAGCGCCCGCGCGGCGGCGAGGTCGTCAGGCGTGACGACGGGTCGGATCTCGATCATGCACGAGCCAGATGTGCCGTGTCAGGAGCTGGCGTCGGTCAGCGAGTGAGCGCGAGTCCGTCCGTGATCACGCCGCGGCGCCCGAGCGCGGCGAGCCAGGAATCATCGTGAGAGGGAATCAGGGCAACACCGTCCCTCGTCATTGCGTCGTACAGCCAGTCGATCTGCTGCTGAAGGCTCGCTCGATCCTCCCCGAGCTCGCCGCTCATTCCCTCCGGCTTCTGGCGCCGCGTCCCGATGCCCGCCGCGGCGTAGACGACGTCGCCGACGAAGATGGCCTCCCGGCCGGAGGCGAGGCGGACGTACACGAATTGCGACCCCGCCGTGTGGCCCGGAGCCTGGAGGAGCACGACGCCCGGGGCGATCGGGAACAGCAGCTCGTAATCGATGATCCGATAGCGACGACTCGCTTCGGGCGTCAGGCGGATCGAAGGGATCGCCGGCCGACGCTGGAGCGCCTGGAGCTGTGCTCGCGTGAGCACCGTCTTCGGCACGACTTCGTCGGGAAAGGCCGAGCGCACGACCCCGGCGACGTGGTCGTGATGCTCGTGGGTCACGAGGATCAGACTCGCATCGCGCAGCGCTCGCTGCACCGTCTCGAATCGGTCGTCCCGGTATCGATGCCCGCTCTGGCCCGCGAAGGATCGATCCACCTCCTTGTCGTGGCCCGCGTCCACCATGATCCAGCTATCCCGGTACCGAATCTGGAACACCGCGAATGACGCGGTCATGGAGACGCCCGAGCCGCCCTCCAGGAGCGCGGACGTCGGAAACGTCGACTCGGCGTACCTCAGGTAGTGGAGGGACTGCGGCGGCTCTCCCGGGATCATGCGGGACGCCGCGCGCAACTCGGCCATCAGCGTCGGCGCGTACGGCTCCTGCGCGCGGAGCGCCGCCATGCGCGGTCCAGGCCAGACGGCGAGCCCGAGCGCGACGCCGAGGAAGCGAAAGGTTCGGAGCATGACGCCGGGCAGCCTAGAGCTCCTTCTCCCACGTCTCCCCCAGCTGCTCCGGCCCGAACAGCGTGTGCGGCTCGGCGCGCACCAGGCGGAAGCCGGTCTGCTCGTAGATGTGGCGGGCGGCGGTGAGGACGCTGTTGGTCCAGAGGGTGATCCGCCGGTAGCCGGCGGCGCGGGCGAAGGCGATGCACTCGTCCACCAGGCGGCGGCCGAGCCCCAGGCCGCGCGCCGAAGGCTCCACGAGCAGGAGGCGCAGCTTCGCCACCTCGTCGGTCTGCCTGACGAGAAAGACCGAGCCGACGATCTCGCCGCCCCGCTCGGCGATCCAGCAGCGCTCGCGGGCAGGGTCCAGCTTCTGGACGAACTCGGCGACGACGGCGGCGACCAGCGCCTCGAAGCGCTCGTCCCAGCCGTACTCCTGCCAGTAGAGGACGCCGTGGCGGTGGACCACCCACCCGATGTCGCCCGGGCGGTGCGAGCGCAGCGTGTACGGCGGCGCGTCGGGCGCCGCGTCCGCGTCGCCGAGCAGCGTCTCGACCGCGCGCATTGCGCCCAGGAGGCGGCGACGGTCGTCGGGCGGGAGGGCGCCCAGCATCGCCGCGATCTCGTCGCTGGACCGGCGGTCGATCTCGGCGTACGCCTCCCGGCCGGCACTCGTCAGGCCGAGGTGGCTCTGGCGGGCGTCGGCGGGCGAGGGCTCGCGCTCCAGGAGGCCGCGCCGCTCGAAGTCGCGGAGGATGCGGCTCAGGTAGCCGGCGTCGATCCCCAGCTCGCGCCCGAGCTCGGTGGCGGTGGGTCGATCGCGCTGGGCCAGCTCGTAGAGCACGCGCGACTCGGTGAGCGAGAAGGGGCTCCGCAGCAGCCCTTCGTTCAGCGCGCCGATCCGGCGCGTGTAGAAGCGGTTGAACCGGCGCACCGCCGCCACCGGCTCCTCCTCCCCCGACGGCTGCAGCTCCGGCCGCACGCCCGCGATTCCCGTGGCCATACCCACCTCCGCGAAGACGGTCCGCGCTCGACCTGCTCGACCTGCTCGACCTGCTCGACCTCCGCGTCCGGCGGCAAGGTGTGAGAGTTGCTTGACTGTGTCAAGTAATTCCGTGGGGGTGCCGGAGCGCGCGGGACGTGCGCAGCTTTCCGCCCCGCGCGCCAACTCGCGACCCGACATGCCCAAGACCACTCCGACGACGCCGCCGCCGCGGCACGGCGTCACGCACGCCTCCGCCATGTGGCGGCGCCTCGACGTCCACGGGCTCGAGCACTTCCGCTTCCGCCTCGAGTCGGCGGGGCCCCGGCTCTCCGGAACGGTGCTCCTGGCCGACCCCGGCGGCCCGCTCCGCCTGGACTACGACATCACCTGCGACGCCGGCTGGTCGACGCGGTCGGCCGGGGTCACGCTCGTGCGCGACACGGTGACGCGGCGGCTGAGCCTCTCGGTCGACGGGCGCGGCCGGTGGAAGGTGGACGGCGAGGAGGCGGAGGCCCTCCGCGGCTGCGTCGACGTGGACGTGAGCCTCACCCCGTCGACCAACATGCTCCCGATCCGCCGGCTCGGCCTGGGCGTCGGCGAGAGCCGCGAGGTTACCGCCGCGTGGGTGCGCCTCCCGGAGCTGGTCGTCGAGCCGCTCCCCCAGCGCTACACGCGCCTCGACGAGCGCCACTACCGCTACGAGAGCCGCGGCGGCTCCTTCGTCGCCGAGCTGGAGGTGGACGAGGCGGGCGTGGTGGTGAAGTACCCGCCGTTCTGGGAGAGGGTGGCGGCGGGGGGATGAACTACACCTGCGAGCTGCGACCTGCGACCTGCGACCTGCGACCTAACGGCCTCGGGACGCCGGGGCCTCCCGAGCGTGTTAGGTCGCAGGTCGCAGGTCGCAGCTCGCAGGTGTAGTCGGTCGCAGCTCTTTACTTCGCCATCTCCTCCACCCACTTCGGCACCTCCGGCTCGCCCGCGAAGAAGGCGCCCCGCTTTCCCTGGGTGAGCGCCCAGCGGTGGAGCCAGGTGATGCCGGCGGGGCCCGCGTACTCGTCAGGCGAGGCGTAGGCGGAGT
>DATFPD010000372.1:0-6740 GCA_035265005.1 Gemmatimonadaceae bacterium | reverse complement strand
CTCACGGAAGCACGATGCAAGGGCCGCCGCCGAAGGGCTGCCGCGGAGTTCGGCGGCTCTCGCGCGAACGCCCGGGCTTGGTCGGTGATGTTCTTGTATGCATCCAGACAAGAAGAGCTACGACTACAGGTGCGGACATGGGCGATGTGGAGAAGTCCACAATTCCATGCGAGACCGCGTATTCCACCACGCAGAGGCCACGGCCGGCGAGTCCAGGCACCAGGAGATTCGGTGTCAGTCGCCAGGGCGAGCCGGGCCGAAGCCCCGGTGATTTCAGCCGGGACACGGATTCGGTGTCAGGCACCACACCCGGCCATTGCCCGGCCCGTTGGCCGGACAGTGCCCGGGTGAGGTAACGGCAACGGCAACCGCAACGGCATTTTGACAGGATGAACAGGATGGTGAACAGGATGACTGCTTCGGGAGGCGTGGCATCCTGGAGCACGTATCCTGTTCACCATCCTGTTCATCCTGTCAAAATGCCGTTGCGGTTGCCGTTGCGGTTGCCGTTGCGGTTGCCGTTGCCGAACAGCTGAGCATGTTTGACGCACCCACCCGCGCCGGGTAATGTCCGGGTGTGGTGGCTGGCACCGAATCGGTGTGAGCCGTCGGCAGTGCGTCCCCGCGACGAGAGCATGTGGGAGCTGGCACCGAAACCATGTGGCCGATGACCCTGCCCGCGCGCGCTGAGCGCCAGCCGTGACCGGTCCCGCCCGCGCGGAGAGACTGGCTCGGTGGCCCCGCGCGCTCGGGGCGGTCCCGCGGTTCGTCGCCCGCGACCTGCTGCTCGGCAGACTGATGGCCGGGCGGGACGGGCTCGCGGAGCGGGAGCAGCGCGAAGCGCTGCTCGTCGCCACGCTCCTCGACCTCTCGATACCAGCGCGCGCGGCGGAGCCGTGGGACGCCATCCTCCCGCTCGACGCCGCCCCGCTCGCCGCGCTCGGTGGGCTCTCGCCCGGTGCGTGCGCGGAGGCGATCGAGCGGCTCGCCGCCGCCGGCGTCCTGCTGCGGGAGCCTGACGCGGCTTCCCACGCCGGCCGGCTGGCGGCGGACGTGTTCGGCGTCGACGCCGCCGGGGCGGCCGGCGTGGACTGGCCGGCGGTGCTGGAGGCCCTCGCCGGCGATGCCGCGGGGCTGCTCGTGGTCCGCGCCCTGGCCGACCTGCTGCGCCGGCCGGACCGCCTCGCCTCCGTGACGCGGGCGCGGATCGCGGCGTACACGCTGTACTCCGAGGGGATGGTCAAGCGCGGCATCGCGTCCGCCGTGGCGCGCGGCGTCATCGAGCGCGCGCAGCCTAACGCGTACCGGTTCTCGGACTACGCGCTCGGCCGGGTCGGCCGGGCCGAGCGCGCCGCCCCGGAGCCGCCGCCGCCGGCTCCGGCCGCCCCGACGCCGCCGGCTGCTCGCCAGCCGTCGGCGCCGGCGCTCGTGTCGTTCACCGCGGCCGGGATCCCGCTCGAGCTGCCGCGCGACACGGTGATCGAGCTCGAAGGGAACGTGGGCGGACAGCCGACCAGGCTGCGGATCCGCTTCCCGAGCGAGTAGGGAGCAGGCCGCGCTCGGCGCGCCTCGCCCCTACTCGATCCGGAGCGCCACCATCGGGTCGACCCGCGCTGCCCGCCGCGCCGGGATCAGGCAGGCGGCCACGCCGGTCAGGAAGAGCGTGACGATGACCGCGGCGAAGACCGCGGGATCGCGCGGCTCCACCTGGAAGAGGAGCATCGCCATGAAGTGCGAGAGGGCGGCCGCCAGCGAGACGCCGAGGAGGAGGCCGAGGCCGATCTGGGCGAGCCCCTGGCGCAGGATGAGCCCCAGCACGTCCCGCCCCTGGGCGCCTAACGCCGAGCGGATCCCGATCTCCCGGGTGCGGCGCCCCACCGAGAAGGCCATTACGCCGTAGAGCCCGACGGCCGCCAGGAAGAGGGCCACGAACCCGAAGACCATGAAGACGGCGCCGAAGACGTCGTAGAACCAGGTCTCGCCGTCGATCGCGCCGGCCAGCGACTTCACGTTGTAGATCGGCAGGTCCGAGTCGATGTCGGTGACCACCTGCCGCACGGTGGCGCTCAGCGCGAGCGGGTCGCCGCGGGTGCGCAGCGCGATGCTGAGGAAGCGCTGCGGCGCCTGGGCCATGGGGACGTAGATGCCGTCCGGCTCGCGGTTGTTCGGGCCGCTCGCGTAGAGGTCCGGCGCCACGCCGACGATCGTGCGCCACGGCTCCTTCGTCTCCGGGCCGCCCGTGCGGATGCGCCGGCCCACGGGGTCGCGGTCCTGGAAGAAGCGGCGGGCGAAGCTCTCGTTCACGATCGCCACCGGGAGCGCGCCCGCCCGGTCGCCGGTCGAGAAGTCCCGGCCCCGGCGCGGCTCCACGCCGAAGGCGGCGAAGTAGCCCGGCGCCGCGACGCCGACGCCGGTGAGCGGGTAGTCGCGCTCCGCGGCGTAGGCGCGCCCGTCCAGCGCCAGCCGGTCGCGCCGGAGGGTAGCCGCGGCCGGGAGGGCGCTGCCTAGCGAGACGGCGTCCACGCCGGGGAGCGCGGCGAGCCGCGCCTGGAGCTCCTCGTAGAAGCGGAGCTGGCTCGCGCCGCCCGGGTACTTGCCCTCCGGCAGCCCGACGCGCGCGGTGAGCACGCTCCTCGTCTCGAAGCCGAAGTCCACGTGGCGCAGCTTCGTCACGCTCTTGATCGTGAGCCCCGCGCCCACCAGGAGCCCGCAGGAGAGGGCGATCTCCAGCACCACGATCGCCTTGCTGATGCGGCCGATGCGGAAGCTGGAGCTGCCGCGCGTCTCGTCCTTGAGCACGTCGCCCACGTCGGCGCGCGACGCCTGGAGCGCCGGGAGCAGGCCGGCCACGAGGGTGGCCGCGAGCGTCGTCGCCAGCACGAAGAGGAGCGCGACGCCGTCCAGCCTGATGTCCACGAAGAACGGGACGCCGTCGCGCTTCAGCGCGTCGCCGAGGAGGCGCACGCCCGCCCACGCGAGGCCAGTGCCGAGCACGCCGCCGACGCATGCCAGCGCGAGCGCCTCGACGAGGAACTGGACCGCGACGCGGACGCGGCTCGCGCCGAGCGCCGTGCGGATCGCCACCTCCTTGCCGCGCGCCGCCGCTCGGCTGAGCAGCAGGTTGGCCACGTTGGCGCAGGCGACGAGGAGCACGAGGAGGACGGCGCCGAGCATGGTGTAGAGGAGCTCCACCCCCTGGTCGAGCAGGACCTGCCTGACGAACGGCCCCACCGTCGTGCCGATCCCCTCGTTGGTGGCGGGGTGCTCGAGCTGGAGGCGGCGGGCGATGGCGTCCATCTGCGCGCTCGCCTCGTCCAGCGGCACCCCGGGCCGGAGGCGGCCGAACACCTGCACCATCTGCCCCTCGCCGCGCGGGAGGGCGAGCGGGTCCAGGCGCAGCGGGAGCCAGAGCTGCTGCGAGAACGGGAAGGCGAACTTCTCAGGCATCACCCCGATGACCGTGACCGGCTCGCCGTTGGCGCGGATCGTCCGTCCCACGATCCCCGGGTCCGCGCCGTAGCGGTCCCGCCACACGCTGTACCCCAGCACGATCACCGGCTCCGCGCCCGGCCGGTCCTCCCCTTCGCGGAAGGTGCGGCCGAGGTGCGGCCGCACGCGCAGCACGTCGAACGCGTTGGCCGTCATGAATCCGCCGGAGAAGCGCTCCGGCTTCTCGGTGCCGCTGACGTTCACCGTGGTGGTGTAGAACGCCGCCAGGTCGCCGAACGCCCGCTGCTGCGCGCGCCAGTCGCGGAAGTCGTGGATGCTGACGTCCATCTTGCGGACCCCGCGCGCCGGGTGGGTGCGCGCGAGGTGCATGATCTCCTGCGGCTCCTCGAAGGGGAGGCCGCGCAGGATCACGCCGTAGACGAAGCTGAAGATCGTCGTCGTCAGGCCGATCCCGAGCGTGAGCGCGACGCCGGCGATGAGGGTGAGCGCCGGGTTCCGGCGCAGCAGGCGCGCGGCGTGGCGAACGTCGTGGCGGAGGAAGTCCATCGCGGGCTCCGGCGGGGGGAGGGGGCGTGCCGTCCTATGGGTTCCCCATACGATGCCCGCACCGGCGTGTTTCACCGGCGTGTTTCACCGGTGTGCGCTTCCCCTTGCGCTTCTACAAGAAAATCCGTATCTCTTGTAGAAGCACAAGGGGAGACCGATGGCCGACGACAAGCTGGACCTTCCGCAGGGCACGCTCGACCTCCTGATCCTGAAGGCGGTCTCGCTGGGGCCGCAGCACGGCTGGGCGATCTCGGAGCGCATCCATCAGGTGTCGCGCGAGACGCTGACCATCCCGCAGGGGTCGCTCTACCCGGCGCTGCACCGGCTGGAGCGGCGCGGGTGGATCGCGGCGGAGTGGGGGGCGTCCGACAACAACCGGCGCGCCAAGTACTACCAGCTCACGCGCGCCGGGCGGAAGCAGCTGGAGGCGGAGGCCGAGGCGTGGCGCAAGCTCACGTCCGCGGTCGCCCTCGTCATGGACATGGCCTGAGGAGGCAGGGGCGATGCTGAGCGAATTCGTGAGCGAGGTGCGCTACCGGTTCCGCGCGCTCTTCCGGCGTGCGGCGATGGAGCGCGAGCTGGCGGAGGAGCTGGAGTTCCACGTCGAGCGCGAGGCGCGCAAGCACGTCGAGCGCGGGCTGCCGCCCGAGGCCGCCCGTCGTCAGGCGCGGCTCGCTTTCGGCGGCATCGAGCGGATCAAGGACGACGCGCGCGACGCGCGCGGCCTGGCGCCGCTGGAGGGGATCGCGCGCGACCTGCGCTTCGCGCTGCGCGGGCTGCGCGCGAGCCCGGCCTTCACCGCCGCCGTCGTGCTGACGCTCGGCCTCGGGCTGGGCGCCAACGCGGCGATGTTCGGGGTGGTGGACCGGCTGCTCTTCCGGCCGCCCGCCTACCTGCGCGACGCCGACCACGTGCACCGCGTGTACCTCTCGCGCATCTCGCGGCGCGGGGAGCAGACGGACGCGAGCACCGAGTACACGCGCTACCGGGACCTGGCGCGGTGGAGCACGGCCTTCTCCGCCGCCGCCGCGTTCAGCGAGCGGCTCGTCGCCGTCGGCGCGGGGGACGGGGCGCGCGAGATGAGCGTGGGGACGGTCAGCGCGAGCTACTGGTCGTTCTTCGACGCGCCCCCGGCGCTCGGCCGCTACTTCACGGCGGACGAGGACAGCGTCCCCGCTGGCGCGCCGGTGGTGGTGCTGAGCTACCCGTACTGGCAGACCGCCTTCGGCGGCCGCGCGGACGTGCTCGGGACGACGGTCCAGGTGGGCGCGCTGACGCTGACCGTCATCGGCGTCACCCCCGAGGGGTTCAACGGCGTGGACGCCGACCGCCCGGTCGCGCTTTGGGTGCCGATCACGACGTTCGCCGGCCGCGACATGCCGGGCGGCGCGTCGAGCAGCTATTACACGACCTACAACTGGGGGTGGCTGCGGGTCCTCGTACGCCGCAAGCCGGGAGTGACCGCCGAGGCGGCCTCCGCCGACCTGACGAGCGCCTACCGCCGGAGCTGGGAGGCCGAGCGCGTGCTGGACCGGTCCACCGCGCCGCTCGAGGTCGCGCGCCCGCGCGCGGCCGCCGCGCCGGTGCTGGTGGAGCGCGGCCCGCAGGCGAGCCCGGTGGGGCGGGTGGCGCGCTGGGTGAGCGGGGTGGCGCTGATCGTCCTGCTGATCGCCTGCGCCAACACCGCGAACCTGATGCTGGGGCGCGCGCTCAAGCGCCGGCGCGAGTTCGCGCTGCGGGTGGCGCTGGGGGTGAGCCGCGGCCGCCTCGTCAGGCAGCTGCTCACCGAGAGCCTGCTGCTGGCCGCGCTGGGCGGGCTCGCCGGCCTCTGCGTCGCGCAGTGGGGCGGCTCGCTGCTGAGCGCGCGCTTCCTCCCGGACGGCGTCGGCGCGGCGGCCGGCGTGATGCGGGACGGCCGCACGCTGCTCTTCGCCGGGCTGGCGGTGCTCGCCGCGGGCGTGCTGACGGGGCTCCTCCCGGCGCTGCGCGCGGGCCGGGGCGAGCTGGCGGCGGTGCTCAAGACCGGCGGCCGCGGCGGGACCGCGATGCACCACGGCCGCACCCGGACCGTGCTGCTGGTGCTCCAGGGCGCGCTGTCGGTCGTGCTCCTGGTGGGGGCGGGGCTGTTCGTGCGCAGCCTGTGGAACGTGCGGGCGCTGCGGCTGGGCTACGACGTGGAGCCGGTGATGCTGGCGTCGGTGAACCTGCGCGGGACGCAGCTGCCTGACGAGGCCCGGCAGACGCTGCTCCGCCGGCTCCAGGAGGAGGCGGCCGCGATGCCGGGCGTGGAGTCGGCCGCCCGCGCGGTGGCGATCCCGTTCTGGAGCACGTACGGGATCGCGATCTACGTGCCGGGGATCGACTCGGTGCGGAAGCTCGGGCGCTTCACCCTCCAGGCCGCGTCGCCGGAGTACTTCGCGGTGATGGGCACGCGGATCCTGCGCGGCCGCGCCTTCACCGAGGCCGACCGCGGCGACGCGGGGCGCGTCATTGTCGTGAGCCAGTCGATGGGGGCGACGTTGTGGCCGGGGCGCGACCCGCTCGGCCAGTGCGTGCGCGTGCGGTCGGACACGATCCCGTGCAGCACGGTGATCGGGGTGGCCGAGGACATCAAGCAGAACAGCCTGAGCGACGACCCGGGGCTCAACTACTACATCCCGCTCGACCAGTACAGGACGGACGACGTGTCGCTGTTCGTGCGCACGCGCGGCGCGGCGGCGCCGCAGGTCGAGACGGTGCGGCGG
>DATFPD010000371.1:0-7231 GCA_035265005.1 Gemmatimonadaceae bacterium | reverse complement strand
ATGGGGCTCGGCGAGAATCTCTGGCGTCGCTTCCTGCCGAAGTACCTGGAGGCCCTGGGCGCCCCGGTGACGGCGATCGGCCTGTTCGGGACCACCGAGGACCTGCTCGACGGCATCTACCAGTATCCCGGCGGCTGGGTGGCCGACCGCTTCGGCCGGCGGCACGCCCTCCTGCTCTTCGTGGCGCTCGCCGCCGCGGGCTACGCGCTCCTCTTCGCGGCGGCGTCGTGGCGCTTCGTGTTTCTCGGGCTCGTGTTCGTGATGGCCTGGACGAGCATGGCGAGCCCGACGCTCTTCGCCGTCGTCGGCGACGCCCTGCCGAGGGAGCGGCGCACGATGGGCTTCACCGTCCAGTCCGTGCTGCGGCGCGTTCCAATCGCCGTGGCACCGACGCTGGGCGGGCTCGCGATCGCGGCGTACGGCATCCGCGCCGGCGTCCGCCTCGGTCTGGTGATCTCCATCGCGCTCGCGGCCGTGACGCTGGCGGTCGCGGCCCGGGTGCGAATCCCCGTGGTCGCCGACGAGGCGCCGACGGACGTGCGCGGCGTCTGGCGCTCGCTCCCGCCGCCGCTCCGCTGGCTGCTCGTGTCGGACATCTTCATCCGGACCTGCGAGGGCATGGTCGGCGTCTTCCTCGTCCTCTACGCCATGGACGTCATCGGGATCTCCGCGCCGCAGTTCGGAGCTCTCGTCGCCGTCCAGAGTGTGACCGCGATCCTCTCGTACTTCCCCGCCGCCCGCCTCGCCGACCGCACGGGTCGCAAGCCGTTCGTGATCGCCACGTTCGTCGCCTTCTCGCTCTTCCCGCTCGCCGTCGTGCTCTCCGGGAGCTTCACGTGGCTGCTCGCCGCGTTCGTCGTCGGCGGCCTCCGCGAGCTCGGCGAGCCGGCGCGCAAGGCGCTCATCGTGGATCTCGCGCGGCCCGGCCTGCGGGCACGCTCGATCGGACTGTATTATCTGGTTCGGAGCATCACCATCGCCCCAGCGGCGTTCGTGGGCGGCCTGCTGTGGAAGGTCGCGCCCGCGCTCCCGTTCCACGTGGCGGCGGGCATCGGCCTGGTCGGCACCGCCGCCTTCGCACTCACGGTCGACGAGCGGTACGCTGGATAGGACGTTCGTCGGTCGATCATGACGTACCATGACTATTTGGAGGCACAGATGCAGCAGCACGTACAGCGTTATGCACGGCCATCCGCTCGGCCATCCAACCGCGCCGCCGTCCTCGGCTTCGCCGCGGCGTGCGCGCTCGTGGCGGCCGCCGGCAGCGCGCCCGCGCAGGCGAGCGGTGGCGCACGCGCTGCTCAGGGCGCCGCCGACTGGTCGGCCGTCGACCAGGCGCTGGGGCGGAAGGGGGCGATGCAGCCGGGCAACGTCATGAAGTACAGCTTCCCGCGGAGCGACCTGCAGGTCACGGTGAACGGCGTCCAGCTGAAGCCGGCGCTCGCCCTCGGGTCGTGGGTCGCGTTCAAGAACATTGGCGGTGGGCACGCGATGATGATGGGCGACCTGGTGCTCGCGGAGGAGGAAGTCGGCGCGGTGATGCGGGCGCTGCAGCAGGCGGGTGTCGAGCAGACGGCGCTCCACAACCACGTCCTCGGCGAATCGCCCCGGGTGATGTACATGCACATCGCCGGACACGACGACCCCACGAAGCTCGCGCAGGCGGTGCGTGCGGCGCTCGGGCAGAGTGCCACGCCGATGGAGGCTTCCGCTCCCGCCGCCGCGAGCGTCGCGATCGACCTCGACACCACCGCGGTGGCCGGCGCGCTGGGCTTCGCCGGCAAGGTGAACGGCGGCGTGTACCAGGTGAGTGTCCCGCGCCGCGAGACGATTCGCGAGGCGGGTCGTGAGGTACCGCCGTCGATGGGCGTGGCGACGGCGATCAACTTCCAGCCGACGGGCGGCGGCCGGGCGGCGGTCACGGGTGACTTCGTCATGCTCGCGAGCGAGGTCAACCCGGTGATCCGCGCGCTCCAGGAGAACGGCATCACCGTTACTGCGCTGCACAGTCACATGCTGACCGAGACCCCGCGTCTCTTCTTCATGCACTTCTGGGCGAACGACGACGCGACCAAGCTCGCCCGCGGGCTGCGTGCGGCGCTCGATCGGACGGCGAGCAAGCCCGCCGCGAAGACGGCGTCTCGCTGACGGGCCTCCCGACGCCCCTCGTGTGACGCGGGCCCCATTCGCGCGCGGCTCAGCCGCCGTCGCGCTCCTGCGCCATCTCCCGCTGGAAGCCTTCCAGCCGGCGCAGCTCGGCCACCAGCCGCCGGCGGAAGCGTGCACTCCACGCGGCGAGGCCGAGCATCGCCGCGAGCGGGAGCCACAGGCTCGCGAGCGCGACCGGGTCGCCCAGCCTCCCCCGGTGGGGGCCAATGCCGCCGGCCCACCAGGGGGCGAGAAACACCAGCTCGAGGGCGAGCACGACCCACGTGGAGTGCACGACGCGGAGCTGGCGCGTGCGAAGCCGGCGCAGCGCCGACGCGTAGTCACTCGCGCTGGATGCTACGGCCTTCGCCTCACGACTGCGTGTGATGGCGCCGAGCGCCCACGCGCCCACGATCGCGGCCCCGGCCGACACGCCCAGCGTGAGCTCCAGCGTGTCGGCGGCATGCCGGAGCGCGAGCGCGATGCCCCCGATCGCGACGAGCACGAGCACGAGCTCGGCCAGCGCGGCGAACGCTTCGCCGCGGCGTGCGCGGCGCACGAGCGCCAGGGCCTCCGGCCCACCAGCCGTCGGCTCGGCGCTCTCCCAGGAGTTACGCAGCGCCTCCCAGTCGTCGGGCGCGGTCGTCATTCGTCCTCCCCCATCAGGGCCCGCAGCCGCTGGCGCGCTCTCGTCAGGCGCACGGCCACGTTGTTCTCGGAGGTCCCCTGCAGCTGGGCGATCTCGGGCACGGCGAAGCCTTCCAGGTGAAGCATCACCGCCTGACGATGCGCGTCGCCGAGGCGGCGGATCGCGGCGAGGAGGCGGTCGCGCCGCTGCGCCGCGTCGAGCTGTGCCTCGGGGCCCGGGCGCGGGTCGGGCGTGCGCTCGTCGGCGGCGAGAGGTGCCTGGCGGCGGCGCCGCAGCGCGAAGGTGAAGGCGCGGTTGTGCGCGACGCGGAAGACGAACGTGCGCTCGGACGCCTCGCCGCGGAACGCGGGGAGCGCGCGCCAGAGCGCGACCAGGACGTCCTGCACCAGGTCGCCGTGGTCGGCGGCGTCGTCCACGTAGCCCCACGCCAGGCGGTCGATCGCGGGCCCGTACTCGCGCACCACACGCTCGAACGACACCTGGTCGGTCACGGCGGGGCCCGGGCTCGCGCCGCGTCACTCGCCCCGCAGCACGGCGGCGGGGTCGGCCCGGAGCGCACGCCGGGCCGGCACGCACGCCGCCAGCGCGACGGTCGCGACGAGCAGCCCCGCCGCGGCGGCGAGGCCGGACGGGTCGGCCGGGCCGACGGTCGCCAGCGCGCCGCGCAGGAGCCGCCCGACCATTGCCGCGAGCACCGCGCCGGCCGCGAGCCCCGAGGCGGCGACGACCGCCGCCAGGCGGAGCACGCGCCACGCGATGGTGCCGGCGGTGGCGCCGAGCGCGAGCCGAATGGCCAGCTCGCGCCGCCCCGCCGCGACGGCGAAGGCAAGCGCCCCGTACACGCCGAGCGCCGCCAGCGCCAGCGCCGCGAGCCCGAACGCGCCAAGCACGGACGCGCCCACGCGCTGCACGAACGTCGCGGCCGCAATGTGCTCGGCGAGGGATCGGGGCTGGAGTGCCGGCAGGTCTCCGTGGACGCGCCGCAGGGCGGCGCGCACCGGCTCCGCCAGCGCGAGCGGGTCGCCGGCCATACGGACGTGCACCGTCATCGCGGACTGGGTCCACTGCGCGATGGCGAAGTAGGCGACGGCGCGCGGCGACTCGGTGAGCGTGCCGTACTTACCGTCGCGCACGACGCCCACGACTGTCGCCCACCCGTGCCCGGCGTCGAGGCGGCGGCCGATGGCGGCCGCCGCAGCGCCCCAGTATCGCCGCGCGAGCGTCTCGTTCACGAGGGCGACGGGGAGCGTGCCGGCGCGGTCGCCGTCCGCGACGTCGCGCCCCTCGACGACGGCGATCCCCATCGTGCGGGCGTAGTCGGGGCCGACGCTCGCACGCTCCGCGGTCATACTCTCGTCAGGCGCCGGCACGTAGCCTTCGACGCGGAGCTCGGCGGTGCGCCTGGCGCCGAACCCGAGCGGCACCATGGTGGAGACGGTCGCCGCACGCACGCCCGGGAGCGCGCGCACCTCGGCGAGCAGCCGGCGCACGGCGGTGGCGCCGGCGGAGTCGCGGAGCCTCGCGGGCGTCAGGTCCGTGTTCACGAGGAGGACGGTCCCGGGGTCGGTGAAGCCGAGGTCGACCCGCGACGCAGCGCGAAGCCCGCGTACGAACAGCGCCGCCGTGGCGAGGCAGAGGAGCGAGAGCGCGACCTGTCCGGCGACCAGCGCGAGGCGGAGCCGGGATCCGGACCGCGTGGCCGTGCGCGAGGCGAGCTCCAGCGAGGCGGCGGGTGCAACACGCGAGAGGTGCAGCACAGGGCCCAGCCCGCACAGCAGCGCGACCAGGCAGGACGCGGCGAGCGCGACGAGCAGGACGCGCGCGTTGAAGGCGATCGGCAGGGTGACGGGGTACGGACCACTGGGGATGAGCCGCGCGAGGACGCCGCGTCCGAGCTGGGCGACGAGCACGCCAAGGGTGCCCCCGGCCGTCGCGAGCACCGCGGTCTCGGCGATCGCCGAGCCGGCGACGCGCGAGCGCGTCGCGCCGAGCGCGAGGCGCAGCGCGATCTCCCCGCGGCGGGCGTCGGCGCGGACGAGGAGCATGCTCGCGAGGTTCGCGCAGGCGAGGAGCAAGAGGAGCGCGGTGATGGCCAGGAGCGCCGAGAAGAGCGGGAACACGATCCCGCCGAGGTACTGCATGCGCGCCTCTTTCACCAGCGCGCCCGTGACGGGCCGCTCCCCGTGCTCGGCGCTCACGCGGCGGGCCAGCGCGTCGAGCTCGCGGCCAGCCCGCGCGACCGTCACGCCCGGGGCGAGGCGCGCGAAGGACTGCACCCATCTCGCCCCGCGGTCCTCCAGCGACGCGGCGCCGCCGAATCGCGGTGCGAGCGTGATTGGCACGAACATGTCGGGTACGACGCCGACGTAGGTCCCGGCGAAGCGCTCCGGCGCGACGCCAACGATGGTGACCGGCTCGCCATTGAGGACCAGCGGGCGGCCCACGACCGCCGGGTCACCCGCGAAGACGCGCTGCCAGTACGGATACGTGATCACGGCGACGGGGGCAACTTCGTGCTCGTCGGCGCGCGTCAGCAGCCGGCCGATCGCCGGGCGCACGCCGGTCACGTCGAAGTAGTTGCCCGAGACGGTCATCGCGAGACGGGGGAGGGAACCGTCGGCCCGGCCTTCGCGGGCGGAGACGCGTGCGAGGGACCAGCCCGCGACGCCGGAGAACGACCGCGACGCGGCGCGCCAGTCGCGATAGGCGGGGAAGGAGAGCGGGCCGCCGTCGCCGCCGTCATTGCGCGTCATCTCGAGCCCCGCCAGGCGGCCAGGCTCGCTGACAGCGGGGAACGGGTGCAGGACGAGACTGTCCATCCAGCTGAACACCGCGGTGCTCCCGCCGACGCCAAGGCCGATCGAGAGCACGGCGACGGCGGCGAAGAGCGGCGAGCGCCGGAGCGCGCGCAGCGCGCGCACGAGGTCCATCGGGAGGAAGAACATGGAAAGAGATCTGTCCGCAGGGATGTCGAACCGGGATCGTATGCCAGGTAGTCTCCCGGCCCCCGCCGGGACTTACACCTGCTTTCGCGCCGCCGCGGTACTGCTGTTGCTCGCGGCGGCAGCTGAGGCGCCGCGCGCCCAGACGGCATCGTGCGCCGCGACGGCGACCTCGATGACGCCCGCCGCCTGGGCGCCGCCGGCTGGCCACTCGCCGCCGGGTCGGCCGGCCGGCGCGGCGGGATTGGGAGCATCGCCGCTCACGCTCGTCGCCGATGTGCCGCTGCCGGGCGCCGCGCGGCGGTTCGACTACCAGAGCGTGGATACCGCGGCCGGCCGCCTGTACGTCTCGCACATGCGCGGCGACCGACTCGTCGTCTACGACCTCAGGCGGGACCGATTGGTAGCGAGCCTGGAGGGGTTCCCGGGCGCGACCGGCGTCTGGGCCGTCCCCGAGCTGCACCGCGTCTTCGTCGCCGTCTCCGGGCACCACGAGGTGGTCGCGGTGGACGACTCGACGCTGCGCGTGGTGGCTCGCGTGCCGGACGTCCGCTTCCCGGACGGCATCGCGCACGTCCCGGAGCTGGGAAAGGTGTACGTCTCCGACGAATCGGGCGAGGCGGACGTCGTCATCGATGCGCGGCGCGGTGTGCGCGTGGCGACGATCCCGCTCGGCGGGGAGGCCGGGAACACGCACTACGACGCCGTCTCGCGCTGCATCGTGGTCGCGGTGCAGACCCGGAACGAGCTCGCCGCCATCGACCCGGCGAGCGACCGCGTGGTCGCCAGGTACAGAGTCGGCTGCGACCACCCGCACGGGTTCCTGATCGACGAGCCGAACCGCATGGCGTTCGTCTCCTGCGAGGGCGACGCGAAGCTGCTGGCGATCGACCTGCGCACCATGCGAACGACCGGCACCTACCGCGTCGGCGACGACCCGGACGTGCTCGCGCTGGACCCGGGACTGCACCGCCTCTACGTGGCGTGCGAGTCCGGCGTCGTCTCGGTGTTCGACGAGCGCGGACAGACGCTGACGGCAGCGGGCGAGTATCGCGCGTCGCACGCGCACTCGGTGGCGGTCGATCCGGCCACGCACCGCGTGTTCCTGCCGCTGCAGGACGTGGGCGGGCGCCCCGTGTTGCGCATCATGGCTCCGGGGCCCGGCGCCGCGGCGCGATGAGAACGGCGGGGGCACGCCCGAACGTTGGACGTGCCCCCGCCGTCGCGGTGTGGCCGAGCTTCTAGCGACGACCCGGGCGCGTGGGCTGCGCGGGTCGAGGCGGAGTCCCCGTCCCGGTCGCGGCAGTCGCGCCGCCGCCGGGCTGCGGCGGCGCGGTCACGAGCGCCTTCACGCGCACGTTCCGGAATGCCACCCGCCCGGAGTGCGCCTGGACTCCGATGTACCCCGAGGCCGGGTTCTGCTCCGGCGAGAGGCCGCGGGCGGGCTCGGCAGTGTTGATGAAGTCCGTCGTCTGGCGGCCGTTGACCGTCA
>DATFPD010000370.1:0-22366 GCA_035265005.1 Gemmatimonadaceae bacterium | reverse complement strand
AACCGCATCCACTGCTTGTAGAAGTACAGGTCCACGTAGCCGGTGGGGCCGCCGCGGTTCTTGAGCGCGATCAGCTCGGTGGCCCCCTCGACGCCGTGGCCGGGCTCGTACATCTCCTCCCGGTAGAGCGCCAGCACCACGTCCGCGTGCTGCTTCACCGCGCCCAGGGCACCGAAGTCCTCCAGGGTGGGGCGGCGGTTCGCCCGGTCGCGCGCGTGCTGCGGCAGGTGCGCGGTCACGATCAGCGCCAGCTCCAGCTCGATCGCCAGCACCTTGAGCTGCCGGATCGCCAGTGCGAGGTCCTCGTCCTGGGGGCGCGTTCCGGTGGTCAGCGCCTGGAGCGGGTCGACGATCGCGAGGTGGATGTCCAGCGTCCGGCGCAGCTCGTCCGCGAGCACCTCCGCTCCCCCGGTGATGCGCTCGACGACGATCGGGGCGTCCCGCAGCCGGACCGCAACGCTGCCGATGCTCGATCGCGTCTGGTCGTCCAGCCGTCCGTTCCGGATGTCGTCCACCGCCACCCGCCCCTCGATCGCCAGCGCCCGCTCGAGCACGCGCTCGACTGACGTCTCGCCGCTGAAGAACGCGACCCGGCGCTCGTCCTGCGCCCCGCGCAGCGCCACCCCGATCGCGAACGCGCTCTTCCCGCTCCCGATGTCCCCGCCGATCACGATCAGATCGCCCCGCCGCACCCCACCGCCCAGGAGCCGGTCTACGCTCGGGAAGCCCGTCGGCACGGCATCCGGCGGCGGGGCGCCGTCCGCCACCGCGTCGATCCGCCGCATGAGCTGCGAGAGCGGAGACAGGTCGGTATGGCGCGGCATGCCACAAGATACGCCGGGAGTAGGGACGGGCAAGTCTAAGAGAGACTAGGGGCTAGGGAGTGCGGCCCGCGTGCAACACCCCTACTTTCCCGTCCCCCGCAGCTCGGCGATCAGACGCTCGATCTCGGAATGTGCGGCCGCGTCGAGGTGATGTGCCGTGACAGCTATCACATGGGTCAGCGCCTCGGCGATCGTCGACGGGCTACCGCTGGCGGTGGCGTCGGCCAGGCGGGTCAAGGGGATGCGGGTGTTCGCCGGGAGCGCGATCGACGCGAACCAGGCCCGCGCGCCGGTCGCCCGCGACTGCCGAACTGGCTGCGGCAGCGCGTGCGCGCCAGCCGAGGCGGCGGCGAGTCGGGCGGCCATGAAGCAGGCGAGCGCGACCTCGCGCTGCCCGCCGAGTGGCGCGCGGCCGGCGAGCGCGGCGAGTGCGCGAAAGCGGAACGCCGGCGCGTCGAGCGTATAGGTGGGGCGAGTAGGCACGGGGGGCGAAATGTACCACGGGCAAATACGAAATACGAAGGACGAAATGCCAAACCCGCCTCGGTGAGCTTCGCCGCCCGAGGCAGCTTTCGCATTTCGTCCTTCGTATTTCGTATTTGCCCGTGGTACATTCCCTCCATGCGCCGCCTCGCCCCCCAGCCGCCGTCGCGATCCGTTCTCTGGGTCGACGACGAGGCCGAGTCGCTCGAGCCGCACCGGCTCTTCCTGCGTGAGAAGGGTTACGAGGTCCACTCGGCGACCAACGCCGAGGACGCGGTGGAGATGCTGCGGCGGCAGCCGTTCGACCTCCTCCTGCTCGACGAGCAGATGCCCGGGAAGCGCGGGCTCGAGGCGTACCGCGAGGTGCGCGAGCTGGCCCCTTCGCTCCCGGTGGTGATGGTGACCAAGAGCGAGGAGGACACCACCCTCCGCGAGGCGCTCGGCGTCGACATCCGGGACTACATCGTGAAGCCGGTGACGCCCCGCCAGGTGCTGACGGTGGTCACGCGCGTGCTCGATGGGCCGAAGATCCGCCAGCAGGCGATGGCGCGGAAGTTCGTCGACCGCTTCCGCGAGCTGGAGCTGGAGCGCCAGGAGCGCACGCTCGACTGGCGCGGCTGGATCGACCGCTTCTGCGAGATGATGCGCTGGGACATCGACCTCGCGTCGGCGGGGGAGATGGGACTCTACGACTCGCTGCGCGGCCTGTACCCGGACATGCACCGCGAGTTCGCGGCGTACATGCTGAAGGCCTACCCGGAGTGGCTGCGCAACCTGGACGGCGACCGCCCGCCGCTCTCGATCGACGTCGTCGAGGAGTTCGTGCTCCCGGTGCTCAAGCGCGGCCGAAATGTGGTCTTCGTCGTCGTCGACTGCATGCGCCTGGACCAGTGGTGCGCCATCGAGCCGCTGCTCTCGCCGCTGTTCGACGTCGAGACGACGCACTACTTCGCCGTCCTCCCCACCGCCACGCCGTACTCGCGCAACGCGCTGTTCAGCGGGCTCTTCCCCGGCGAGATCGCGGCGCGACTCCCCGACTGGTGGGGGGAGCGCGAGGACGAGACGCTCAACGCGCACGAGCGCGAGCTGCTGGAGCTCCAGCTCGCCGAGCTGGACGTGCAGGCCCCGGTGCGCTACGAGAAGATCTCCAGCGCCGGCGACTCGGACGACCTCGAGCGGCACCTGGCCAGCGCCATCGCCCAGGACGGGGTGAGCGCGTTCGTCTTCAACTTCGTGGACCTGCTGACCCACGGGCGCAGCGAGAGCGCGATCCTGTACGAGGTGGCGCGCGACGAGATCGGGCTGCGGCGCCTGACGAGGCAGTGGTTCGAGCGCTCGGCGCTCTTCTCCCTCCTGAAGGAGGCGGCGCGGCGGAAGGTGCCGGTGATCATCACCAGCGACCACGGCTCGATCCACTGCGAGACGCCGGCGACGGTGTTCGCCAAGCGCGACGCCACGGCGAACCTGCGCTACAAGTTCGGCGAGGACCTGCGCGCCGAGCGCCCCGAGCACGCGCTGCTCTTCCCGAACGAGGACCTGCTGCGCCTCCCGCGCCGCGGCCCCGGCGGCAACACCCTCCTCGCCGCCGGCGACAGCTTCTTCGTCTACCCGACGAAGCTGCGCGAGTACCAGAGCCGCTACCGCGGCAGCTTCCTGCACGGGGGCGTCACGCCGGAAGAGTGCATCCTGCCGCTGGCGCTTTTGACTCCTCGGCGATAATGGCGTCCTGCGAGAAGGGAAGGGGGAAGGGGGAAGGGGGAAGAAGGGCCCCGGGATGCAAGGGCTTCCCGAGCGGCTTTTCGTCCCCCGTCCCCCGTCCCCCTTCCCGCCGTTAGGCCGTGTACCGCCGCCTGCTCCGCTTCCTCCGCCCGCACACCGGGCGGATGGTCGGGACGATCCTGAGCAGCATCGGCGCGGCGTTCCTGGACGTCTACGCGTTCGCGCTGCTGATCCCGTTCCTGAACGCCGTCTTCGGCGAGCCCACCATCATCCCGACGGGCGCCGGCGCGGTCACCGAGCTGCTCAACGGGACGGTCGGCTCGCTGCTCGACCCCGGCGACCCCATGGGGTCGCTCCAGCGCGTCATCTTCATCATCCTCGCCGCCGTCACGGCGAAGAACGTCCTCGTCTGGTTCAGCGGCCAGCTCGGCGCGCAGCTCCAGGAGTACGTCACGCGGGACATGCGGGACGCCGTGTACGCGCATCTCCAGCGCCTACCGCTCGGCTACTTCACGCGCACCAAGGCGGGGCAGGTGCTGGCGCGGGTGATGACCGACACCGCGCAGACGAAGCAGCTCATCACGCAGATCGTCACGCAGACGCTGCAGAGCGTCGCGATCGTGATCGGGTACGTGGCCTTCCTCTTCAGCGTGTCGTGGCGCCTGACGCTGATCGCGCTGGTGGTGGCGCCGCTGCTCATGGGGACGCTCTCGCCGCTGTTGCGGAGGCTGCGCACCGGCTTCAAGAAGAAGAGCGACGAGTACGGGGAGATGACGGCGCTGGTGCAGGAGGCGGTGAACGGCATCCGCCTGGTGAAGTCGTTCCGCGCCGAGGGGTACGAGGAGGGGCGCTTCGTGCAGGCCAGCGGGCGCTACGCGCGCGGCATGGTGCGCGTCACCCGCCTGGCGTTCGTCGCCCAGCCGATCACCGAGGTCATCGGCACGATGATCACGGTGCTCATCCTCTGGCTCGGCGCGCGGCAGGTGCTGGTGGACCACACGATGCAGGGCTCGGCGCTGATCGCCTTCCTGGCCGTCGTCATGCGCCTGCTCCAGCCGCTCAAGCAGCTCTCGCAGATCGGCACGACGGCGCAGGGGGCGATGGCGTCCGCGCAGCGCGTCTTCGAGATCCTCGACCACCCGACGGAGACGGCGACCGACCGGGGCACGCGCGAGGCGCCGCCGCTGCGCGACGCGGTGGTCTTCGACCGCGTCAGCTTCGCGTACGGCGACGAGGCACCGGTGCTCACGGACGTCTCCTTCACCGCCCGACGCGGCGACATCGCGGCGCTGGTCGGGCCGAGCGGGGCGGGGAAGAGCACGCTGGTGGATCTCATCCCCCGCTTCAACGAGCCCACCGCCGGCCGCATCACCATCGACGGGGTGGAGACGCGGGACATCCGTCTCGCCTCGCTCCGCGCGCTGACCGGGATCGTCAGCCAGGACACCGTGCTCTTCAACGACACGGTGCGGGCCAACATCGCCTACGGCGCCCCCGGGAAGTACACCGACGCGCAGATCGAGGCGGCCGCGCGGGCGGCGAACGCGCACACCTTCATCACGCAGCTCCCGCAGAGCTACGACACGGTCCTCGGCGAGCGCGGCACGCGGTTGTCGGGCGGCCAGCGGCAGCGCATCGCGATCGCCCGTGCGCTCCTCACCGACCCGCCGATCCTGATCCTCGACGAGGCGACGTCGGCGCTCGACACCGAGAGCGAGCGGCTGGTGCAGGAGGCGATCGACCGGCTGCTCGCCGGCCGCACCGTGTTCGTGATCGCCCACCGCCTGTCGACGATCCAGCACGCGACCCAGATCCTGGTCCTCGACCGCGGCCGCATCGTGGAGCGCGGCACCCACGACGAGCTGCTGGCGCGGCGCGGCGCGTACTACCGGCTGTACTCCATGCAATTCCGGGAGCGGGGCGGCGAGAATGCGGCCGACTGAACGAGGGACGGGGGATGGGGGATGGGGGATGAACGGCCGCTCAGGACCCTTCGCTGCGCTCAGGGCAAGCTGTCCCGAGGCACGCGCAGTTCATCCCCCGTCCCCCATCCCCCGTCCCCGGTCGTTCTAGATGCGCGTTCTGTTCTACCATTCCGCCCGCGAATGGTCCGGCCGGGCGCGCGTGTTCTCCACCGTCGCGCGGGGGCTGGCCGACCGCGGGTACCAGGTGACCTTCGTCTGCCGGCCGGAGAGCGCGGTGGAGCAGCGCGTCTCGCAGTTCGGCTACGAGGTGGTGCCGGTGGAGATGGGCGACGCCTGGCTCTGGGAGGCGTGGCGGCTGCGACAGGTGCTGCTGGACCGGTTCGTGGAGGTGATCTTCACCCACACCGAGCGCGAGCACCTGGTGGCGGCCGCGGCGACGCGGCTCGCCGAGCGCGGCGCGGTGCTGCGGCGCACGCCGGCGGGCGGGCGGCTCGCGGCCGGCTCCCGGTCGCGGCTGGCCGCGCGCCTGGCGACGACGGGCTTCCTCTTCACCACGCAGTCCGACCTCCAGGGCGCGCCGCCCGTGAAGGCGGCGCTCGAGCCGGTGCTCGCCCAGATCGGCGTCGACGCCGACCGGTACGACGAGGTGAAGACCGCGTCCCGGCAGAGCATGGGGCTGCGCGCGCCGGGGACGATCCGCGTGCTGGTGTGCGTCTACGACCCGTCGGCGAGGGTGCGCGCGGCGACGGTGCTGCGCACGGTCGCGCTGCTCGCGCCGCACCACCCGGACCTGCGCGTGGCGATGGTCGGCGTCGGCTCCGACCACGAGGACCTGCGGATGCACGCGGCGGCGCTCGGCATCACCCGCATCGTGAGCCACCTCGGCGAGCGCGACGACCAGCTGAGCGTGCTGCGCTCGGCGGACGTGGGGTGGGTGATCGCCGACTCGGACAACGCCGCCTACGGCGTGCTGGACTTCATGGCGCTCCGCGTGCCGGTGCTGGCCGAGCGCGGCACGGTCGCGCAGCGCTACGTCGCCGACGGCATCACCGGGATGCTGCTCCCGCCCGGCGACGCGCCCAGCACCGCCGCCGCGCTCGCGACGTTCCTCGCGCACGAGGACCAGCGTCAGGCGATGGGCAACGCCGCCCGCGTGCGCGTGGCGCGCGACCTCACCGAGCGCGCGATGCTCGACGGGTTCGAGCAGGCGGTGACGGCGGCGCGCGACCGCTCGCGGTGGGCGGTGTGACGCCGGAGCCGCGCAAGCCGCGCCTCAAGCATTACGCGGAGTACGCGGCCATCCGGGGCGTCACGGCGGCGCTCGACGCGCTGAGCTGGCGCGCGGCGGGCGCGGTCGGCGCCGGACTGGGCGCCTTCGCCTACCGGCCGATCGGGATCCGGCGGGACGTGGTGGAGACGCAGATCGCCGACTCGTTCCCCGAGTTCTCGATCGCCGACGTGCGCCGCGTGGCGCGCGGGGCGTACGCGCATCTGGGACGCGTGTCGATCGAGACGGCGCTGCTCCCGTCGCTCTCGCGCGACCGCGTGCTCGAGCTGTTCGAGGGCGTGACCGGGTGGGAGCTGGTGGAGAACGCGGTGGCGGCCGGCCGCGGCCTCCTCTTCGTCACGGGCCACCTGGGGAACTGGGAGCTCGGCGGCGCCTACCTGGCCGCGCGCGGGATTCCGCTGGATGCCGTCGTCCGGCAGATGGGCAACCCGCTCTTCGACCACTACCTGAACGACACGCGCGGCCGCCTCGGCGTGACGGTCGTCTACGACATGGAGGCGGTGCGCCGCATCCCGCGCTCGCTGCGCGAGGGGCGCGCGATCGCGCTGCTCGTCGACCAGGGCGTGCTGGGGCTGGCGTCCACCTACGTCCCGTTCTTCGGGCGGCTCGCGAAGACGCCGCGCGGGCCGGCGGTGTTCGCGCTCCGCCTCAAGGTCCCGCTCATCTTCGGCACCGCAATCCGCCAGCCGGACGGACGCTACCGGCTGATCCTCGAGACCGTGCCGGTGGAGGAGACCGGCGACCGCGAGCGCGACGTCGACCAGACTGTTGCCCGCTACACGCGCGTGCTCGAGCGCTACGTCCGCCTCGCCCCCGAACAGTACTTCTGGCACCACCGCCGCTGGAAGCGACAGCCGAAGGAGGGAGAGCGCATCGTGACGGACGGACTGTAGTAGTTCGCAGGTCGCAGCTGTAGTTCGTATCTCGTTCATCGTATTAGCTTGCCTTCCCATGGACCGCTCCATCCTCGCCCGCCTGAAGCGCGACCCGCGCGCGATCGTGGGGGTGGCGGCGGTGGTGCTGATCGCGCTCGCGGCGCTGTTGGCGCCGGCCATCGCCCGGCACGACCCGGTGCGCATCGACCTGGCGAGCACGCTGCGGCCGCCGTCGGCCGAGCACTGGCTGGGGACGGACGTCCAGGGACGCGACGTCTGGGCGCGGCTCGTCCACGGCGCGCGCGTCTCGCTCGCGGTCGGATTCATCTCGCAGGCGATCGCCCTCGCGCTGGGCGTCACGCTCGGGCTCATCGCCGGCTACTACGGGCGCTGGGTGGACGAGGTCGTGATGCGCCTGGCGGACGTGACGCTCGCCTTCCCCACGCTGCTGCTGCTGATCGCGATGGCGGCGGCGCTGGAGCCGTCGATGGGCGTGGTGTTCGTGACGATCGGCCTCGTCGGCTGGGCGGGGATGGCGCGCCTGGTGCGCGGCCAGGTGCTGGTGGTGCGGCAGCTCGAGTACGTGCAGGCGGTGCGCGCCCTCGGCGCGCGCGACCGCCGGGTCATGCTGCGCCACGTGCTCCCCAACGTGATTGCGCCCGTGGTCATCGCGGCCACGCTCGGCATCGCCGGCGCGATCATGGCCGAGGCGGCGCTCAGCTTCCTGGGCCTCGGCGTGCAGCCGCCGACGCCGAGCTGGGGCGCGATGATCGCCGACGGTCGCGACCTGGGCCAGCTGCGCAACGCGCCCTGGACGTCGGTGTTCCCCGGCGTTGCGATCGGGCTCTCGGTGCTCGGCTTCAACCTCCTGGGGGACGCCCTTCGCGACGCCCTGGACCCGCGCCACGTGGACCGCGTCGCCCCGACGGCCGAGGTCGGGGAGCCGCGCCGCCCGCCGGTCGAGACGCCCGCGGTGCCGCACCTGCCTTACGACACCGAGCAGCCGCCGGCGACGCGCGGCAGCACGGGGACGAGCAGCGAGACGATCCCGTGAGCTACGACGTGCTCGCGCTGCGCCGCCGCGAGTTCCCCTGGGCCGACCGCGGCGACGTCGTCTACCTCAACCACGCCGGCACCGGGCCGCTGCCCGAGCGAGCGGTCGCGGCGCACGCCGAGTGGGCGCGGCTGCGCGCCGAGCCGTGGCGGATCACGTTCGAGATGCAGTTCGGGACGCTCGCCCGGTCGCGCGAGCTGTGCGCCCGGCTCGTCGGCGCCGGGCCGGACGAGATCGCGCTCATGGTCAACACGTCCTACGGGCTCAACCTGGCCGCGCGCGCGCTCCCGCTGCGCGAGGGGGACGTGGTGCTGTCCTTCGACCGCGAGTTCCCGGCGAACGTCTACCCGTGGATGGCCCTCGCGCGCACCGCCGGCGTACGCTTCGAGCAGCTCCCGGTGCGGGACGGCGTGCCTGACGAGGAGGCGCTGCTGGCGGCGCTCGACCGCCCGCGGGTGCGCGCGGTCTCGGTCTCGTGGGTGAGCTTCTCGAGCGGCTACCAGCTCGACCTCGCGCGCATCGGCCGCGCCTGTCGGGAGCGCGGCATCTACTTCGTGGTGGACGCCATCCAGGGCGTGGGCGTCTCGGAGCTCGACGTGCGCGCCTGCTCGGTGGACGTGCTGGCGTGCGGGGCGCAGAAGTGGCTGCTCGCGCCGTGGGGCGCCGGCTTCACCTACGTGCGGCGCGAGCTCGTGCGGGCGCTGGAGCCGGCCGACGTGGGGTGGATGTCGGTGCGCGACTCGGACGACTTCACGCGCCTCTGCGACTACGACCTCACCTACCGCGACGACGCGCGCCGCTTCGAGATCATCACGCTGCCGTACCAGGACTTCGCGGCGATGAACGAGAGCCTGGAGCTCATCGTGGGGCTGGGCGTCGACGCGATCGCGACGCATCTGGCCTCGCTTACCGGCCTCGTCGCCGAGTGGGCCGAGGCGCGCGGGGTGCGGGCGACCCCGCCGGCCGGCCGGCGCGCCGGGATCATCGCCGTGGTCCCGCCCGGCGACCCGGCCGAGGCGTCCGAGCGCCTGACGAGTGCCGGCGTGGTGCACTCGCTGCGCGAGGGGGCCATCCGGCTCTCGCCGCACTGCTACAACACGCGCGAGGAGATCGAGCGGGCGCTGGAAGTGCTGGGCGGCGTGGCGGCCGGCGCGGGGGCGGGGGCGGGGGCGGCGCTACGGTCGCGGGGGTGAGTCGGTCAGGAGCTGGGTGGACACGCGCGTGCCGCGGATGTCGCGCACGCGGCCGTCGGGGAGCGTGAGCGACTGCTCCACCGATGCTCCGGGCCCCGATCGTGACGTGCGCGCTTGACAGCCTACCCCCGCCACCGAGAATTGGTGCCCACTAATTCTCGCTCGCCCGATTCCGCCTCGAGGTCGCCCATGCCGCCCCGCAGTGCCACGCCGCCCGAAGCCGTCGTCGTACGCGACTTCGCGCAGATCCTCCTGAACGCGCTCGAGAGCCGCGACATCGACAAGGTGGCCGGCTTCTTCGCCGACGACGCCGTGGTGATGATGTCGGACTCGCCGCAGGCGGTGGGCGACCTGGAGGTCCGCGCGCTCTGGTCCGGGCTGATCAGCACCCCCGGCTTCGCGCTGGCGCTCGACTCGTTCAAGACCGACGCGTCGCGCGAGATCGACATGGCCTCCGACCTCGGCACCTACACGCTCAAGAGCGACGCCCCCAGCCGCCCCGCCCAGGAGCGCGGCCGCTACCTGATCGTCTGGCGCCGCACCGGCCTCCAGTGGAAGGTGATCGCCGCCATGTTCACGGCCACCGCGCCGCACGCGACCGGCCGGATGTCGGTGATGGGACTGCGGGCTCAAACCTGATACGCGATTCGCGATTCGCGCATCGCGCATCGCGAATCAGCCTCACCGGACCTTCACCAGCCCGTACTCCCTCGCGCCCTTCCGCAGCAGCAGATAGCGGCCGACGAGGAGCTGGTCCTCGCCGATCATGCGCTCGGTGGCGGCGAGTCGGCGGCCGTTGACGTAGATGCCGCCCTGCTCGAGCAGGCGCCGGCCCGCGCCCTTGGACGGGACGAGGCCGACGGCGACCAGCAGATCCAGCACGTCGAGCGCGCGCGTGCCGTCGGGCGACGGCGCGGGGGCGTCCACCTCGGCGAACGGCACCTCGTTGCGCAGGGCGTCGAGCGCCTCGAGCGAGAGCGCGCTGGGGTCGCCGCCGCCGAAGAGGATCGTGGAGACCTCGGTCGCGATCCGCGCGGCGGGCTCGCCGTGCACGCGCGCCGTGACGTCGAACGCGAGCGCGCGCTGGGCCTCGCGCCCCGCCGGGTTCTCGACCGCGGAGCGCTCGAGCGCCTCGATCTGGTCGCGCGCGATGAGCGTGAAGTAGCGCACGTAGCGCCCGACGTCGCGATCGTCGGTGTTCACCCAGAACTGGTAGAACCTGTACGGCGACGTGAGCGCGGGGTCGAGCCAGATCGCGTTCCCCTCGCTCTTGCCGAACTTCGCGCCGCTCGACGTCGTGACCAGCGGGAACGTGAGCACGTGCGCCTCGCCGCCGGTGGTGCGGCGGATGAGCTCCGTGCCCATGGTCATGTTCCCCCACTGGTCGCTCCCGCCGGCCTGCACCGTCACGCCGTGCCGGCGGTGCAGCTCCAGGAAGTCGTACGCCTGGAGCAGCATGTAGGAGAACTCGGTGTAGGAGATCCCGGCGTCCAGGCGCGAGCGCACCGACTCCTTCGCCAGCATCACGTTCACCGTGAAGTGCTTGCCGACGTCGCGCATGAACTCGATCGCGCCGAGCTTCGTGAGCCACTCCGCGTTGTCGACCACGCGCGCCGCGTTGGCGCCGGAGAAGTCGAGGAAGCGCTCGAGCTGCGACGCGATGCCGCGCACGTTCGCGGCGACCTGGTCCAGGTCGAGGAGCTGCCGCTCGCTCGCCCGCCCGCTCGGGTCCCCGATCATCCCCGTCCCGCCGCCCACGAGCGCGTACGGCCGGTGGCCGGCCCGCTGCGTGTGCACGAGCCCCATGACCGGCACCAGGTTGCCGACGTGCAGGCTCGACGCGGTCGGGTCGAAGCCGCAGTAGACAGCCATCGACCCCACCCTCGCTAGGTACTCGTCGAGACCGTCGGTCTTCTGATACAGCAGGCCGCGCCAGGCGAGCTCGTCGAGCAGTGGAGTCGTCATACGGGCGTCGAGGGCGGTGTTGGTCATGGAAGAAAAGTAGGTGGGACGACGCCCGTTAGGTAACCGCTTCCTGCCAGAAGCAGCAGATCCTCCGGCGCGGCGCCGCTCGCCGGGTCGCATGCTTGTCCCTCTAGCGGACGATGTCGACGCGACTCGCGGTAGCTGTCTCGTGCATAATGGGGCGTTCGTCCCAATCGTGCCCTCTCCAACTGCGAACGATCCCAATGCCCTGCTGCGTATCGCGGTCCGAATCTCGTTCGTTGACCCAGTACGGTGAGGGCGCGAGCCGCCCCGGGTGAGACCAGTTCATATAGTTGTAAGTATTACAGTTACGTGATAGACGCCGTCGCTTGTCGGTGCGGTGCCGTAGGGGCCAGGCCACGCCATGTCAAGCCCGTTCCTGAAATTGGTCCTTGACAGAATCGACTTCGTTCGCATTTTGTTGCAATCGTTTGCAAACACGCCGATCGCCAGGCCCCGCACGTCGCCCCTCCAGCCGAGGTCCACGGCCGTGAAATCCCGGAATCCCGTCATCTTCAGCGCGCTCGTCGCCGCCCTCGGCGGCCTCCTCTTCGGCTTCGACACCGCCGTCATCTCGGGCACCACCGAGGCGCTCCAGCGGGTCTTCTCGCTCGACAACTTCTCGCTCGGCTTCGCCGTCGCCTCGGCGCTGATCGGCACGATCGTCGGCGCCTTCACGGCCGGGAAGCCCGCCGAGGTCTTCGGGCGCCGGCGCGTGCTCTTCGTCCTCGCCGTGCTCTACTTCATCTCCGCGGCCGGCAGCTCGATGGCGCCGACGCTGGCGCTGTTCGTGGCGTTCCGCTTCGTCGGCGGGCTGGCGGTGGGCGGCGCCTCAGTCGTCTCGCCGCTCTACATCGCCGAGATCGCCCCCGCCCACCTGCGCGGCCGGCTCGTCGCGCTGAACCAGCTCAACGTCGTCACCGGCATCCTGCTCGCCTTCCTCTCCAACTTCCTCATCTCGCAGCACGCCGACCCCGCGTCGGCCTGGCGCTGGATGCTGGGCGTGCAGGTGCTTCCCTCAGCGCTCTTCTTCGTCCTCCTGTACTTCATCCCGGAGAGCCCGCGCTGGCTGGTGAAGAAGGGGCGGGTGGCCGAGGCGCGCGCGATCCTCGAGCGCACCGAGGCCGGCGGCGTCGAGCACGAGCTGGAGGAGATCGCCGCGTCGGTGACGGCCGAGGTCGGTCATCACGAAGCGCAGCTCTTCCAGCGGCGCTACGCGCGGCCGATCTTCCTCGCCTGCACGGTCGCGATGCTCAACCAGCTCTCCGGCATCAACGCGCTGATGTATTACGCGCCGCGCATCTTCCGGTCGGCGGGCGCCGCGGCTGACGACGCCCTGCTGCAGTCGGTCGCCGTCGGCGGGACCAACCTGCTCTTCACCGCGCTGGCGCTGTTCATCATTGACCGCTTCGGCCGCCGGCCGTTGCTCGCCGCCGGCGGGATCGGCGCGGCGGTCTCGCTCGCGCTCACCGCCGCAGGCTTCTACCGGGGCGGCACGCCCGGCCACCTCGTGCTCATCGGGCTGCTCGGCTTCATTGCCTTCCACGCGATCGGGCAGGGCGCGGTGATCTGGGTGTTCATCTCGGAGATCTTCCCGAACACGGTGCGCGAGAAGGGGCAGGCGCTCGGCAGCTTCACGCACTGGTTCATGGCGGCGCTGGTCTCGTGGACCTTCCCCGTGGTCGCGCAGGCGTCCGGCGGGCATGCGTTCGCCCTCTTCGCCACGATGATGTTGATCCAGTTCCTGTTCGCCTGGCGCATCATGCCCGAAACGAAGGGGCTCTCCCTCGAGGAGCTGCAGCACCGGCTTGGCGCGGACCCTGCGCAGCCGGCCGGGGTTCAGGCGCCGCGGTCGGTCCTGGCTGCCGGCAAGATCCCCGAAGCAGCACACCGCTAGCAGCCGCTCGTAGCCGGCGCCGGCGTCGCAACCGAACACGTAGGTCGGATTCCCTCGCACGGGTGCATGCCATGATGGTCGGACTGAAGGATGTCGCGCGCGTGGCCGGCGTCTCGGTCTCCACGGTGTCGCGCGTGCTCACCGCGTCGCCCCTGGTCAACGAGGCGACTCGCGAGCGGGTGCAGCGCGCGATGGACGAGCTGCAGTACCGGCCGAACCGGGTCGCGCGCCGGCTGCGGCGCGACACGGCGAACGCGAGCCTGATCGGCCTCATCGTCCCCGACATCCAGAACCCGTTCTTCGCCGAGCTGGTGCGAGGGGTGGAGAGCGTGGCGCAGCGGCACGGCTACATGGTGTTCCTCGGCAACTCGGACGAGGACGAGTCGCAGGAGCGCCGCTACTTGGAGCTGATGCGCGCCGAGTCCGTGGACGGGGTGATTCTGCCCGCGAGCTCCGACATCGCGCAGACCGTCGTGGAGCTGGCTCGCGACGGGATCCCGGTGGTGTGCGTGGACCGGCGCCTCCCCAGGGCGGGGCTGGACACCGTGATCGCCGACAACGTGCACGGCGCGCAGGTGGCGACGGACCACCTGCTGCGCGTCGGCCACCGGCGGATCGGCTTCATCGGGGGGCGCCCCGAGCTGTCCACGAGCCAGGAGCGTCTGCAGGGCTACCGGCAGGCGTTGCAGGAGCACGGCCTCGAACTGGACCGGTCGCTCGTGCGCGAGGGCGACTCGCGGCAGGAGAGCGGCCGTCGGATGGCCAAGGAGCTTCTCGAGATGGAGAGCCCGCCGGGCGCGCTGCTGGTCGGCAACAACTTAATGACGCTCGGCGCCCTGGAGGCGATTCACTCGTTAGGGCTTCGCATCCCGGAGGACGTCGCGATCGTGGGCTACGACGACGTGCCGTGGGCGCTCGCCCTCAACCCGCCACTGACGGCGATCCGGCAGCCGAGCTACGAGATCGGGCAGCGCGCCGCGGAGCTACTGCTCAGACGGATCGAGGAGCCGAATCGCAGCACGACGCTGGTGACACTCCAGCCGGAGTTGGTGGTGCGCGGGTCGTGTGGTGCAGGGAAGGAGGCGAAGATCCGGGCCCGCACGCGCCGGCAGGACCGCATTTCGGCCTGACCGCTGCTGCTCTCCCGCGTCACTCGCGACCGACCGATTGTCGCCTTGAATTGCAAACGTTCCCAAATTATTGGCCCCAAGAATCACCACTTGGTTCGCTCGACCACCGAATTCGCCACCCAAGTGAACCTCCATCGCCAGGGCTCGCACATGACGTCTCGCATCACCCTTCGATCGGCGATCGCCGCCGGGCTGCTGCTCGCGGCAGCCGCCACCTCCACAGCCCCGGCGGTCGCCGCGCAGGAGGGACCCACGTACACGGAGCGCTACCGGCCCCAGTACCACTTCTCCCCGGCAGTGAACTGGGCGAACGACCCGAACGGGCTCGTCTACTACGGCGGAGAGTACCACATGTTCTACCAGTACAACCCGTTCGGCGACAGGTGGGGGCACATGAGCTGGGGGCACGCCGTGAGCCCCGACCTCGTGCGCTGGCAGCACCAGCCGGTAGCGATCCCCGAGGACGGGCCGGTGATGGCGTTCTCCGGCAGCGCGGTCGTGGACTGGAAGAACACGAGCGGCTTCGGCGCCCCGGGTGGTGAGCCGCCGCTCGTGGCGATCTACACCGGCCACCGCCAGGGGAACCAGTCGCAGTTCATCGCCTACAGCACCGACCGGGGGCGGACGTGGACGCGCTACGCCGGCAACCCGGTGGTGGACATCGGCCTGGCGGACTTCCGCGACCCGAAGGTCTTCTGGTACGAGCCGCAGCAGAAGTGGGTGATGGTCACGGCGCTCTCGCCGCAGCACAAGGTGCGGCTGTTCAGCTCCCCGGACCTGAAGCGGTGGACGCAGATGAGCGAGTTCGGGCCGGCGGCCGCCGCCGGCGGCGTGTGGGAGTGCCCGGACCTCTTCCCGCTGCCGGTGGACGGCGACCAGAAGAAGACGCGCTGGGTGCTGATCGTGAACCTGAACCCCGGCGGCGTCGCCGGCGGCTCGGGGGGGCAGTACTTCGTCGGCGACTTCGACGGCACGCGCTTCACCGCCGAGTCGCCCGCGCCGAACGGCGAGCCGCTGTGGGCGGACTACGGGAAGGACTTCTACGCCGCGGTCTCGTGGTCGGACGTCCCGAAGTCGGACGGCCGCCGCGTCTGGCTCGGGTGGATGAACAACTGGCAGTACGCCGGCGACATCCCGACCGCGCCGTGGCGGAGCGCGATGAGCCTGCCGCGCACCCTCGCGCTCGAGACGACCAGGGACGGCATCCGGCTCGTGCAGCGGCCGGTGGCCGAGCTCCAGCGGCTGCGCGGCCCGCGCCGGGCGGTGAAGGCCCAGACGATCCCGACCGGGTCGGTCTCCCTCGCCCCACGGGGGATCTCCGGCAAGGCGCTGGAGATCAACGCCGAGTTCCAGGCCGGCACGGCGAGCGAGTTCGGGCTGAAGGTGCGCACCGGCAAGGGCGAGGAGACCGTGATCGGCATCGACCCCAAGGCGGGGCAGCTGTTCGTGGACCGCATCCGGTCGGGCGACGTGCGCTTCCACAAGGACTTCAGCGGGCGGCAGACCGCGCCGCTGCCGATCGAGAACGGGCGGGTGCGACTGCGCGTCTTCGTGGACTGGTCGTCGGTCGAGGTGTTCGCCGGCGGCGGGCGGACGGTCATCACCGACCAGGTCTTCCCGGCGCCTGAGAGCCAGGGCGTGGAGCTCTACGCGAAGGGCGGCTCCGCGCGGCTGGTGTCGCTTGAGGCCTGGCCGATGGCCTCGGCCTGGACGGCGGGGGCGCCGACGCAGGGCGCGGCGGGCTCTGCCCGGGGGAGGGACTGACCATGAGCAGCACCACCGACAGGTCGGAGATCCTCTGCGTAGGGGAGGTGCTCTGGGACTCGCTCCCGGCCGGCCTCTTCCTCGGCGGCGCGCCGTTCAACGTCGCCGGGCACCTGCATTCGTTGGGCGTGCCGGTTGGCGTGGTCAGCCGCGTCGGCCAGGACCGGCTCGGCGCGGAAGCGCTCCAGCGGCTCGCCAGGAACGGCATCGACACCGACCTCGTGCAGGTGGACCCGGCGCTGCCGACCGGGTTCGTTTCGGTCACGGTGGACTGCGACGGCATCCCGGCGTACGACATCGTCAAGCCGGCGGCGTGGGACCACATCGAGCTGCGCGAGGGGCTGCTGGAGCGGGCGGCGGAGGCCACCGCGATCGTCTTCGGCAGCCTGGCGCAGCGCGACCCGGTCTCCCGGGCCACGATCGAGCGGCTGTGCGAGGTGAACGTCCCGAAGGTGTTCGACGTCAACCTGCGCCCCCCGTACGACGACCCCGGGATCGTGCGGCACTCGCTCGCCCACGCGGACGTCGTCAAGCTCAACGAGCACGAGCTCCGGCAGATGGCAGCGTGGTTCGGGCTGCCGGCGGGGCTGCGCGAGGGCACGGCCGTGCTGGCGGAGCGCTTCGGCTGCGGAACGATCTGCGTCACCCGGGGCGGTGCGGGCGCGGTGTTGCTGCACCGGGGCCGCTGGTCGGAGCACCCCGGCTACCGCGTGGAGGTGAAGGACACGGTGGGCTCCGGGGACGCGTTCCTGGCCGCCTTTCTCTCGGGGCTGCTCGCCGGCCATGAGGACGAGGCGATCCTCCAGCACGCGAACCTCCTGGGTGCGTACGTCGCCACGCAGTACGGCGCCATCCCCGTCTACCAGCAGGAGACGCTGGCGCTGATCCTCGCCGTGAACCAGCCGCCGCCGCTGCCGCTGCCGCCGGTGGCCGCGGACGCCGTGTTCTTCCAGAAGAACGCTCAGACCGCCCCCGTCGAGAACGCCGCCGGGTAGCCCGGCGCCCCGTCGCCCCGGCGGCCGGCGTCCGCTGCCTAACGTTTGGTCCGATATTCCCCAGTTCCACGCCTCGTGTTGCAAACGATTGCAAGTTCCAACCCCTCACAGTCCCCCTTCAGGAGAATCGCGTATGTCGGCGCGGCGAGACCATCTCACCAACCACCCGAGAGACGGAGCCATGGGAGCCATGAGGCGCATGACGCCCATGCTGCTACTGTGCTCGACGGCGCTACTCACTCCGGGCTCGGCGCTCGTCGCTGCACTGGCAGTGGCGGCGGCCGGAGCACCGGCGGCGCTCCAGGCGCAGGAAGCACAGCAGGCGCGGCAGACACAGCACCGGGTCACCGGCAAGGTGACGCACGCCGTCACCGGGCTGCCGCTCGAGGGCGTGACCGTTCGCGTCCAGGGCAGCAGCCCGGCGGCGACCGCCGTCACGAACACCGAGGGGAGCTACACCATTCTTGCCCCCTCGCTCACGGACACGCTCGTCTTCACCCGCATCGGCATCGTCAGGCAGGTCGTCGCGATCGGCGGCCGCGACCGGCTGGACGTTGCGCTCCAGCCCGCGGCCGTCTCCCTCTCGACGGTGGCCGTCGTCGGCTACCAGACCGTCGCGACGGAGAAGCTCACCGGGGCGGTCACCGTCGCGAATGTGAACGAGATCACGGCGACGCCCACGAACAGCCCGATCAAGGCCCTGCAAGGTCGCGTCGCCGGCCTGTCGGTCACCGCGGGCGGGGACCCGGGGAGCACCGCCACCGTCCGCATCCGCGGCACCAAGACGCTCGGCAACAACGACCCGCTCTACGTCATCGACGGCATCCCGAGCACGAGCTCGGCGGCCCAGCAGATCAAGACGGAGGACATCCAGTCCCTCCAGGTGCTGAAGGACGCCGCGTCGTCCTCGATCTACGGCTCGCGGGCCTCCAACGGCGTCATCGTCATCACGACCAAGCCTGGGGCGGGACAGCCGGTCAAGATCACCGTCGGCAGCCACCTCACGACGTCCGCCTACGCGACGCGGCTCCAGGTGCTCAACACCGAGGAGCGCGGGCGGGCGCTCTGGCAGGCCGCCATCAACGACGGCGTGGACCCGACGAACCTGCCGATCTACAAGTACGACTGGACGCGGAACCCTAACGGCACCGCCACGCTGAACCGCGTGATCGTCCCGGAGTTCGTGGGCGACACGTCGCTGCACATCGGCGCCGCGAACACCGACTGGTACAACGAGATCACTCGGCCGGGGCGCATCCAGGAGCACACGCTCTCGGCCTCCACCTCCGGGGATCGGGGCGGGGCGCTCCTGTCGCTCGGGATGTACGACGACCAGGGGACCGTGAACGGGACCGAGTTCCGCCGCCTCAACGGGCGCATCAACTCGTCGTACAACTTCTTCAGCAAGCGCTTCACCGTCGGCGAGAACCTGGCGATCACCCACGGCTCGGGCATCCCGATGCCGAGCGGCCTCGGCGGCAACCCGCTCGCGCTCGGGCTGATCGCCCAGCCGATCCTCCCCGTCCGCACCCGGGACGGCGCCTGGGCGGGGCCCTCCGGCGCCGGGTTCGATGACCGCGACAACCCGGTGATGCTGATCGACATCAACAGCTGGGACCGGAACACCTCACTCCAGTCGTTCGGCAACCTGTTCGCGAAGTACGACGTGACGTCGCACCTCCAGGCGAACGCGCGCTTCGGGGTGGACTACGAGAACGGCCTGAACCGAGACATCCAGCGCCGCTACCGGGCCGGCTTCCTCCGGCGCGACGTCAACTCGCTGAACGACTTCAACTACGACAACAGCAGCTGGACCTTCAACAGCACGCTCAACTACGCCCGCGAAATGGGGCGCCACAGCGCTACGCTGCTCGGCGGCTTCGAGGCGGTGAAGAGCGACTTCTCGAATCAGCGGACGTACCGCGAGGGCTTCGCGATCGAGTCGCGCGACTTCTTCGTGGAGAACGCCGGCACCGGCCTGCAGGCGGTGGGCGGTGACCGCGGCGGCTACTCGCTCGCCTCGTTCTTCGGCAAGGCGGACTACGACTACGACGACAAGTACCTCGCCACGTTCACGCTGCGCCGGGACGGCTCGTCGCGCTTCGGCCAGAACAACCGCTACGGCACCTTCCCGGCGGTCAGCGGCGGCTGGCGGCTGAGCAAGGAGCCGTTCTTCCCCTCCCAGTACCTCATCTCGGACCTCAAGCTGCGCTACGGCTGGGGGAAGACGGGCAACCAGGAGATCGCCAACAACGCCGCCTTCGCCCTCTACGTCCCGGGCTACGGCGACGACAAGACGTGGGGCCCCAGCAACGCGAGCGCGTACGACATCAACGGGCAGGACCGCGGCACCCTGCCGTCCGGCTTCATCCGCACGCAGACCGCGAACCCGGACCTCCGCTGGGAGGCGACCACCGAGTCGAACGCCGGCCTCGACTTCGGCCTCTTCGGCGACAAGGTCACCGGCTCGCTCGACTACTTCAACCGCACCACGAGCGACATCCTCATCCGCCCCGCCTACATCGCCGTCGTCGGCAACGGCGGCGACCGGTGGGCGAACGGCGCCACGATGAAGACGAGCGGCACCGAGCTCACCGCCCGGTACGAGCACACCGCGGGCGCTCTGACGTTAGGCTTCGCCGGCAACGCGAGCGCCTTCCGCGACAGGATCACCGGCCTGCCGGCGGCGGTCGTCCGGTCGTACCCGGGGAACGGGGAGCAGACGATCCTCGGGCACTCGGTGAACTCGATCTTCGGCTACGTCGTGCAGGGGATCTTCCAGGACGCCGCCGAGGTGAGCGCCGCCGCGGCGCAACCCGGGAAGGCCGTCGGCCGGCTCCGCTACCGGGACCTCAACGGCGACGGGAAGATCGACGTGCTCGACCAGCGGTGGCTCGGCACGACGAGCCCGAAGCTCGAGTACGGGCTCGCCCCCGGCGCGTCGTACAAGGCGTTCTCGCTGAGCGTCTTCCTCCAGGGCGTCTCGGGCCGGAGCGTCTACAACGGGATCAAGTCGCAGACCGATTTCACCTCGATCTTCACCGGCGCGAACTTCGGCACGCGCGTGCTCGACGCGTGGACGCCGCAGAACCGGGGCAGCACGATCCCGGCGCTCTCGCTCTCGAACACCAACGACGAAACCCGGTCGTCGACCTACTTCGTCGAGAACGGCTCGTACCTCAAGCTGCGCGAGGTCGTGCTCGGGTACACGATCCCGGCGCACGCGCTGCCGCGCTCGATGTCGGCGCTCGACGGCTCGCGGCTGTTCGTGCGCGGCGGCAACCTGTTCACGCTCAAGAGCTCCGGCACGACGCTGCCGGACCCCGAGGTGCCCTTCGCCGCCTACCCGCTCCCCCGCACGTTCACGGTCGGACTCGACCTCGCGTTCTGAGCGCGACCACTCCTCCCCCGATCAACTCCCATGAAGCTCACACGGAACCTGGCTGCGGCGGCGTACGGCGTAGCCGCGGCGGCGGCGCTCGGCACCCTGCTCTCGGCCTGCGGCGACTTCCTCAAGCGCGACCCCGTCGGCGTCATCGGCGGCGAGCAGCTGAACACGCCGACGAACGTGGACGGGATGGTCGTCTCGGCCTACGCGGCGCTCGGCAACGACCACTGGATCACCCCCTACACGAGCATGTGGCCCTACGGCGACGTGCGCTCGGGCGACGCCTACAAGGGCGGTGGCGGGACCGGTGACCTGAACGACTACAACAACCTCGAGCAGTTCGTCTTCACCACGCCGACCACGGGCGTGCTGGACCAGATGTGGTTCCGGCTCTACGTCGGCGTCGGGCGGGCGAACGACGCGCTGCGCCGGCTGAACGAGATGACGGAGGCGGAGTATCCGGCCAGGACGACGCGCCAGGCGGAGGTGCGCTTCATTCGCGGGCACTTCTACTTCCTGCTGAAGACGATGTACAACCGCGTGCCGTGGATCGACGAGACGCTCCCGGTGACGGACTACGAGAGGACGTCCAACGTCGCGCTCACCAACGACGCGCTCTGGCAGAAGATCGCGGACGACTTCCAGTTCGCCGCCGCCAACCTCCCCGCCACCCAGGCTCAGGAGGGGCGCGTCACCAAGTACGCCGCCCTGGCCTACCTGGCGAAGGTGCAGCTCTACCGGGCGTACGTGCAGAACGACCAGCACACGGTGACCAGCGTCGACCAGAGCAAGCTCCAGCAGGTCGTCCAGCTCGCCGACTCGGTCATCGGCTCGGGGAAGTACGGGCTGACCGCCGACTTCGCGGAGAACTTCCTCTGGGAGACCGAGAAGAACCGGGAGGCCGTCTTCAAGATCAACATGTCGCTGGCCGACGGCACGCCTAACGGGCGCGTCGACATGGGCAACGGCCTCAACTACTCCATGGCCCCCGGCTACGGGTGCTGCTGGTTCCACATCCCGAGCCAGAACCTGATCAACGCGTTCAGGACCGACGCCGCCGGGCTGCCGCAGTTCACGACGTTCAACCAGATGAGTCTCGTCGACTCGGCCGACTACTGGACCTCGAGCGTGGACCCGCGGGTGGACCACACCGTCGGCATCGTCTCCCACCCCTTCAAGTACGACGCGACGTTCGTCTTCCAGCCGACCTGGGCCCGGACCCCGCAGGTGTACGGGACGCACTCGTCGATGAAGGAGCTGCAGCACCCGAAGTGTTCGTGCCTCATGGCGGTCGGGCCCTTCTGGGCCAGCTCGAAGGACATCGAGGCGATCCGGTACGCCGACGTGCTCCTCTGGAAGGCCGAAGCGCTGATCGAGCTCGGGCGCCAGAACGACGCGCTCCCGATCGTCAACGAGGTCCGCGCGCGCGCGGCGAGCAGCACGGCACGGCTGAAGTACGCGAACGGGACGCCGGTCTCGAACTACAACGTCAAGCCCTACACGGCGGCCAGCTGGACGCAGGAGTACGCGCGCCAGGCGCTCCGCTGGGAGCGGCGGCTGGAGTTCGCGATGGAGGGGTCGCGGTTCTTCGACCTCGTGCGCTGGGGCGTCGCGGCGCAGACGCTCAACGACTACTTCGCCGTGGAGAAGACGCGGCACGACTACCTGCGGAACGCCCAGTTCACCGCCGGCCGCGACGAGTACCTGCCGATCCCGCAGCCGCAGATCTCCTTCACCCAGGGCCTCTACCAGCAGAACCCGGGGTACTGAGTAGGAGGGGACTGGGGGGACTGGGGGGAGTGAGGGGGAGGGCCCCGGGGTGGGGCCTTGATCGATCAAGGCCCC
>DATFPD010000369.1:0-3643 GCA_035265005.1 Gemmatimonadaceae bacterium | reverse complement strand
CGAGAGCGGCCCCGGGGACGCATGGTCTCCTGGGGCCGCTCTCGTAGCTCGTATTTCGTACTCGCCGCTCAGAACGTCCAGCCCACCCGGAGCCGCGGCCCGAGAATGGTGCGGGTGGTGTAGGGATTGAAGCCGCCCGGGAAGTAGTAGCGCTGCGCCCCCGCGCTCAGCGTGATGCCCAGCCGGTTGCGCGCGCCGTCGCCGAGCAGCCAGCTGTAGCCCGCCTCGCTGGCGAGCGTGTAGCCGCGCAGGCGCTGCCACTCGAACGACTCCGGCTCGCGGAAGTTGCCCTGGGACCGCGCGTAGCCCGCGCCCGCCGCGACCCACCAGCCGCGCATCGGCCGGTCGCCGAAGTAGTAGCGCGCCCGGAGCTCGACGCTGAGGTGCTCCCGACTCACGTACTGCGACGGCCCGCGGGTGGGCACGCTGAATGAGAAGCCGCTGCGCTCCCACCGCTGCACGTGCGCCAGGACGCTGAAGTGCGGCGAGACGCGGCGCTCGAGCTCGAAATCGCCGGCCGGTCCGATCGCGCCGCGACCGCTGAGCATGGCGCCGCCCTGGACCCACAGCGCATGCCTGGGACCCTGCGGCCGGGGACCGAACGCGGGGGCGGAGCGGCCGGCGCCCGGTTCCACGCGCGCGCTGTCCTGCGCGCCGGCGCGCGGTACCGCGGCGAGTCCGAGGAGGGCGACCGTGGCGGCGGCGCGCAGGGTCCCGGACAGCGTGCCTGACGAGACAGCTCTCATACGAACCTCGGGAGAGAAGGGTGGGCGGCGACAGCGGGAGCACGTCGCCTGGTGGTCATCGCAGCATTCACCGCGGGCCGCGCTTTCGCCAGACCACTCAGAACGTCCACCCCAGCCGCAGCCGCGGGCCGACGCTGAACTGGCCGCCCATCGGGTAGCCGAGCCCCCGGAAGGAGTACCTCTGCCCGCCGAGGCCGAGCGTGACGCCCAGACGGTTCCGGGCGCCGTCGCCGAGCAGCCAGGTGTAGCCCGCTTCGCCCGACAGCACGACGCCCTGGCGGAGGGACGAGGCCTTGTCCGCGCCGGTGAATGACTCGTAGGAGCGCGCGTACCCGCCTCCCGCCGCAACCCACCAGCCGCGCATGGGCCGGTCGCCGAGGTAGTAGCGGGCCCGCACCTCGCCGACGAATCGATCGCCGTGGTACCGCGTCGAACCGCTCGGCGAGAGGAACAGCGACTCGCCGTCGAAGGTCCACCGCTGCGCGTGCGCCGCTATGGTGACGCGGCGCGAGACCCGGTGCTCGTACTCGAACTCGTGGTCCGGATGGTGGATGTCCTTTCGCTCGCTGAACAGCGTCCCGACCTCCATCCAGAGCGCGTGCTTCGGCCCGGCGGGCGCGGCGCCCAGGCCCGGCACGGTTCGGGCGGGCGGCGCGGCCACGGCGCTGTCCTGCGCCGCAATCGCCCGCGGCGCGGCCAGGACGAACGCGGTCGACAGGCGGAGGGACGCGAGGGCGGCGGCGGACCGAACGTTAGGCATGGATGCCTCGGGTGGGGCGGAGTGTGCGCGGGCTCAGAACGCGATGCCGAACCCGAACCGAACGGCCGGGTAGTCGCGGCCGCTGTACTCGGTGCCGTCCAGGAACACGTGCCGGAAGCCGAGGCCGAGGTCGACCGTGTAGCTCCGGTCCGCGCCCAGCAGGCGGCCGTAGCCGACGTCCGCGCCGGCGACCAGCCCGGAAGCGCGCGGCACGCTGCTCCGGTCGGTCCCCAGCCAGCTGCTGGTCATCGCCCAGCCGCCCGCGGGGCCCACCCAGAGGCCCTCGAGCGGCCGGCCGCCGGGATAGAAGCGCAGCTGGACCTCGGCCGAGTAGTACTCGGCCTGCGCGGCGGCGTCGGCGCGCGGGACGGCCCGGTAGCTCCACGAGAGCCCGAGCGAGACGCGGCGCGCGATGCGGCGCTCGTATTCGAGCCCGAAGTCGAGCCCGAGCGGGCCGCCGTCGCGCGCCGCGTCGCCGCTGCTCACGGGGCGCTCGGCGACGATGCGCACCGCCTGGTTGCGCAGCGCGGGCGCGGTGCGCGGGACGGCCACCGGCGATGCGAGGCTGTCACTCTGGGCGGCGGCGGCGCCGGCGCAGAGGAGCGCGAGCGCGGCGCCCGCCAGCATAGCGTTAGGCATGGCCACCTCGGTGGCGGTCGGGTGGACGGAGTCCGCTCAGAAGGCGAAGCCGAGCCCGAGCCGCAAGGTCAGCAGGGTCCGGCGCACGTTCTCGGCGGAAGCGGGGACGAAGAGATGCCGCATGCCGAGGCCGGTGTTGAGCAGCAGGTTGCGGCGGTCGCCGAGCAGCCAGCTGTAGCCGGCCTCGGTCCCCACGAGCGGCCCGCGGACGAGCCCGCCGTTGATCGTCACGCCGTCCCTGGTCCGGGGCTGGTCCCACAGCTCGCCGCGCGCGTCGACGTGGCCGCCGGTGAGCGCAACCGAGAACCCGTTCAGCGGCTGCCCGCCCGGGTAGAAGCGCAGCGTCAGCTCCCGCGTGTCGTACGCGATGTGCTGCCCCGGATCTCCGCTGCTCGGAAGGAAATCGCTCCTCGTTCCGACGTACTCCTGCCCCCGCCAGCCCGACACCCCGAATGCCAGCGAGAAGCAGCGGGAGACGCGGCGCTCGAACTCCAGCGTGCTCCCCGGGTCGAACATCACGCTCGAGCGCGAGAGCGACAGCGCCTGCTTCCGCAGCCCGGGGACGGTCCGAGCGCCTGACATCGTCGCGCTGTCGGCGGCGGGGGCGGGCGTCGGGCGCTGCTGCGCAGCCGCGCGAGCCGCGCCAACCGCGAGGGCCGCGAGTGCGACGGCGGCGGCGAGCGCGGCCGTGGCGCCGGACGAGAGGGGCGACATGATACCTCGGGCGGGTGGGGGGACCGCCGCTGGCGTCGGCGGGGTAGCCGGTCGCCTTCGCACTGCCCATTCCACCACGCGGGCGCGACGCAACTCCGCGCCACGTCATGCGTTTGCGCGCTGATGCGCGCACGCCACGTCCGCGCGCGGGGACGCTATGTGTCGCCGTCGTGGTACAATGACACGGTGCCTGACGCGGCGGCGGGGGCCGCCCACGTCAGGCCGCCGTAGCCCGCGCGGACCGCGGCTCAGAACGCCAGGCCGAGCCCCAGCTTCACTGTCGGGTACACGACCGAGGCGTTGTCCGCCTCGCGCACGAACAGCCGCTTCGCGCCGAGGCCCGTGCTCAGCGCCACGTTGCGGCGCTCGCCGAGCAGCCAGCTGTAATTCAGCTCCACCCCGAAGGTGGGCCCGCCCGCGTGCCCCTTCGCGCTCTCCTCGCTGTCCGAGATCTCGCCGGCGAGCCGGGCGTAGCCGCCGCTCACCCCGAAGGAGAAGCCCATGAGCGCCGTGCCGCTCGGGTAGTAGCGCAGACGCAGGTCGGAGGTGAAGTACGAGATGCGTCCGTCGGCGGGCTCGCCCGCGTCCAGCTCGCCGTCGCCGCCGGCGTCCCAGTAGCTGGCGCCTAGCGAGAGTGTGGTCCCGATCCCCACCGCGCGCTCGAACTCGCCGGTGTAGACGCCGAACATGGCGTACACAGGGTTGATCGACAGCGCCTGCCGGGGGGCCGCGACGGCCGCCGGCCTCGGCGATGGAACGGCGGCGTCGCCCTGCGCGGCGAGCG
>DATFPD010000368.1:0-7249 GCA_035265005.1 Gemmatimonadaceae bacterium | reverse complement strand
AGGCTCTCGGCAACGCGCGCGAACTTCACGTTCCACGGACACACGTCCTGGCAGACGTCGCACCCGTAGAGCCGATCTCCCACGCCCGCACGTAGATCCTCCGGGATCGCCCCCTTCAGCTCGATCGTCAGGTACGAGATGCAGCGCGTGGCGTCGAGCACCCGCGGCGCCGCGAACGCGTCGGTCGGGCAGGCGTCCAGGCAGCGCGTGCAGCTCCCGCAGCGGTCGTGCTCGAACGGCTCGTCAGGCGCGAGCTCGAGATCCAGCAGCAGGCAGCCGAGGAAGAAGAAGGAGCCGGCGCGCGGGTTCACGAGCATCGTGTTCTTCCCGAACCATCCGAGCCCGGCGCGCCGCGCCAGCTCCCGCTCCAGTATGGGCCCGGTGTCCACGTACGCCTTGCCGGCCACCTCGCGCCCCGCGCGCTCGCCCACCCAGCGCTGGAGCTCGCGCAGCTTCGACACCATCACGTCGTGGTAGTCCTCGCCGCGGGCGTAGCGCGCGACGGGGCCCGCCGGCTCGCGCCCGCCGTAGCTCATCCCCACTACCACCGCGCTCACCGCCCCCGGCACCGGCAGCCGCGAGTCCCGCCGCTTCTCGGCGCCGCGCGGCAGGTAGTGCATCTCGCCGGCGTACCCCTTCGCCACCCACTCGTCGAACGCGCCCGCGGTCTCCGCGGGGCCGAGCGTGGTGATCCCCACGAGGTCGAAGCCGAGCCCGTACGCCTGGGCCTTGATCAGCTCCCTCATCGCCGCTGCTGCCCCACCCATCGCGCGTACCGCTCCACGTCCTCGGCGGGCGGGACGGCGTCGTGGTCGCCGTAGGCCGTGTGCATGCGCCAGCGTACGTACTCGCGCGCCGGCAGCGGGAGGAATGGGAAGCGACGGTACCAGTGCCGCGACCGGAAGCGCCACGCCACCCGCAGCAGGTCCGCGGCGAGCGCGGGGTGCCGCAGCGAGCGGAGCGTGAGCGCGAGGGTCAGGCGGAGCCAGGACACGAGGGAAATCTACAGGAGGGCAGGGACCGAGGCACCGAGGGACTGAAGGGCGGGCCGTTCCCCTCGTTCGCTTCTCTCAGTCCCTCCGTCCCTCAGTCCCTGCCCTATGCGCCTCGATCTTCCAGAAGTCGCGCGTCCACGTCTTGCCGCCGTCGGTGGAGCCGTCGGCGCGCCAGAGGAAGTGGTTCGGGGTGACGGCGTAGTAGCGGATGCGCGTGATCAGGGCGTCCGGGCCGCTGCCGTAGCTCTGGACCACGTAGCGGTCGCGCCCGTCGCTCCACGAGACGCCGGGCGCCCACGGGCTGCCGTTTTTCGCGCTCACGCCCGCGATCTCCCAGGTCTTTCGCGCCTTGTTGTAGACGCGGTAGGTGAGCGTGAGGCTGCGGCTCCCGTCGGCCGGGTTGATCAGGCTGAACTCGTCCTCGATCACCAGCCCCTCGTGCGTGCGCCGCGCGGACCAGGTGCCGGCGCGCGCGGGCCAGAACTCGGTGGGGCTCTTCCGCGCCTGGAAGCGAATGTCCCAGCGCCCGTCGAGGAAGTCGAAGTCGGTCGGCGTCGAGGTACCGACGCTGTCGTGGCGGAAGTTGGCGCCGAGCGTGTCCGGCGCCGGCACGTCGGGCACCTGCGCGCGGGCGGGCGTGGCCGCGGCGGCGAGCGCGGCGGGCAGTGCGAGCGCGCGGGCGATTCGCGCGAGGCGCCTCACAGGTAGCGCAGCCATGCGTCGCTCCGGCGGGCCTTTAGGTCGGCGAACCAGCGGCAGGGGAAGTACAGCGCGACGACCACCGCCGCGGTGACCGCGTAGAGCAGGGCGAGGCTCCACCGGTACCCGTCGGGCACGTCCGGCGGCATCATGGGATGGTTGGCGAAGAGCCACCCGGTCGAGGCGGGCGTGCGCACGAGCGAGATGCCGACGGCGACGAGGTGGATGAGCGGGATGTGCAGGACGTAGTAGAAGAACGGCACCCGTCCGAAAACCGATAGTGCCCTGGTGGGCCCTGGACGCATCGAGGGCCGGCCCTCCAACCAGCCGACCGCCAGTATCGTCGGCCCCAGCGTCATCAGCAGGAAGAGCAGCGACGCCGGGTACTTGCTGGTGCTCAGGAACGCGAGCGCGGCGGGCATGGCGGCCGGCGCGGCGTGCCACGGCCGCGGGTCGCCGTACAGGTCGAGCCCGCGCAGCACGAAGAACGCGGCGACCAGCGCCCCGCCTAGCGAGAGGCAGACTCGGCGGCGGCGCTCGGGCTCAATCCGCATCACTGCCCCGAACGCGTAGCCCGCCGCCATCACGCCCAGCCAGGGCACGAGGACGTACAGCACGACCAGGCGCGGCCCGCCCTCGCCCCCGATCGGGAAGGCGCCGCCGGTGTACAGGAGCTGCGCCAGCCACCCGGGACGCGCCGGCGGCCGGAACAGCAGCCCGCCGACGAGGTTGTGCAGCGCGATGATGAGCACGCCCAGCGTGCCCGTGGCCACCGTGCCGAGCCTCGTCAGTCCCGCCATCACGATCATGCTCCACCCGATCGCCCAGATGACGCCGGCGAAGGTGAAGCTCGCGTAGTCGAAGTTGAACGTCCACGCGAAGCGCAGCACCGTGAGCTCGAGCAGCACCAGCCAGGCGCCGCGCGTGAGCAGGAAGCGCGACAGCGCGCGCCCGCCCGCCTTCTGCCCGTACAGGTAGGCGGCGGTCCCGGCGAGAAAGACGAACGCCGGCGCGCAGAAGTGGGTGACCCACCGCGTGAAGAACACGCCCGGCGACGGCCCGCCCGCAGGCACCCCGGCGTACACGCGCACGTGGTCGATCGCCATCAGCACCATCACGGCGCCGCGCACGACGTCGAGCGACGCGACGCGTCCCGCCGCCGCGCCGGCCGCGGGCGCGCGCGGGGGAGGCGACGCGGGGGTGTAGCTGCCAACCTGTGCTCCGTCGGACGTGGTGACGACGCTCGGCATGCGCTGGCCTCCTGGCGGTGGTGGGCGGTCGGTGACCGCCCACAGGCATGCATCGCGGGCGCGCGCGCTTCAACGGCCATGCAGCCGGCGGTCGCGCGCGTCCGCGAGCGGCGCGCCCAGCGCAGCGAGCGGCTCGTCCCCGCCGCCGGCCGGCCGGATCAGCCCGCGGGCCGCCGCAGCAGCTCCGCCACCTGCTCGCGTCGGCGCCGGCTCACCGGCACGCGCGTCCCGTCGCGCAGCACCAGCGTCGCGTGGCCGGCGCCGTTCTCGGCGGTTCGCAGCTCGCGCACGCGGTCCAGGTTCACGATCGCCGAGCGGTGCACGCGGGTGAAGCGCGCGGGGTCGAGCCGGCCTTCCAGCGAGCCGAGCGATTCCCGGATGAGGTGCCGCCGCCGGCCCGCGTGGACGGCCGCGTAGTAGTCGTCCGCCTCGATCCAGTCGATCTCGTCCACGTCCAGCAGCAGCTCGCCGGTCGCGGTCGGGAGCACCAGCCGGCGCACGGGCGCAGGCGCGGCGGCGGGGACCGGGGCCGGGGCGGGGCGCGCGTCGGCCGCCGCGCCGGGCTGCGCGAGCAGGAGCGCGTGCAGCCGCCGCGACAGCTCCAGCGCTTCGGCCGAGCGCATGCGCTCGCGCACCCGGTCGAGCGCGGCGGCGAAGCGCGCCGCCGTGACCGGCTTCACCAGGTAGTCGAGCGCGTGCGCCTCGAACGCCCGCACGGCGAACGTGTCGAACGCGGTGACGAAGACGACCGCCGGCATTCGCGCCGCGCCGCGCGCGCGCACGACGCCGAAGCCGTCGAGCTCCGGCATCTGCACGTCGAGGAAGACGAGGTCCGGCGCCAGCGCGTCGAGCGCGTCCAGCGCCTCGCGCCCGTCCCCCGCCTCGCCGACGATGGCGAGGTCCGGATGCTCGGCGGCCAGCTGCCGCAGCCCGCGCCGGGCCAGCGGCTCGTCGTCCACGATCAGCGCCCGGATCTCACCCATCACGCTCACGCGCCCCTCTCGCGCACGGGCCCGGCCAGCTCGCGCAGCGGGAGGCGTACGGTCGCGACGGTGCCGCGCGCCTCGTCAGGCCCGGCGGCGGCCAGCTCCAGCCGGCCGCGGTCGCCGTACAGCGTGCGCAGCCGCTCGCGGATGTTGGCGAGCCCGACGCCCTCCCGCCGCCCGGCGTCGTCGCCCCGCTCGCCGATCCCCACGCCGTCGTCGCGCACCCGGAGCACGAGCGCGTCGCCCTCGCGCCGCGCGCCGATCTCCAGCGCGCCGGCCTCGCGCCGCTTCGCGATCCCGTGGCGCAGCGCGTTCTCCACCAGCGGCTGGAGCACGAAGCCCGGCACCGCGGCGCCGTCCAGCCCGGGCTCGACGTCGTACGTCACGCGCAGCCGGTCGGAGAAGCGCACCTGCTCGATCGCCAGGTACTCGCGCACGAACGCCAGCTCCTCGGCCAGCGTCACCTCGTGCCCCTGGTCGCCGCGCAGGACGCGCCGGAGCGCGTCGCTCAGCAGCTCCAGCATGCGCGTCGCGCCGGCGGTGTCCTGGTCGCGCACCAGCACGGTCACGGCGTTGAGGCTGTTGAACAGGAAGTGCGGATGCAGCTGCATCTGGAGCGCGCCCAGCCGCGCCTCGGCGAGCTGCGCCGAGAGCCGCGCCGCCTGCGCCTCGCGCTCCCGCGCCTCGAAGAAGTACCCGAACGCGTGCACGCTGCCGAGCACCGTGAAGTACATGAACACCGACCAGGGCAGGCTGGTGAGCATCCAGCTCGCAAAGTAGGCGCCGGTCTGCCCGCGCGACGGGTTCAGGCCGAGCGCGAGGCGCAGCGACGCCCCCGCCGCCGCCCACCCGAGGCAGAGGACGAGCGCGCCGGCGAGATGCACCACGAGATGCCGCGCGAGATGCGGCCGGCGGAGGGGGAAGCGGCGCCCGAGGTAGTACGTGATCGACGTGAGCGCGCCGAGGATGAGCCACTCGGTGCCCTGCCAGAGGATGAAGCGCCAGGAGGGCCGGTCGCCGTCGTCGCCGAGCAGTCCTTGCAGGTACGTCTGGAACGCGTCGAGCACCGCCGGCACGACGCAGGCGGCGGCGAGGAGCAGCCACAGGTGGCGCGGCGGCCTGGGGAGCGACGTGGCGTCAGGCATCGTCAACGGCGAATCTACCACAGAGGCACCGAGACACCGAGGAGGGGCACACGGAAGAGGGCCCCCTGCCAAGGATATCAGCCCCTCTTCCGACGCGGCGCCGTCTTCTTCACTGGAGGCTTTTTCGGCGGCGGCTCCATCCTGTAGATGCTCATGGGGTCCACGGTGATCGAGCCGTAGCGCAGGATCCAGTGGAGGTGCGGGCCCGTGACGCGCCCGGTGGCGCCGACGCGGCCGATCAGCTTGCCCTTCTCCACCGTGTCGCCGACCGCGACCAGCTGCTCGCTGAGGTGCAGGTAGGCCGAGACGAGGCCGGCGCCGTGGTCGAGGTAGATGACGTTGCCGCCGAGGAAGAACGGCTCGACCAGGCGCACGACGCCGCGCGCCGGCGCGCGCACCTCGGCGCCTACCGCGCCCGCGAAGTCGGTCCCCATGTGGCGGCTCTGCACCACGCCGTTGAACTGCCGCCCGCGGCCGAAGCTGCTCGTTATGCGCCCGGGGCGCGGCTGCCCCCACGGGCCGCGCCAGAGCCGCGGCGTCTCGTGGGCGTGCGCGCTCACGTCCGCGGCGAGCTGCCCCTCGCGCCGCATCCGCTCGGCGAGCGCGGAGTCCGGCTCGCGCCCGAACTGCGGGGCGACGCTCAGGCGCTCCAGCGGGTAGTTGCCCTTCGCCACGGGGATCCGCACGACATGGCGCACGTTCACGCCGTCGACCACCGCCGGGCCGAGCTGCGCCGAGATGGTGTCCGCGGCGTCGATCGGCACGGCGGCGATCGCCGACTGCTTTCCGGGCCCGTCGGGGAAGAAGTGCAGCGGCTCGCCGGCCAGCTCGGGCTCGACCGGCGGCGCGTCGCTCCACACGGTGATCTTCACCAGGCTGCCCTGGCGCGGCCGCGTCGGGAGCCAGGTCGTCTTCGGCGCCCGCCGCGACACCCGACGGCCGGCGGAGTCCAGGGCGACGGCGAAGCCGCCGTACGCGCCGTCGGTGCCCTGCGGGCGCATCCGCTCGTCCACGAACGCGGTGCGGCCGGCCGCCACCCGCACGTCCCGCCGGAGGATCTGCTGGTAGCCGACGAGGCGGATGCGCACGGTGTAGCCGCCCGGCCGAACGCGCTCGATCCGGAAGTCGCCGGCCGAATCGCTGAGCGCACCCTGAACCGGCGACGTTCCCTCGATCGTCACCGTCGCGCCGGCGATCGGCTTGCCGTCCGGCCAGGTCGTCAGGCGGCCACGCACCGCGCCGGTCCGGGCCGACGCGCTGTCCTGGCCGCCCGCGGTCGCGCTCAGCATGGCGGCGAGCGCGGCCGCGACGTATCTACTCAGCTTCCGCGAAGTGGTTGGCATACGACCAAACGTACACTCGCGCGCGCGATTCGCTCCGCGCATCTCTCGTCCATGACCCTCGAAGAATACCAGCGGCTCGCCGCCCGCACGATCGGCCGCGACCGCACGCCCGAGCAGCAGCTCGCCAACGCCGCGCTCGGCCTGGCCGGCGAGGCGGGCGAGGTCGCCGACATCATGAAGAAGCACCTCTACCACGACTGGCCGCTCGACCGCGACTCGGTGGCGAAGGAGCTCGGCGACTGCCTGTGGTACGTCGCCGCGATGGCCACCGCGCTCGACATGCGCCTCGACGAGATCGCCGGCGGCAACATCGAGAAGCTGAGGCGGCGCTACCCCGAGGGATTCTCGGCGGAGCGGAGCCTGAACCGGGCGGAGTGACGCTGCACTCCATCGCCTTCCTCGGCTACGGCAACGTCGGCCGCGCCCTCGCCGCCCTGCTCGCCGCGCGCCGCGACGCGCTGCGCGAGCGCTACGGCGTCGAGTACCGCGTCGCCGGCGTCGCCACGCGCCGCGGCGGATGGATCGCCGCGCCGGACGGGCTCGACCCCGCGGCGCCCGCCGGCCAGCGGTGCGCGAGCGTAGACGAGTGGCTGGCCCGCGCGCGGCCGGACGTGGTGTTCGAGACCACGGTGCTCGACCCGCACGCGGGGCAGCCGGCGCTCGACTACCTGCGCGCCGTGCTGGCGGCCGGCGCGCACGCGGTGTCGGCGAACAAGGGGCCGGTGGTCCACGGCTACGCCGAGCTGTCGCGCCTCGCCGCGGCGGCGGGCCGCCGCTACCTGTTCGAGTCGGCGGTGGCCGACGGGGCGCCGGTGTTCTCCCTCGTCAGGC
>DATFPD010000367.1:0-1879 GCA_035265005.1 Gemmatimonadaceae bacterium | reverse complement strand
CGATCCCGACCAGGTGAGCTACGAGGAGCTGCTCGACCTCTTCTGGGAGGTCCACGACCCGACGCAGCTCAACCGCCAGGGCCCGGACGTCGGCACGCAGTATCGCTCGGCGATCTACTACCGCAACGACGAGCAGAAGCGGCAGGCCGAGGCGCACGTCGCGCGGCTGCGCGCCGCGAAGGCGTTCCCGCGGCCGATCGTCACGCAGATCGCGCCGCTGCGCGCGTTCCACGTCGCCGAGGCGTACCACCAGGACTACATGAAGCACCACCCGACGCAGCCCTACATCGTCTACAACGACGCGCCGAAGGTGGAGCACCTCAAGAAGCAGTTCCCGGCGCTGTACCGCGATTAGCGCTGCGCCATCGCGTCCATCCGGCGCACGCTCGTGACCTTGCGGTCGACGCCGAGCAGGATCTCCAGCAGCGCGCCGGTGACGTCGCGGGCGATGAGGAGGGTCGTGCCGTCGCCCTGCGGGATCTGGGTCATGACGCGCAGCTGGAGCAGGTTCCCCACCTCGGTCTGCTTGAGCACGCGCCCCGAGGCGTCGAGCGTGCGCTCGATGATCCTGCCGTTCGTGTTCAATGACGTGCGCGCCCACCTCTCGCTGGAGGCGGTGGCGATGAACTTCGTCTCGCTCTCGGCCGGGGTGGACGTCGGCATCAAGCAGGTGCAGCTCGGCATCACCGGCGTCCGGGCGGAGGCGTACCTCTACATCGACCTGGACAACGTGTCGCGCATCGTCGGCCGCGTGATCCAGACGCTGGACAAGAACCCCGCGATCCTGACCCAGGTGATGGCGCCGGCCCCGGCGGCGCCGGCGCCCTCGGCGCCGGGGGCGCAGCAGCCGGGCGCGCGACAACGTTAGGCGGAGGCGGGGCACGATGAGACCAGCGCGGGTCGCGCTCGCCGCCGGCGGGCTGGCCGCCCTCCTCTGCTGCGGCCGCGGCGGCCCCGCGGGCGCGCAGGCCATCCCGCGGAGCCAGCTCGCGAGCGTCTCGCAGACGGTGGCCGGGACACGGATCGACATCGTCTATCGGCGCCCCACCGCGCGCGGCCGCGCGCTCTTCGGCGCGCTGGTGCCGTGGGGGCGCGCGTGGTCGCCGGCCTCGGACAGTGCGGCGCGGGTGACCGTCTCCGGGCCGATCGAGGTGAACGGCTCGCCGCTCGCCGCCGGCAGCTACAGTCTGTGGGCGATCCCCGACTCCGCCGCCTGGACGGTGATCTTCTCCAGCGTCCCCGAGGTCTTCCACACGCGCTACCCGGCGGGGCGCGACGCCCTCCGCGTGCAGGCGACCCCGGCGCGCGGCGAGCACGTCGAGACGCTCCAGCTGGCCTTCCCGATGGTCGACGCCGACTCGGCCCGCCTGGAGCTCCGCTGGGGCGAGACCGTGGTGCCACTGACCATCCGGGCGCGGCCCGGTGGCGGGCGCTGACGGGAGGGCTGGGGAACGGCCTGCCACGGATGAACACGGACAAGGGCACGGAGGAACACGGATGCCTCCCGGCGGAGTCGAGCTGCTCCCGCCCGGGCGCGAGGAGCCGTGAATGCGCTCCGTGGTAGGCCGTTCCGTCCCCGCGGCGAAACGGTGACGCGGGGGGCGGGTGTCTGAGTTTCTATAGCAGGAGCACCCACCCGGACGCCAGGAAGGAGACTCAGGGCCATGACATCCGCTCTCACCGAGCTGCGCGGCGCCGTCCGCGGGCTTCTGCGCTCGCCCGCCGTCACCGTCTCGGCGGTGCTGTGCATCGCCCTCGGGCTGGGCGCGACGGCGGCGATCTCGAGCGCGATCGACCGCGCGCTGCTCCAGCCGCTCCCCTTCCGGGCGCCGGAGCGGCTGGTCACCGTCTACCGCACGACGCCGCAGTTCAACACCGG
>DATFPD010000366.1:0-5509 GCA_035265005.1 Gemmatimonadaceae bacterium | reverse complement strand
CGAGGAGCACTTCCACGGGCGCGCGGGTTACGAGGCCCACGTCTTCACCAGCTACGACCCGATCTCGCTCGGCTGGGTGCGCACCCACGGCGACAACCGCGGCATCCGCGTCCTGCTGCGCGACGGCCAGCTCGCCGGCGGCAGCGTCGTCATGACCGGGAAGAAGCCCCACCCCGACGGCGCGACGGCCGACCTGCGCGTCACCTGGACCCCGGTGAGCCCGGACATGTTCACGCAGCGGTGGGAGAGCTCCACCGACGGCGGCGCCACCTGGGACATGCAGTTCACGGCCGTCTACGTGCGGCGGGGGGCCTGAGCGATGCGCGCCGCCCTCGCGCGTCTCGCGGCCGCGACCGCGGCGCTCACGGCCGCCGGGGCCGGCGCGTCGGCCCAGCGGCCGCCGGACCTAACGATCGACCCCTTCGGCGCCGGCCCGGGTCCGGCGCCGGGGGCGGCCTGCGCGGCGCCCGAGTACCGCCAGTTCGACTTCTGGGTCGGGCAGTGGCAGGTCGTCACCCCCACCGGCTCGCCCTCCGGGACCAACGTCATCTCGCGCGAGCTCGGCGGGTGCGCGGTCGAGGAGCGGTGGACGGACGGGGGCGGCGGCCGCGGGCGCAGCATCAACGCCTACGACCCGACCGACCGGCGGTGGCACCAGCACTGGGTGTTCGCCGCCGGCGGCCCGGCCAGCGTGGTGCATTACGCGGGGCGGCTCGTCCAGGGGCGCATGGTCCTCGGCGGCGCGCGCACGTTCCCGGGCGGGACGCGCGTGCAGGACCTGGGCGTCTGGATCGCGCACAGCCCGGACAGCGTGCAGCAGGAGTTCTACACCATCGCCAGCGACACGTCGAGCCCGAACGTCTTCGACGGCCGCTACCTGCGCCGGCCGACGCTGACCCTGGCGCCGGAGCGCGCGTTCCCGACCTGCGGCGCGCGCCCGCGCAGCCACGACCTGGACTTCGCGCTCGGGAGCTGGGACGTCTACGTGGCCGACCCGCGCGCGCCGGACAGCGCGTCGCACTACGCCGCCCGCGGCCAGCCCGCGGGCCGGAGCGAGATCCGCGCGGACCTGAGCGGCTGCCTGCTCGAGGAACGGTTCGCCGGCCGCGGCGGCGGCTACGAGGCGCTCGCCTACGCCGCGTACAACCCGGCGTCCGAGCGCTGGGAGCTGACGCGCGCCGACACGCGCGGCACGCGCCTCTTCCTCGAGGCGGGCGCCTCCGCGCCCGGCAGCGGCGGCGGTGGCGGCGGCCGACTCGCGATGCGCGGCCGAAGCCCGCTCGCCTCCGACGGCGCGACGACGGTCCGCGTCACCTGGGAGCCGGTCGACGCGACGAGCTTCCGCCAGCGCTGGGAGCGCTCCACCGACGGCGGCGCCACCTGGCGGCCGATGCTCGTGGCGACGTACTCGAAGAAGAAGTGAGGGGACGCGGGACGCGGGATGCCCCCCGCGTCCCGCCTCCTTGCGCTCCCCGGCTCTCCGGCGCAGTCTAGCGAACCCCAGCCGGAGTAGCTCCATGAAGCAGTCCCTCTCCCTCGCCGGCGCAGCGCTGGCCATCGCCGCCTGCACGGACCCGGTCCAGCCGCCGGCCGACGTCCGACCGACGCTCGACGTGCAGCCGCTGACCGCACAGAGCATGTTCGCGCGCTACGTGGCGCTCGGCACGAGCAACAGCCAGGGCGTGCAGTCGGCGGGCATCTCGGCCGCCGTCCAGCGCGCCGCCTGGCCGGCGCAGCTCGCCGCGCGCGTGGGCGCGTCGTTCTCGCTGCCGCTCGTGCAGGACCCCGGGTGCAGCCCGCCGCTGCTGCCGCCGCTGGCCGCGGACTTCGTGCTCCTCGCGGCGTTCAGCGCGTTCGGCGCCGGCGACGACCTGACGAGCGCGGTGATGACGACCTGCATGCCGCTCCAGGCCGGCATCACGCCGCCGACGAACAGCGTCGCCATCTCGGGCGCCGACGTGCACGACGCGCTCACCACGACGATCGAGCTGGCGACGCTGCGCAGCCCGCGGGTGGGCACCCTCTACAGCCGGGTGCTCGCGCCGGGGCAGACCCAGGTCACGGCGATGCTCGCGCAGCAGCCGACGTTCGTCTCGGTGGAGCTCGCGGCCAACGACGTGCTGCCGGCGAGCTCCGGCCGCATCGCGGCCATGACGCCGTACGCGAACTGGGAGGCCGACTACGACCAGGTCATCGCGGCCGTCAAGTCCACCGGCGCGCAGGCCGTGCTCGTGGGGCTGCCGAACGACGCGGCCCGGTTCCCGAGCATTCGCCGCGCGCGCGAGTTCTTCAACGAGTGGCCGGACCTCCTCGCGCTCGGCATCAGCATGAGCTTCAACTGCTACTTCAGCTCGAACTACGTGTTCGTCCCGGGCTACGTGCTCACGCTGATCTCGAAGTCGCCGACGACGGCCACCTGCGCGGACGTGCCCGGCGCCGCCGACTACGTCCTCACGGCGAGCGACGTCAACGCGATCAACGCCCGGATGGCGCAGATCAACGCCCACATCCAGGCGGTCGCGACCGCGAACGGCTACGCCTACTTCGCGCTCTCGTCGCTCTACGACCTGCCGAAGCCGCCGCTCGACCTCTACTCCGTCCTCACCTCGAACAACCCCTTCGGCTCCTACATCAGCCTCGACGGCGTGCACCCGAGCGCCCAGGGCCAATCGATCCTCGCCACCGCCGCCGCGCAGGCCATCAACGCGAAGTACGGGACGGCGATACCCTAGAACTACAGCTGCGTGCTGCGTCCTGCGTCCTCACTGCGCTCGGGAGGCCCCTGCGTCCCGGGAGAAGTTAGGACGCAGCACGCAGGACGCAGCACGCAGGACGCAGCACGCAGCTGTAGTTCACGCAACCCTCTCCGCCCGCGCCGCGTCTCATCTCCACTGACTCCCCGAGGTGCGAGATGGGCTCGATCGTGCAGGACCTGCGCTACGCGGCGCGGACGCTGGTGCGGCAGCGCGGCTTCACCGCGGTGGCGCTCCTGGCGCTGGCGCTCGGCATCGGCGCGAACACGGCGATCTACAGCGTCGTGCACGCCGTCCTCTTCCGGCCGCTCCCGTTCGAGAGCCCCGGGCGGCTCGTCGAGGTGCGCACGCTGCTCGTGAAGCAGGGCGAGCGCATCCGCGCCTCCGGGCCGGACGCCGCCGACTGGCGCGCGCGCAACCGCAGCTTCACAGACGTGGCGGCGCACACCGGCACCGGCTTCACGCTGACCGGGCGTGGGGAGCCCGAGACGTTCATCGGGCAGCTGGTCTCCCCGCAGCTCTTCCAGATCCTCGGCGTCCGGGCGCTGCTCGGCCGCACGCTGCTGCCGGGCGAGGACTCGCTGGGGCGCGAGCGCGTCGTCGTCCTCTCGAACGCGCTCTGGCGGCGGCGCTTCGGCGCGGACCCGGCGGTGGTCGGGCAGCCCATCACGCTGAACGGGCACAGCTACACCGTCGTCGGCGTGATGCCGCCGCGCTTCGTCTACCCGACCGAGCGCTACCAGCTGTGGGTGCCGCTCTCGTTCCAGACGCCGGAGCTGCGCGACTGGGGCGGGCGGGGGACGCACTTCCTCCAGGTGCTCGCGCGACTCCGCCCCGGCGTGACGATCGAGCAGGCGGGCTCGGACATGGCGGCGGTGACCGCCGGGCTCCGCGCGCAGTACCCGGACAACGACAACGTCGGCGCGGACGTCGTGTCGCTCGAGGAGTCGCTGCTCGGCGGCGTGCGGCGCGCGCTGCTGGTGCTGCTCGGCGCGGTGGGCTTCGTGCTGCTCGTGGCGTGCGCGAACGTCGCGAACCTGCTCCTCGCCCGCGCCACCGCGCGCCGGCGGGAGATGGCGGTGCGCGCCGCGCTCGGCGCCAGCGCCGGGCGGATCGCGCGGCAGCTGCTCACCGAGAGCGTGCTGCTCGCCGCGGCGGGCGGCGCCGTGGGGCTGGCGCTGGCGACGTGGGGCGTGCAGGCGATGGTCGCGCTCCTGCCGGCCGGCGCGGTGCCGCGCATCGACCAGGTCGGCGTGGACGGACAGGTGCTGGCCTATTCGCTCGTCGCGTCGCTCGCCACCGGGCTGCTGTTCGGCCTCGCGCCGGCGCTCGCGGGCGCGGGCGTCGATCTGGGCGAGACGCTCAAGAGCGGCGGCCGCGGCGGGGCCGGCGTCGGTCGCGGCGCCACCGCCCGCCTGCGCCGCGCGCTGGTGATCGCCGAGGTGGCGCTGTCGATCGTGCTGCTGGTGGGCGCGGGGCTCGCCGCGCGCAGCTTCGTCGCGCTGGCCGCGGTGGACCCCGGCTTCCGCGCCGGCGGCGTGATGACGATGCGGACGATGCTCACCGAGCAGCGCTACCCGGAGCTCGCCCGCGTGCGCACGTTCTACGGCGAGGCACTGCGGCGGATCGAGGCGCAGCCGTGGGTCGAAGCCGCCGCCGTCACCACCCACCTCCCGATGGCCGGCGACAACTGGGAGAACGGCATCGCGATCGAGGGGCGCCAGACGCGCGGGTCGGCGGACGGCGCGGTGGCCGGCGTGCGCGCCATCTCGCCGCACTACTTCCGCGCCGTCGGGACCGCGCTGCGCGCCGGCCGCCCGCCCGCGGAGACGGACGTGGCGGGCGCGCCGCCGGTGGTAGTCGTGAACGAGGAGCTCGCGCGCCGCTACTGGTCGGGCGCGCGACCCGCCGACGTCGTCGGGCGGCGCCTCAAGCTCGCCGACGACCCGGACGAGCCGTGGTTCACCGTCGTCGGCGTCGCGGCGGACGTGAAGCACGAGGGGCTCGGCGCCGAGACGCGCCCCGAGCTCTACGTCCCGTACGCGCAGTTCCCGGAATGGGCGCTGCGCATCGCCGGGCGGGGAATGGTCTTCGCCGTGCGCTCCTCGGCCGACCCGGCGACGGTCGAGCGCGGCGTGCGGCAGGAGGTCGCGGCGCTCGACCCCGCGCTCCCGCTCTCGGACGTGCGCCCGCTCGCCACGCTGGTCGCCGACTCGGTCGCCCAGCCGCGCTTCCGCACGGTACTCCTGGCGGCGTTCGCCCTGCTCGCGGTCTCGCTGGCCGCGGTCGGCGTCTACGGCGTGATCGCCTACGCGGTCGCGCAGCGGACGCGCGAGCTGGGCGTGCGGATGGCGTTAGGCGCCGGCCGGCCGCAGGTGGTGCGCCTGGTCGTCGGCGAGGGGCTGGGCCTCGCCGCGTGGGGCGTGGCGGTGGGGCTCGCCGCCGCCCTGGCCGCGACCCGCACGCTGCGCGGCCTCCTCTACGCCACCAGCCCCACCGACCCCGCGACGTTCGCCGCGGTGTCGCTCCTCGTCCTCGCGGTCGCCGTCATCGCCGCCTACCTCCCGGCCCGCCGGGCGGCGCGCGTGGATCCCATGGTGGCGCTGCGGAGCGAGTGAGGGGACGCGGGACGCGGGACGCGGGATGCGGGACGGGGGACGCGCGACGCCCCTCCCACGTCCCGGCCGGGCGGCGTCCGCGGCGCCACCCGACCCTCCCGGCGCTTCCCGCCCCCCGCCCCCCGCGGATTCATCCCA
>DATFPD010000365.1:0-8459 GCA_035265005.1 Gemmatimonadaceae bacterium | reverse complement strand
GTGCTACCACAGAGGCACAGAGGGCACAGAGGAGGGGCACACGGGAGAATGTCCCCTGCCGGTCGGCTTTGCTGAAGAACGATTGAACCGCAGAGGACGCGGAGGACGCGGAGGAGGGCACACGGCGAGAGTCCCTCTACCGGGACGACCCGTGACGGGCCCGAAAGGGGTCGCGGCCGCAGGGCGCTCCCGGGCTCTTCGGCACCGCGTCCCGAGGGAGGGCATCGGTCGGTGTGCCCTCCTCCGCGTCCTCCGCGCCCTCCGCGGTTCAATCGTTCTTCAGCAAAGCCGACCGGCAGGGGACTTTCTCCCGTGTGCCCCTCCTCGGTGCCCTCTGTGCCTCTGTGGTAGCACTGCAGTTCCCAACCCATACCGACTCATGAGAAAGGCATCGCTCGCACTCATCGCCGCCGTCGTGCTGTCCGCAGCATGCCAGTCCAAGTCGAGGACCGCGGAGGCGCCGGCGGCGGCGGCGTCCGCGAGCGTCGTGCACCCCGCGTGGGCGCGCAGCGCGACGATCTACGAGGTGAACGTGCGGCAGTTCACGCCGGAGGGGACGATCGCGGCGATCCAGCCGCACCTGCCGCGGCTCAAGGGGCTCGGCGTGGACATCCTGTGGCTCATGCCCGTGCAGCCGATCGGGGTGAAGAACCGGAAGGGCGCGCTCGGCAGCTACTACTCGATCGCGAACTACACGGCGATCAACCCGGAGTTCGGGACCGAGGCCGACTTCAAGGCGCTGGTCGACGCGGCGCACCGGCAGGGGATGAAGGTGATCCTCGACTGGGTGGCCAACCACTCGGCGTTCGACCACCCGTGGATCACCCAGCACAGGGACTACTACGTCACGCGCGCCGACGGCTCGGTGGTCAACGCGCGCGACAACGAGGGGCACGACACCGACTGGACCGACGTCGCGGAGCTGAACTTCGACAACCCCGAGCTGCGGCGGGCGATGATCGGGGAGATGAAGTGGTGGCTCGACCGGACGGGGATCGACGGCTTCCGCTGCGACGTCGCCGGCGGCGTGCCGACCGACTTCTGGGTCGACGCGCGGCGCCAGCTCTCGGCGTCGCGCCCCGACCTGTTCATGCTCGCCGAAGCCGAGGAGCCCGGGATCCACGCGGCGTTCGACATGACCTACGGCTGGGAGCTGCACCACCTGCTCAACGACGTGGCGCAGGGGAAGAAGACCACCGCCGCGCTCGACGACTACTTCGCGCGGGACCGCCGCCGCTTCCCCGCCGACGCGTTCCGCATGTACTTCACCAGCAACCACGACGAGAACAGCTGGCAGGGAACGGAGTTCGAGCGGATGGGCGCGAACCACCTGCCGGCGTTCGTGCTCGCGGCCACGGCGCAGAACGGGATGCCGCTGCTCTACACGGGGCAGGAAGCGAGCCTGAACAAGCGCCTGCGCTTCTTCGAGAAGGACACGGTCGACTGGAACGGCACCTCGCTGGCGGGCTTCTACCGCTCGATGCTCGAGCTGAAGCACGGCCAGGAGGCGCTCGCCAACGGCGCCGCGGGCGGCCCGCAGACGACGCTGAAGACCAGCGGCGGCGACCGCGTCTACGCCTACACGCGCACCCGCGGTTCGAGCACGGTCCTGGTGGCGCTCAACTTCGGCGACGCCGCGGCGCGGGCGGCGTACGAGGCGCTCCCCGCCCCAGGCACCTACACCGACTGGCTCGACAAGTCGCGCCTGACGCTGGCCTCGTCAGGCACCCTCGACATCCCGGCGCACGGGTACCGGGTGCTGGTAAGGTGAAGCAGGGGCTGAGGGACTGAGGGACCGAGAAGAGCTGCTCTGCTGGGCACTGGTGGGCCCTTGATGAATCAAGGGCCCACCACTGCACACCAGGCCAGCCCCTTCCTCAGTCCCGCAGTCCCGCAGTCCCTGCCTTTTCACGGGCTCGCCGTGAAGCGCGACACCTTGTTCCCGTCGAACTGCGTGAGCCAGATCTCGCCCCCGACGCCCCGCCCGATCCCCCACGGGCCGCCGCGCACCCGCTGGACCTCGGTGATCACGCCGTCGGTGGTGATGCGGGACAGCGACTCGCCGGTGTACTCGGTGAACCAGAGGTTGCCGTCCGCGCCGGCGACGATGTCGCGCGGCTGCGAGGGGACGTCGAGCGGAAACTCGGTGATGACGCCCGACGGCGTGATGCGGCCGATCGAGTTGTTGAAGGGAGCGGTGAACCAGAGGTTGCCGTCGGGCCCCAGCGTGATCGCGTCGGGACCGACCGTCGGGCCGAACTCCGTGAACGTGGCGGTGGCGATGTCGAAGCGGCCGATCCGGTCGCCGTTGAACTCGGCGAACCAGAGCGCCCCGTCCGGACCGACCGTGATGCCGGAGGGCTGGGAGCCGAGGCTCGGCAGCGGGAAGAACGTGAAGACGCCCGACGGCGTCAGCCTCCCGAGCGCGTTCCGGTTCCCTTCCGTGAACCAGATATTTCCGTCCGGACCACTCGCGAGCCCGTTCGGCGTGAGGCTGCTGCAGCCCGTCTCGGTGTCGCACAGGCCGAACTCCGTGAACTGGCCGTCGGTCGTCACCCTGCCGATCCCGAAGGGAAAGCCCGAGGGCTCCGTGAACCAGAGCGCGCCGTCGGGTCCGGAGACGATGTCCGAGGGCTGGGAGAACTGGGTCGGCACGACGAACTCCGTGATGCGTCCGGCGGGGTCCACGCGGCCGATCTGGCTCACGTTGAGCTCGGACTCCGTGAACCACATGCTCCCGTCGGACCCCAGCGCGATGTCCCGAGGCTGGCTGTTGTCCGTCGGGATGCGGAACGACTTGAAGCTGCCGACTTTGGCGAGCGTCGGGCGGATGTCGTCCGCCGTCGCGGTCGGCGGCGTGGCGCGGTCGCACGCGCACAGGGCGAGCACGATGCCGAATGCGGCGAGCCGTTCGATCTGCTTCATTGGTACCTCGAGTGGGGGGTTCTCGGTCTGAATTGGCCGGCGGTAAGCATTCGCCCGACAGGGCTGGTGACGAAACGTTCTTGGGACGAAGGATGACGGAGGCGCGGCGGAGGCTGGATTCCGGCGGACGGAGGGCTCGATCGTCGTGACGAGCGTCTGTTCATCTGTTTCCCCGCTGGCCGTGGCTGAGATCGGAAGTAGTGTTAGGTCGCGCCTCACTCCCCGCTGCTCTCATTCCGGCCGCCTGGACAATCCATGCTTCGCTCCCTCCCCCGCCCGCGGTCGTTCGCCGGCCTCGCGCTGCTCGCGGCACTCGCCCTGGCCGCCGCCTGCCGCGGCAGCGCGCCCGCCACGCTGGCGCCGAGCACGGCCAGCGTATCGCAGCAGGCCGCGATCGCGGCGAGCTACGACTCCACGCGCGCGCTCGGCCCGCTGTTCCAGGACGTGCAGCTGTCGGGGGCCTTCCCGGACTCCAAGACGTTCGTGGACGCCCGGCCGCTCCTCCCGCCGGCGGAGATCGTCGCCCGCTACGCCGCCATTCAGGGCTCCGGGCCGAACGCCCCGGCGGCCGGGCTGCGGGCGTTCGTGCGCGAGTACTTCGAGCTCCCCGGGTCCGCCGGCGGCGACCCTTCGACAAGCTCAGGGCAGGCAGTCCGGTCGGACACGGCGCAGAGCATGGAGGCGCACATCCGCGCGCTCTGGCCGGCGCTCACCCGCTCCCCCGACAGCTCGCGCGCGACGTCGACGCTGCTCCCGCTCCCGAACGCGTACGTCGTCCCCGGCGGCCGCTTCCGCGAGGTCTACTACTGGGACTCGTACTTCACGATGCTCGGGCTGGTGGAGAGCGGCCGCACGGACCTCGTGCGCAGCATGCTCGACAACTTCGCGCACCTGGCGGTCACGCTCGGCCACATCCCGAACGGCAACCGCACGTACTACCTGAGCCGGAGCCAGCCGCCGTACTTCGCGGCGATGGTGGGGCTCTACGCCACGGCGACCGACAGCAGCCAGGCGCTGCGCTACCTGGGCGCGATGGAGGCCGAGCACGCGTTCTGGATGGACGGCGCCGAGCGGCTGGCGCCGGTCGGGGCGTACCGCCGCGTCGTCAGGCTCGCGAACGGGGCGGTGCTCAACCGCTACTGGGACGACCGCCCCGAGCCGCGCCCCGAGTCCTACCGCGAGGACTACCAGCTCGCCCAGTCGCTCCCGGCCGAGCGGCGCGAGGCGTTCTACCGGAACGTCCGCGCGTCGGCCGAGAGCGGCTGGGACTTCTCGAGCCGCTGGATGCGCGACCCGAAAGACCTGCGGACGCTGGAGACGACCGAGCTGGTGCCGGTGGATCTCAACAGCCTGCTCTACCACGCCGAGCGGACGATCGCGGCGCTGCACGCGTTCCGCAAAGGCGCGGGCGACGCCGAGCTCGCGCGCGGGTTCGCGAACATGGCGGAGGCGCGCCGCCGCGCGCTCGTCGCCGCCTCGTACGACCCGGCCGGCGGCTACTTCTACGACGTGCGCTGGCGGAGCGGCGAGCGGGTCGCCGACCGGCCGACGCTCGCCGCCGCCTCGGTGCTCTACTTCGGGCTGGCGACGCCCGAGCAGGGGCGCGCGGCCGCCGGCCGTCTGGAGCGGGAGTTCCTGAAGGGGGGCGGCTTCGTGACGACGCTGATCCCCTCCGGCCAGCAGTGGGACGCGCCTAACGGCTGGCCGCCGCTCCAGTGGCTGTCGATGGAGGGCGCCCGCCGCTACGGCCGCCCCGACCTGGCCGACGAGGCCCGCTCGCGCTGGCTCGCCCTCAACCGGCGCGTCTACCAGGCGACCGGCAAGATGACCGAGAAGTACGACGTGCTGGACCCCAACCGCCCCGCCGGCGGCGGCGAGTACCCGACCCAGGACGGCTTCGGCTGGACCAACGGCGTCGCCCTCGCGCTCTCGGCGCAGGAGCGGCGGCGGTAGTCGGGACGATCGGACAAGGTCCACCACAGAGGCACAGAGAACACAGAGGACGTGCACCAAGGGAGGGGCGAGGCATGCCTCGCCCCTGCAACCGGGACGAGATGCTATCTCGGGAGTGAGGGGCGATCTCCCGTGTGCCCTTCCTCTGTGCCCTCTGTGCCTCTGTGGTGGACCTTGTTCAGCGCCTCCCGGCCGAGAGCTCGAACAGGTACGCCGTCAGAGGCGCGAGCGTCGGCAGCGGGGCGTAGCCGGTGATGCGCCCGTCGGCACCGACGGCGAGCGGCGCGGCGGACGGGCCGCCGAGCAGGCCGGCGGGCGCGTAGCGGCCACTCCGCAGCGTGCCCGCGCCGGACGCGAGCGCGATGCCAGAGAGCGGCGCCGTCCCCAGGTTGACGACCACCAGCACCGCGCGGCCGTTCGCGGCGCGGCGCAGGTACGCGACCACCGCATCGTTCCCGGCGTCGAGCGGCACCAGGTCGCCCGAGCCTAACGCCTCGTCGGCCGCGCGCAGGTGGACCAGGCGGCGGTGCAGGTTCAGCAGCGAGCCGGCGTCGGCGTCCTGCGCCTCGACGGTGGCGGCGGGGAAGGACGCCGAGAGGGGCTCCCACGGCGTCCCGCGCGTGAAGCCCGCGCCCGGCGCGGCCGCGCTCCACTGCATCGGCGTGCGCAGCCCCGGGTCGGGCTTGTCGCCGGTCATCCCGATCTCCTCGCCGTAGTAGACGAACGGGAAGCCCGGGAGGGTGAGGAGCAGGGTGATCGCCAGCCGGTTGCGGCTCGCGTCCCCGCCCAGCGCCGTCATCGTGCGCGTCTGGTCGTGGTTGCGGAGGAAGGGCGAGTATCGGCCCGGCGGGATCTCCCGCTGGAAGCGCACGTATCCGTCGAGGAGCCCCTTCGCCGAGCCGGTGCGCGCCGCCGCGATCAGCGCGTCCGAGAGGTCGAAGGCGAAGTAGGAGTCGAGCTGGTCCGGGTAGTACGGGAGCATCCGCTCGATCCCGTCCCACACCTCCCCGACGGTGAAGGCGCCGGGACGGGTCCGGCGGACGTACGCGCCGTACTCGCGCAGCACGGCGTGCGTGCCGGGCGTGCCCACCACCTTGCCCCCCTCCTCGACCAGGTACGGCACGGCGTCCAGGCGGAAGCCGTCCACCCCCATCGAGTCGAGCCAGAAGCGCGCGACCTTCAGCGCCTCCTCGCGCACGGCGGGGGTCTCGTAGTTCAGGTCGGGCATGCCGCGCCAGAAGACCCCGTAGTAGTACTCGTCGCGCACCGGCGAGCGGTGCCAGACCTCCTGCCCCCACGGCCCCTTCCCGTCAGGCCTGGTCGCCGACCAGCGGAACCAGCCCCGGTACGGCGACGCCGGGTCGCGCAGCGCCTGCTGGAACGCCGGCAGCTGGCTCGAGGCGTGGTTCAGCACCATGTCCACGAGCACGCGGATGCCGCGCCGGTGCGCCTCCACCACCAGCCGCTTGAAGTCGTCGCTCGTACCGTAGTCCGGCTCGACGCGGTAGTAGTTCGAGACGTCGTAGCCGTGGTAGCTCGGCGACTCGGCGACGGGCATCAGCCAGATGCAGCGCGCGCCCAGGTCGCGCTGCGTGCCCGCGTTCCCGTCGTTGATGTAGTCGAGCTTCTCCGTGAGCCCCTTCAGGTCCCCGATCCCGTCGCCGTCGCTGTCGGAGAACGAGCGCACGAAGACCTCGTAGCACGTCGCGCCGCGGGTCCAGGCGGGAAGCGCGGACGCCGACGCGGCGGCCGGCGCCGGCGCGGGTTCGGCGGCGCGGTGACAGGCTGCGCCGACCACGAGCGCGGCGCAAGCAACCAGACGCATGACGCCTCCGTAACAGCTCTTCGAGAGGTGGCCCGGTCTGGGGCAGGTGCCCGGCGCGCGCTTCACAGCACCGCCTGCAGCGCCAGCGCCGTCCCGACCCCCACCAGTCCGACGATGATCTCCATCACGCTCCAGGTGGCGAAGGTCTCCTTGATGCTCACGTTGTAGTACTCCTTGAACATCCAGAAGCCGGTGTCGTTGAAGTGCGAGAACATCAGGCTCCCGGCGCCGGTCGCCAGCACCATCAGCTCCGGGCGCACGCCGCTCGTCGCGGCGACCGGGGCCATGATCCCGGCCGTCGTCAGCGTGGCGACGGTCGCCGACCCGACCGCGAGGCGGAGCGCCGAGGCGATGCCGAAGGCGAGCAGCAGCGGGTTGGCGTGGAGCCCCAGCGCGCGCTGCTTGACGTACTCGGCCACGCCGCCGTCGCGCAGCACCTGGGAGAACGCGCCGCCGGCCGCGATCACGAGCACGATCATGGCGATGCTCCCGACCGAGCGCCCGAGGCTCTTCATCAGGTCGTCCATCCGCCGCCCGCGGCGAATGCCTAACGTGTAGAGCCCCACGAACACCGCCGCCAGCAGGGCGACGTTGGCGTTGCCGAAGAACTTCGCGGCCAGGACGAGCCCCCGCAGCCCCGGGTCGGGCACCGCGGCGGCGAGCTGCGCGCGGAAGCCCGCGCCCGCGCGCGCGGGGTCGATCCCCGCCGTGCCGGCGGCGATGTCCACCACCGCGCCGGCGAGCATGAGCAGCACCGGCACCAGCGTCGTGAACGCGCTCACGCCGAGCCCCGGGAGCGTGCGCTGGTCGGTGTCGCGCGGCTCGTAGAGTCCCGCGGGCGGCGCGGTCGGGCGGCGGGGGAGGAGGCGCGAGAAGAGCACGCCGCCGATCAGGCACGCCGGGACCGCCGCCACGAGCCCCACCAGCAGCGCGCGGTTCACGTCCGCGCCGTAGACGAAGGAGACGAAGGTCGGCGCCGGGTGCGGCGGCAGGAAGCCGTGCGTCACCGACAGCGCCGACGCCATCGGCAGGCCGAGGTAGATCAGCGGCAGCCGCGTCGTCACGCTGAGCGCGTAGACGAGCGGGATCAGCACCAGGAACCCCGCGTTGTACAGCATCGGCAGCCCCACCAGCAGCCCCGCGCCGGCGGTCGCGAACTGGATGTTGCGGAGCCCGGTGAGCGCGGTCAGCCGGTGGACGATCGTGTGCGCCGCGCCGCTCTCCTCGATCAGCCGGCCGAGCATCGCGCCGAAGACCAGCACGAGGATGACATTCCCCATCGTCGCGCCGATCCCCGCCAGCACCGACTGGAGGATCGCCAGCGGGTCCATCCCGTTGAGCAGCCCGACCGCGAACGAGGTCAGGAGCAGCGCGAAGAACGCGTCCAGCCGCACGACCAGGACCAGGACGAGCATGAGCCCGATCCCGACCGCGACCCAGAGGAGCGGCATCGTGCGCCTCGCGCCCGCGCTGGTCCGGCGCGCCCTAGAAGATGCAGCCCGTGCGCGCGGGGATCGTGAGCGTCACGCCGCCCGAGTCCCGCCGCGCGGCGGGGCAGAGGCCCAGGGCGTCGCCCGCGAGCTCCATCGCCGGCAGCCGGACCTCGGCCGGGCTGGTGCCGTTGTTCAGGGCGACGACGCTGCGCCCGCGCCGGTAGACCCAGCTCTGCTCGCCGACGTGGAGGTTCTCGGTGGACGCGCCGCGCAGGTCGGCGCGCTGGGCCCGCAGCCGGGTGAGCTTCTGCACGTGCGCCCAG
>DATFPD010000364.1:0-6002 GCA_035265005.1 Gemmatimonadaceae bacterium | reverse complement strand
CAGCGACAGGCGTCGGCGGGGCTCGGAGGAGTCGACGTGGCATTGCGATTCTGATCGAGAGGGACGGGGAAGCGTCCCGGGGCACTTCATCCCCCATCCCCCATCCCGCATCCCCCATCCCTTATCTTTCACCCATGCCCCTCGTCTCCACCGACGCCGTCGTCCTGCACGCGTTCGACTACCTGGAGACGTCGCGCATCCTGCGGCTGGCGACGCGCGAGGCGGGGGTGCAGACGGTGCTGGCTCGTGGGGCTCGGCGGTCGCAGCGCAGGTTCGGGAGCGCGGTCGACCTGTTCGCCCAGGGGGCGGCGCAGATCTACACGAAGTCGGGTCGGGATCTGAACACGCTGGCCTCCTTCGACGTCGTGCGCGCGCGCCCCGAGCTCGCCGCCGACCTCGGCCGGTTCGCGGGCGCGTCGGCGGTGGCGGAGATGATGCTTCGCTTCGGGCGCGACGACTCGCAGCCCGCGCTCTTCGACACGCTGGTCGCGGCGCTCGACGCGATCGGCACCGCGCCGCCCGAGCTGGCGCGCGAGGCCGCGCTCGCCGGCGCCTGGCACATCGTCGCCGAGCTCGGGTTCGCGCCCGCGGTGGACCTGTGCGGCGGCTGCCACGAACCCCTCGATCCCGAGGCGCAGGCCATGTTCAGCCACCCGGCCGGCGGCGTGCTCTGCGCGCGCTGCGCCCGCATGCACCCGGGCAACCGCGTGCTGCCGGCGTCGGCGCGCGGCGCGCTCCGCGAGTGGATCGGCGGCGGGCGCGCCGGCCCGCGCGCGGACGGCGAGCTGCGCGCGCACCAGCGCCTGCTGCGCGAGTTCCTGCGGGAGCACCTCACCGACGGCCGGCCGCTCCGCGCCTTCGAGGCCTGGGAGCACGATCGCTGGAGCGTGGCGTGATCGTCGGCACCGCCGGCCACATCGACCACGGGAAGACGGCGCTGGTCCGCGCGCTCACCGGCGTCGACACCGACCGACTGCCCGAGGAGAAGCGACGGGGGATCACGATCGAGCTGGGCTTCGCGCCGCTGGAGCTGGACGGCATCGGCACGGTCGGCGTGGTGGACGTGCCGGGCCACGAGGCGTTCGTGCGGACGATGGTCGCCGGCGCCACGGGGATCGACCTGGCGCTGCTCGTCGTCGCCGCCGACGAAGGCGTGCGGCCGCAGACGCGCGAGCACCTGGCGATCCTCTCGCTCCTGGGAGTCAAGCGCGGCGTGGTGGCGCTCACCAAGCGCGACCTGGTCGATGACGAGTGGCTGGCGCTGGTGGAGGAGGACGTCCGCGCCGAGGCCGCGGGCGGCCCGCTCGCGGCGGCGCCGGTAGTGGCGGTCTCGGCGACCCGGGGAGACGGAATCGACCGGCTCCGCTCCGAGCTGGCGCGGGCGCTGGGCGAGCTTCCGGCCAGGGTCGGGGAAGACCTCTTCCGCCTCCCGGTGGATCGCGCGTTCACGGTGAAGGGAACGGGGACCGTCGTCACCGGCACGGTCTGGAGCGGAAGCCTGCGTCGAGACGTCACCGTGCGCGTGCTGCCATCCGGCCGGGTGGCGCGCGTCCGCGGGCTGCACAACCATGGTCACCCGGTCGCCGCGATCGGACCCGGGAGCCGCGCCGCGGTGGCGCTGGCGGACGTCGCCGTCGCCGACGTCGAGCGGGGCGCGGTGCTGGTCACGGATCCGGCCTGGGAGCCGACCCGGCTGATTCGCGCGGACGTGACGCTGCTTCCGGACGCCGCCCAGCCGCTGGGCCCGCGAACGCGCGTCCGCTTCCACCTCGGAACGTCGGAGGTCGGCGCGCGCATTGTCTCGCCGGGCGGGGCCATCGGGCCGGGCGAGACCAAGCCGGCGCGGGTCATTCTCGATGACGCGATCGTCGCCCGGGCGGGCGACCGCTTCGTGCTGCGAAGCGCCACTCCAGTGACCACGGTGGGCGGCGGTACGGTAACCGACCCGATGCCCCAGCACCGGCGGGCGCGCCCCCTGACCGAGGAGCAGGTGCCGCCCGGCCAGCGGCTTCGGGCCTTCCTCGCCGAAGCGGGCGTACAGGGCGTGGCGCGGGCGCAGCTTCCGCTCCGCCTCGGTGTCCGCTCTGCTGAGCTGACCGCGCTTCTGGAGGAAGTCGGCGCGAACGGCTCGGTCGCGATCGGTGACAGACTGTACGACCGCCGGTCGTTCGAGAGCGCCGAGTCGCGGCTGGAGGAGCTGGTGTGGTCCCACCACGACCGGCATCCACTGGAGCCGGGAGCGTCGCTTCAGTCGCTGCGGGCCCAGCTCGCGGTTCCACCCGCACTGGCCGATGCCGTGGTGGCCTCGCGTCTGGCGGCTGGGGGTGTGGAGGTGGAGGGTGGCATCATCCGGCGCTCCGGCTGGAGCCCGACGCCGAGTGAGGAGCAGGCGCGGGCGATGGACGCGGTCGGGGGGGAGCTGGCGCGGACCGGCCGCGAGCCGCCCAGCGTGGCCGAGCTGGTCGCGGCGCACGGGAGCGCGGTGCCGGCGCTCCTTCGGTTGATGGAGCGATCCGGTCGGGTCGTGGCGGTGGAAGTGGAACGTTATTACGACGCCGGGGCGGTTGCGGGACTGGTCGACCTGCTTCGCCGGAACATGGAGCCGGCTCGGGAGTACGGGCCGTCGGAACTCCGCGACATTCTTGGGGTTTCGAGGAAGTACCTCATACCATTTCTGGAGTTCTGCGACCGCACCGGCGTGACCGATCGGCGAGTGAACGGGCGAATATTGCGCGGCACGTAAGTCGCAGGCTAGACGGGAGTTTTCTTGACATCCCTTGTGCGGTTCTCTATGTTCGCGCCGCAGAGTAACCGCCACCTCTTGTTAGGAGATCGAGTCAAGAGCCTACTTTGTCAGTTCGGAGATGGACACTCATGAGGCACCGTTTGGGAGCAGTCGTTGTATTGCTGGCTCTCACCGCGCTCATGCCACGGGACGTCTCGGCGCAGCAGTCACAGCCACCGCAGCAGCAGCGAACGCCGACTCCGCTGCCGCAGGTGCAGCAGCAAAAGCCCGATAGCTCAGCGCGGGCGCGCCGGGAGCGGTCGCAGGGGTTTTCGCTGGGGCAGAATTACCCCAACCCCTTCAACCCGGAGACGAAGATCCCGTTCACCCTCGGTGACGAGGCGTGCACGGACCCGGGGAGGAAGTACAGGGTCTCGCTCAGGATTTTCAACCTGTTGGCCCAGCAGGTGGCCATACCGGTGCTCCTGAACGCAGGCGGAAACAGCGTGGACGGGTCGCGTGTCGAGCTTCAGAACGTCGAGTTGCCCTGCGGCAAGTACGTCGCCTACTGGGACGGAAAGTACGCGGGGACGGGCCGGGAGGTCGCTTCCGGCGTCTACCTGTATCGCATGGAAGTGGATGGCAAGGCGGACGTGAGGAAGGCGATCGTCCTCAAGTGATTTCCTGAAGGAGCGCCCCGACCGAGCATCGGCCGGGGCGCTTTCACATCCCGAAGGGCATGTTCGGCGGGCTCATGACTTGGCCGCCGGGGCGGGGGCGGGCGTCGGCGGCGGCGTGGTTTCCGTGGGCACGTGCATGCGGCCCTCGATCTCCCGCCAGATGTTGCCGGCGCGCTCGGGATCGTCGGCGAGGGCGCGGGCCGCGCGCTCGAGCTCCGCCGGAGTGAGGCCCCGTCCTTGCAACACCGAGTCCCGCGCCATCTTACGGCGCGTGCTGTCGAGCGAAGGGTTGTTCTGGATCCGCCGCAGATCCACCATCGCCCGGATGAACGCGGAGTCGCTCACGCCGGAAACGATCTCGCCGCGCCGGCACGCCGCCGACGCGAGCATGACCAGCATGACCAGCATCGCCGCCACCGCATGACCGCTACGCAGACGCATCGCGCGCGAACGGTACCCGGCACCCCTCGGCCAGTCAAGCCGCGCTGATGGGCGTGCCACGCGACGTCATCGACAGCGCGGGCCTCGACCCCGACGACGACCCCGAAGGGCTCGCCGTCACCGCGACCTCGCACCTGGCGCCGCCCCCGGGGCGGACGACGCGCTTCCTCGACGCGGCGCCCGGCGGCCGCTTCATCAGCCGAGGCCGCCTGACGGCGCGCGCGATGTACTGGCTCGCCTGGCTCATTTTCTCGAAGCGCAGCAGCGTCTCCACCGGCGTGCAGCGCGAGATGCAGGCGCTGGGCGTCGGCGCGCTCCGCCTGACGTTCAGCGCCTCGATCCTGGTCGGGCTCATCATCGTCTTCCAGGTGTCGTACCAGCTTGCGCCGTACAGCGCGCAGGTGTTCAGCGCGAAGGCGGTCGGCTGGTTCACCGCGCGGGAGATGGGGCCGCTGGTCGCCGCGCTGCTGGTGGTCGCGCGCAGCTCGGCCGCGATCGCCGGCGAGCTGGCGTCGATGAGCGCGAGCGCGGAGCTCGACGCCCTGCGCGCGATGGGTCTGGACCCGGTGAAGTACCTCGTGGCGCCCAAGCTCGCGGCGCTGCTCATTTCCCTTCCCGCGCTCACCGTGCTCACCGACATGCTCATCATCGCCGGCGGCTGGGTGGGCAGCACGTTCTTCCTCGGCTTCAGCTCCGCCTTCTTCTTCGAGCAGTTCCGCGACTCGCTGGAGCTGCGCGACATCGTGATCGGACTGGGGAAGTCGGTGCTCTTCTCGGTCGTGATCGCCGTCATCCCCTCGGACGAGGGGCTGAGCGTCTCGCGCCACGTGAGCGCGATCGGCCAGGCGGCCACCCGCGCGGTGGTGTTCAGCCTGATCGGCGTGCTGGGCGCCGACACGGTGGTGAACGCGGTGTTCTACTTCATCCCGGGTCTGGTGTGAGGCGCGCGCCCACGGGGCCGGCGTAGTCGTGATGAGCGCCCCCGTCGTGGAAGCGCCGGCGGTCGCGCTGGAAGTTCGCGGGCTCACCGGCCCGGCGGACGGGCCGCCCTCGATTCACGACATCGACCTCTCGGTGCCGCGCAGGGCCTCGCACCTCGTGCTGGGGCCGATTCACGCCGGGAAGTCGATGGTGATGCGCCACATCGTCGGCCTGGAGAAGGCGCGCAGCGGCACCGTGTCCATCCGCGATCAGCAGGGCGAGCGGCAGAGCTTCGACGCCGCGAGCGTGTCCGACGCGGTGCTGCGGCGGATGCGCACGATGATCGGCGTCGTCTTCGAGGGCTCGGCGCTCCTCAACCGCCTGACGGTGGTCGAGAACATCGAGCTGCCCCTGCTCGAGCACACGGACGCCACGGCCGACCAGGCCCGAGAGACGGCGCGAAGGTTGCTCTCCGAGGTGGGACTGGACGGGATGAACGACGAGCTGGCCGTCGCGCAGCTCTCGCGCCTCGACCGGCGGCGCGTGGCCCTGGCGCGGGCGCTGGCGCTTCGCCCCTCGGTCGTCCTGCTGGACGAGCCCACGCTGGGGCTGGACTCGCATTCGGCGGCCGAGCTGGACGACACGATCGTCCGCACGCAGGAGGCGGGCGGGTTCGCGGTGCTGATCTTCTCGAACGAGGTGCGCCACGCCTTCGGCCGTGCGGGCCACATCTACGTGATGGAGCACGGCCGGGTCGTCGCCCAGGGCGATCTCGACGCGCTCATGCGGAGCGATCAGGGGCTGGTGCACCGTCTCCTTCACCGGCGCGCGCGACAGCAGCGATGAAGCTCACCGACCCTCGACTCAACTCCGCGATGTTCTTGGGCTCCGCGATCCTCGTGTTCGGGGTGCTGGTCGCGTTTTCCAAGTTCCCGCAGCTCAAGATCTTCAAGCGCGGGCGCGAGTACCAGACGGTCTTCGACAACGTCGCCGGACTGAACCGGGGCGACGAGGTGCGCTACGGCGGCCTGCTGGTCGGCGCCGTCACCGACATCGCGCTCGACCGGAGCGACCCCACGCGGCTGGTCGTCACGTTCCGGGTGCGCCGCAGCACGCCGGTGCACGTCGACACGCGCGCTTCCATCACGCAGGTCGGGCTCCTGGGCGAGCCGTACCTCAACCTTCAGCCCGGCGACCGGCGTACCGCGGAAGCACCCGAGCACACCACGCTCCCG
>DATFPD010000363.1:0-3558 GCA_035265005.1 Gemmatimonadaceae bacterium | reverse complement strand
ACCTATCCTGTTCACCATCCCGTTCATCCTGTCGCAGTTCGTCCTGTCAAAATGCCGTTGCCGTTGCCATCGAGCGGAGCCTGTCCATCCGCTCGCAACTTCGTCAACTTGGGCGCTACGCCGCACGCCTACTCCGTCCGGGACTTCCATCGATGACACTTGCCCTGCGCCGCGCCTCGCGGTGCCTGACGAGCGCACTCCTGCTGCTGGCCCCGCCGGCGGCGGCGACCGCGTGCGCGCCCGCCGTCCGGAGCCAGGCCGCGGCCGCGCCCGCCCCCGCCCCCGCCGCGCCGACCGCGGAGCAGCTCGCCGAGCGCCACCGGATCGAGGACGAGCGCCTCCGCACCGACTGGGCGGGGCTGCGGCGATATCGCCAGGCGAACGCCGAGCTGCCGCCGCCGGCGGCGGGCGAGCAGCGCGTGGTGTTCATGGGGAACTCGATCACCGACGCCTGGGCGCGCTGGTTCCCGACGATGTTCCCCGGCAAGCCCTACGTCGGCCGCGGGATCAGCGGGCAGACGACGGCGCAGATGGTGGTGCGCTTCCGCCAGGACGTCGTCGCGCTCCGCCCCGCCGTGGTGGTGATCCTCGCCGGGACCAACGACATCGCGGGGAACACGGGACCGTCCACGCTCGAGATGATCGAGGACAACCTGGCGTCGATGGCCGAGATCGCGCGCGCGAACGGCATCCGCGTCGTGCTCGCCTCGGTGCTGCCGGCGTACGACTACCCGTGGCGGCCTGGGCTCCAGCCGGCGCCGAAGATCGTGGCGCTGAACGCGTGGCTGCGCGACTACGCGGCGCGGCACGACGCGGTCTACCTCGACTACCACTCGGCGATGGCCGACGAGCGGCAGGGGCTGCGCGCCGACCTGTCGGCGGACGGCGTGCACCCGAACGAGGCGGGCTACCGCGTCATGGCGCCGATGGCCGAGCGCGCGATCGCCCAGGCGCTGCGCCGGCCGTAGGGAAGGGTGCACTGGAGTCGACCGGTAGAGAGGAGAGGATATGATCCACTTTGCCTGCTACGGAATGCTTCTGCTCGCCCTGGTGTCCCTTGGCGCTGCAGTCGCGCGGCAGCCAGGTCTCGGCGACGGTGCGGCGATCCTGGTGCTGGCGATCCTGTGTGTGGCAGCCTTGCGAGCATGGCGCGACTACACGGGGGGCGTCCGGCTGGTGATGGTCTGTATTGGAGGCGTCGCCATCTACGGCGCGCTGGCGGTGTGGGCGGAGCGGACCGGAGGTGCCGGTCGTCTCGCGCTGCTGCTCTGCGGCGCTTCGGCTGTCTGCGCCATTGCCAACGCGTTCTGGGCGCGAGTGTCTCCGGGTGGGGTGCCGAGCGATTGGCTGATCGACTCGGTGACGGGCGCGTTCTGGGGCGCGCTGCCGTTCGCGATCGGGTCGGCCACGCTGGTGCTCCTCTCCAGAGAGCGGGCGGCGGCGCAGGTGCAGTACGTACTCTCGTGCGCGGCGATGGTCGCGGCCATCGCACCCACTCTCACGTCTGTCTTCATCCTGAACATGGGCCTGACTGGGAATTCGCTGTGACTGACGCCGAATCGGCGTAGACATGTGCACGGTGATGCCGGTCACCGGCGGAAGCCGGCGCGATGCACGACCATGGCGGGTGGGTGTGACGCGCCGATCCCGGCGCAGTCATCCCGTAGTGCCATCCCCCGCCGTGAACCCGCCGTGAACCCGCCGTGATCCAGACGAACTGCGCCAACTGCGATTCCGCCCTCGCGCCGACCGAGGCGCGGTTCTGCGTCGACTGCGGTGTACCGGTGCCGGAGGCCTGGGCGCCCGCGAGCGCCGTCTCCGGCGACTCGCTCGTCGAGGAGCTGCGCGCCGGCCTCGCCCCGACGTACCTGATCGAGGGGGAGCTCGGGCGCGGCGGCATGGCGGTCGTGCTCCGGGCGGTGGACGCGGAGCTCGGGCGTCGGGTCGCGCTCAAGGTGCTGCCGCCGCGGCTGGCGCTGAACGAGGACCTGGCCGCGCGGTTCCTCCGTGAGGCGCAGGTGACGGCCTCGCTCGACCACGCGGGCATCATGCCCGTCTACTCGGTCGGCCGCGCCGGGCGGACGCCGTACTTCGCGATGAAGCTCATCGACGGCGTGACGCTCGACGACGTCATCACGGCGCACGGGCCCATGCCCGTGACGGCCGTCCTGCACGTGCTGCGCGAGACGGCCGCGGCGCTCGCCTACGCGCACGAGCACGGGGTCATCCATCGGGACGTCAAGAGCGGCAACATCATGCTCGACCGGGACGGCCGCGTCGTGGTCATGGACTTCGGCATCGCCCGCGCGGTCGAGGAGGCGGCGCTCGCGACGCGGAGCACGGTCGTCGGCACGCCCCACTACATGAGCCCCGAGCAGTGCGCGGGGAGGCGCGTCGGGCCGCCGTGCGACCAGTACGCGCTCGGCGTCGTCGCCTTCCAGATGCTCGCGGGCGTGGTGCCGTTCGACGCGGACTCGCTGCCCGCGATCATCCAGCATCACCTGTCGACTCCGGCGCCGGACGTCTGCGACCTCCGCCCCGACGCGCCGCCGGCGCTGGGACAGATCGTCCGCCGGCTCCTGGCGAAAAAGCCGGGGCGGCGGTACGCGACGACCGCCGCCGTCCTCGCGGCCGTGGACGCCGTGCCCTGTCCCGACGGCGACCGGCGCCTCGGCGCGGAGATCGTGCGCTCGCTCGCGCGGGGCGAGGCCGCGGGCGATCTCGCGCGGGCCGCGCTGCATGCGGCGCCGACCGTTCCGCCGGCCCCGGCTCGCGCGCGCGGCTTCCGCGCCGACCTCTCACGCCGACTGCGGGAGGCGGGGGAGTCGATGCGGGCGCTGGCCGCGGGGCTGCGGAGCTGGCGCCCGCCGCACCCGCACCTCGTCGGGGCGGTCGCGGCGATCGCGGCCGGGCTCGTACTCGCGACCGCGACGTCCGTGTGGGCGTGGCGCGAGAGCGCCGACCCCTCGGCCGATCTGCGCCGGGGGGCGTCGCTGTACGCGGACGGCCGCCGGAGCGAGGCGCGCGCCGTCTTCGACGCGGTGGTGCGCGAGCACCCGAGCCTCGCGCTGCCGCACGTGTACCTGGGCCGGATCGCGCGGGAGGAGGGGGACGATCGCTCGGCGCGCCGCGAGCTCCAGACTGCCACCGACCTGGCGCCCGCCAGCGCCACCGCCGCGCGCGAGCTCGGGGCGGTGCACCTCGTCGCCGGCCGGTACGATCTGGCCCGGCGCGCGTACGCGCGGGCGGTGGCGCTCGACCCGTCCGACCGCATGGCGCGGGGCTACCTCGGGTGCTCCCTGGCGCGCCTCGGGCACGCCGCGGAGGCCCGGCGCGCGCTGCGCGAGGCGGGGCCCGGCGGCTGGAGCGGCTGCGGAGCCGTCAGGCAGCAGCAGCGCCGATAGAGAATTCGCCGGGTGGGTCTGCCTCCCGGCGAGCCCGAGCGCCCGCCGGCTCGTCATCCCCGCGCGCCCGTCATTCCCGCGCGTCCGTCATCCCCGCGAACGCGGGGATCCAGGGCAGGACTCTGGTCTGTCTGGAGGTAGTGGGTCAGTCTGA
>DATFPD010000362.1:0-6008 GCA_035265005.1 Gemmatimonadaceae bacterium | reverse complement strand
CGCGTCCCGCATCCCCGCCTTCACCGGTCGAAGAGAAACGCCCCTTCCTCCACCAGCCGCTCCATCGCCCCCTCCCAGCGCCCCATCGCGCGCAGGTGCTCGCAGTGGTAGCCGAGGAGCGACGCGCGCGTCGCCACGGTGAGCGCGGTGTCCACGCGCAGGATGGCCTCGGCGGTGGTCGCGGGACGCACCGTCTCGCTCGGCCCCTCGCTCCGCGTGCCGGAGCGGTCGCCGGTGTCGCGCCAGTCGGCGAGCTGGCGGAAGAACGCCCAGATGGCGTCGCGCAGCAGGTGGTACTCGTTGAGCACGAGGATGTCCGGCAGCCCCTGCCGCACGCGGTCCTGCCCGTGCTTCGTGGCGGCCCGGGCGAGCGCGAGCAGCCCCTCGCGCGTCGGCTGCTCGCAGAGCACCGCGTCGGCCACCCGCTCCAGCACTTCGGGCAGGTGGTCGATGCGGTCGTGCTCGGGGAGCAGCAGCCACGGCTGCCGCGCGGACGCCTCCTCCCACAGACGGATGACCTCCGCCGTGCTCACCTTCATCACGTCGCACAGGGCCTTCATGCACCAGTCCTCGCCGGTCCGCCGGCCGTGATCGCGCTGTTCTGACATGCGCCGCCGCGGATGGGTGGCAGCCATCACGCGGAGCGGCGAACCCTGTGCCGCGGCGCGCGCTCGTATACTACGGGGCTCGCCGACCCCCGACCCTTCCCGGAGCCATGCTCACCACTTCGACCCCGCGAACCCGACCCAGCCCGCGCCCGCTCCCGCGCGCCGCCGCGGCCGCCGCCTTCCTCGTCCTGCTCGCGCTCGGCGCCTGCGCCCGGCGGGGAGTCGAGACGGGCGGCGGCAGCGACATCATGACGCCGCCCGGCACGCGCGCCGGCGCGACCGCGCCCGCCGCCGCGCCCGCCGCCGCGGCCGCCGCCGCCGCCAACCCGGTGCCCAGCGCCGCGGTGACGACGGTGCTGCTCGTTCGACACGCCGAGCGTCCGCCGGGCGCCGACCCGTCGCTCGACGCGGCGGGTCAGGCGCGGGCGCAGGCGCTCGCCGACGCGCTCGCCTCGGCCGGGGTCAGCGCGATCTACACCACGCAGTTCCGCCGCACCCAGGAGACGGCCGCGCCGCTGGCGCAGCGGCTCGGGATCGTGCCCCAGGTGATCGCGGCCAGGGGCGGCGACTCGGCGGCCGTCCACGCGCAGGAGGTGGCGGCCGCCATTCGCGCGCGGCATGCCGGCGGCGTGGTCCTGGTCGTGGGCCACAGCAACACCGTCCCGCTGATCGTCCGCGCCCTCGGCGGCACCGCCCCCGACCAGATCGCGGACGCGGAATACGGGAATCTGTTCATCGTGACGGTGGGGGAGACGGGAGTCGTACGGACGATTCGGGCGAGGTACGGCACGTGATGCGGAATTCGCGATTCGCGATTCGCGATTCGCCACTGCGCCGGGAGGCTTCTGGCGTCCCGAGGTCGTTCGCGAATCGCGAATCGCGAATCGCGAATCACGAATCGCATTACTAGCTTTCCCGCATGACCTCGCCACCCGCCAACGACGCCAACCTCCAGGCGCGCCTCCAGGCCGCGCTCGGCCAGGCTTACGTGCTCGAGCGGGAGCTGGGCGGGGGCGGGATGAGCCGCGTGTTCGTGGCGAAGGAGACCGGGGTCGGGCGGACGGTCGTCATCAAAGTGCTGGCGCCGGAGCTGGCGTCGGAGATGATGGCGGAGCGCTTCCGGCGGGAGATCCAGCTCGCCGCGTCGCTGAACCATCCGCACATCGTGCCGCTGCTGGGGGCGGGCGAGGCGGCCGGCTCGCTGTACTTCACGATGCCGTTCATCGAGGGGGAGTCGCTGCGCGGGCGCATCGCGCGCGAGGGGGCGCTCCCGATCGCGGACGCGCTGCGCATCGTGCGGGACGTGGCGGCCGCGCTCGCCTACGCGCACGAGCGCGGCGTGGTGCACCGCGACATCAAGCCGGACAACGTGCTGCTCCAGGGGCAGTACGCGCTCGTGACAGATTTTGGTGTAGCCAAGGCGGTGGCAGCCGCGGCCGGGGCCTCGACGAATCAAGGGACCGGCGCCGGTCTCACCGTCATGGGCATGGCGCTCGGCACGCCGGCCTACATGGCGCCCGAGCAGGTGGCGGCCGACCCCGGCACGGACCACCGCGCCGACATCTACGCGCTGGGGACGATGGCGTACGAGCTGCTCGTCGGCGGGCCGCCGTTCGCGCACAAGACGCCGCAGATGATGCTGGCGGCGCAGATCGCCGAGCGCCCCGCCCCGCTCGCCGAGCGGCGGCCGGACGTGCCGCCCGAGGTGGCGGCGATCGTCATGCGCGCCCTGGAGAAGGACCCCGATGCGCGCTGGCAGACGGCGGCCGAGATGCACGACCGCCTGAGCGGCGTCGCGGCGACCACGGGGTCGATGCGGGTGCTCTCGTCAGGCACCGGCGGGGCCCTGACCGACCAGGGCCCCGCCGGTGCCGACCGACGGCCCGGGCGCCGCAGGGTCGCCATCATCGCGGGCCTCGCCGCGGCGCTGGCGGCGGCCTTCGCCGGCGCGTGGGTCACGCGGGCGGTGCGCCGGCCCGCGGGGATGGACGAGAGCCTGATCGCCGTGGCGCCGTTCGAGACGCGCGGCCCGGGGCTGGAGGTCTGGCACGAGGGGCTGGTGGACGTGCTCTCGCGCAGCCTCGACGGCGCGGGGCCGCTGCGCACCGTCGCGCCGAGCGTGAGCATCCGGCGGTGGAGCGGGAGCGCCGACCGGGCGTCGGCGGCCGCGCTCGCCAAGGCGACGGGCGCGCGATACGTGCTCTTCGGGAGCCTGACCGCGATCCCCGGCGACTCGGTGCGCGTGCGCGCCTCGCTGCTCGACGCGCGGCGCAACGCGATCGTCGGCGAGCCGGACCTGCGCGACGTGGCCGCGGGGATCGACCGGCTGACTGACTCGCTCGCCCTGCGCGTGCTGCGCGACCTGGGGCGAGGCGGCTCGGGGATCCGGCTCTCCTCGGTCGGGAGCCGCTCGCTCCCGGCGCTCAAGGCGTTCCTCCAGGGGGAGCAGTTCTACCGGCGCGCGTTCAGCGATTCGGCGAAGCGCTCGTACGAGCAGGCGGTGGAGCTGGACAGCGCCTTCGCGCTCGTCTGGCGCGGGCTGGCGACGCTGGAGATCCGGCGCGGGGGCGAGGGGAGCGCGCAGGCGCGGCAGTCGATCGAGCGCGCGCTGCGCTTCAAGCGGGGGCTGAGCCCGCGCGACAGCATCGTGCTGACCGCCGACTCGCTGCGCGCCGCGATGTCGCGCGACCCCACGGTGGCCGAGCCGACCGTGCGGCTGCTCGTGGCCACGCTCACCGAGGCGGTGCGCCGCGACCCCGCGGACGCCGAGCTCTGGTTCGAGCTGGGCGACGCCTGGTATCACTACGGCCACTACGTGAGCGCCACGCCGGAGCAGGCGCTGGACGCCTTCGACCGGGCGATCACGTCGGACTCGACGTTCTTCGTGCCGTACTTCCACGCCACCGAGCTGGCGCTCCAGACCGGGCGCTGGCAGGCGGCGCGGCGGTACGCGCGCATCGGGCTGGTGCTGAACCCGACGCACCCGGCGGCGACGCTCTTCCGCTCGGTGGCGCTGGCGACCGACTCCGCCTCGGCGGGCTCCACGCGCGGCGACTTCTCGCCGGCGATGAAGGCGCTGCTCGACACGGGGCAGATCACGTACCTGGGGTACGGGGTGACGCTGCTCTCGCGCTGGCCGGACAGCGCGCAGACGGCACTGCGCATGGCGCGGCGCATGGTGGCCGAGCCGCCGCCGCAGCGCACGGCCGCGGACTCGGCGTGGCTGCGCTACGGGGCGATGATCGCGCTGACGGCGCGCGGGCACATCCGCGAGGCGCTGCGCAACTGGCGGGACACGCTCCCCTCCACGCTCGTGGTGGACCTGGCGCGCTACGGCGCGGTGCCGCCGGAGTCGGCGGACGCGCGGGCGGCGATCCTGCGCCGCAAGAACCCGCTGCGCACGCTGGTGGCGCTCGACTGGTGGTACCAGCGCGGCGACACGGCCTCGCTCGGCGCCGTCGTTCGCGCGGCCGAGGACACGCTGCGCGCGCTCAAGCCGGTGACCCCGGCCGAGAGCGCCACCGTGCGCTACGCGGTGATCGCCCGCGGGGCGGCGCAGGGGCTGATGGCGCTCGCCCGCCGCGACTCCGCGGGCGCGCTCCGGCAGTTCCAGACGATCCCGGACTCTCTCTGCGGTGGGCGTTCGTGCAGCGGGCTCAGGGTGTCGCAGCTGCTGGAGGCGGCGGGCCGCCGTGAGGAGGCGGCGCGGGTGCTCGACCGCTGGCTCCCGGTGATGATCCCGCAGCCGTTCGAGTACGTGCCGAGCCTGCTCGTGCGCGCCCGCATGGCCGAGCGCCTGGGGGACCGCGAGACGGCGATCCGCCACTACGAGTTCGTCCGCGCCGCCTGGTCCGAGGGCGACGAGGACGCCCGGAAGTACGCCCGCGAGGCGGCGGCGGGGCTCGAGCGCCTAACGGGGGACCGCGGGCGGGCGGTGGAGGTGAAGTAGGGGCCGGGATGCGGGATGCGGGATGCGGGATGGGGGACGCGCGGGGAGGGTCGCGTTGGAGGCGGGGCGGTTCATGATCGGGACGCGGGAGGGGCGTCGCGCGACGCCCCTCCCGCGTCCCGGCCGGGCGGCCCGCGTCGCACCACGCAACCGTCCGTGCCCGTCCCCCATCCCGCATCCCGCGTCCCGCATCCCGCGTGGCACGGTCCGTGTCAGGCTTGCGTCAACTCCGGCGCGGTGCCTCGCACGCCCGCGTGCGGGCGCGCATTTCCGGCAACGTTCGCGCCGGGCTGGGCGTATACACCTCGATGTCCAGACCCATGTTCCCACGACGCCGCCTCCGGCGATGCCGCCTCCGGACGAGACCGGTGCTGGCGGCCCTCCTCGCGCCGCTCGCGCTGACGGTGGCCGCAGCCGCCGCGGCCGCCGCGGCGCGCGCGCAGGATACCGTCGCCACCATACCGGCGCCGCCGCAGCGTCCGCTCCCCGCCCCGCTCCCACTGCCGGTGCAGCCGACGCGGGGCGATACGGTGTACCTCTCGGTCGAGGCCGCCGTGGAGCGCGCGGTGCGCACGTCGGACGAGGTGCGGCTCGCCGCGGCGCAGCTCGAGGTCGCCGAGGCGCAATTGCTCACCGCGCGCGCCGGGGCGCTCCCGCAGCTCCGGCTCAACGCCGGCTACACGCGCACCATCGAGAGCGCGCGCGGCCAGTCGGTGAACCAGCTCTTCAACCAGCCGAACACCTACACCATCACCGGCAACTTCACGCAGCCGCTGTTTCAGGGCGGGCGCGAGTGGTCGGCGCTCCGGGCGGCCGGTCGGGTGCGCGGCGCGGCGCGTCTCACGACGGAGGAGCAGCGCACGCAGATCGCGCTCGACGTGCAGCGCGCCTACCTGGACGCGCTGTTCGCGGACCGCCTGCTGGACATCCAGCAGACGAACTACCAGCTCGCCTCCGAGCGGCTGGCGCAGGTGGAGCAGCTCGCGAGCGGCGGGCGGAAGGCGCGCTACGACGTGCTGCGCGCGCGCGTGGAGCGCTCGAACCTGGAGCCGCAGGTGATCGACGCGGCGAACCAGCGCGAGATCGCGCTGCTCGAGCTCAAGCGCCTCCTCGACATCCCGGCCGAGCAGCCGGTCGCCCTCACCACCACGGTGGACCCGCAGGGCGTGCAGACGATGCTCGCGTCGTACGCGCGCGACACGCTGCTCGCCGAGGAGGGCGACCGCCCCGCGGTGCGCGCGGCGGAGCTGACGGCGCAGGCGCGGCGGCTGGGCGTGAAAGTCGCGCGCGCCGACCTGTGGCCGACGATCTCGGTGTTCCTCAACTGGGGCTACCAGGCGTTCCCGCTGAGCGGCTTCCCGGCGCGCTTCGGCGAGGTCCCGCGGATCACGCTGCCGTCCACTGACCCGCGGTGTCCGGACCTCCCGGAAGGGCAAACGACCTGCACCATC
>DATFPD010000361.1:0-9761 GCA_035265005.1 Gemmatimonadaceae bacterium | reverse complement strand
TGCTCTCGGGGGCGGTGGGGGTGCGGCGCGAGCGCGTGCACTTCCTGCCGAACGCGTACGACGCGTCGGCGGCCGCGCCGCTCGGCCGCCGCGAGGCTCGCCGCACGCTCGGCCTGCCTGACGAGGGCTTCGTGCTCGGCTGGGTCGGCCGGCTGAGCCCCGAGAAGGGCGCCGACGTCCTGGTGGACGCGGCGTCGCGGCTGTGGGACCTGCCGCTCGTGGTCTCGGTCGTCGGCGACGGCGCCGAGCGCGCCGCGCTGGAGCGGCGGGCCGCCGAGCGCGGCGTCGGCGACCGCATCCGCTGGCACGGCACCGTGCGCGGCGCGGCGCAGCTCTACCCGGCGTTCGACTGCTTCGCCCTCAGCTCGCGGAGCGAGGGGATGCCGATCGCGCTGTTCGAGGCGATGGCCGCCGGCGTGCCGGTGGTCGCCGCGAGGGTCGGCGGCGTGCCCGACGTCGTGTCCGCCGCCGAGGCGGTGCTGGTCCCCGCCGAGCAGCCGGACGCGCTCGCCGACGCCGTCCGGCGCGTGCACGACGAGCCGGGCGCCGCGCGCGACCGCGCCGGCGCCGCCCGCGCGCGGCTGCTCGCCGAGTTCGCACCCGCGCCGTGGCTCGCGCGGCACGAGACGCTCTACCGGACGCTCGCGGCCCGCGCCGCGTCGGGCGCCGCCACCGCTTAGTCGCACCAACCGCACCAACCCCAGTCGCACCCATGCTCACCGCCCTCGCCCTGTTCCTCGTCGCGACGCCGATCCTGATGTTCGGCTACGCCTACGTCGGCTACCCGCTGCTCCTCAAGCCGCTGGCCGCGCTGCGCCGCCGCGGCGCGTCCGCGGCCGCCCCGCGGGCCGCGGCCGACGGCGCCGCGGCCGAGTGGCCGACGATCACCATCACCCTGCCCGTCTACAACGAGGAGCGCTCGATCGCGTCGGCGATCGACAGTCTCCTGGCGATCGACTACCCGGCCGACCGGCGGCAGGTGCTGGTGATCTCCGACTGCTCCAGCGACCGGACCGACGACATCGTGCGGTCGTACGCCGACCGGGGCGTGGAGCTCGTCAGGCTGGCGAAGCGCGGCGGCAAGACGGCGGCCGAGAACGCGGCCGGGCCGGCGGCGCGCGGCGAGATCATCGTGAACACCGACGCCACGACGCGCATCCCGAAGCACGCGCTCAAGGAGCTGGTGCGCGCGTTCCAGGACCCGACGGTGGGCGTGGCGTCCGGGCGCGACGTGAGCGCGGCCAACGCCAGCGCGGCCGCGGGCGACGGCCGCGGCGGCGAGGCGGGCTACGTCGGCTACGAGATGTGGGTTCGCTCGCTCGAGACGCAGGTCGGGTCGATCGTCGGCGCCAGCGGCTGCTTCTACGGCATCCGCCGCCAGATTTACGACAGCACCTTCCCCGAGGCGCTGAGCCGCGACTTCGCCTCGGCGCTGCTGGCGCGCGAAGCCGGCTACCGCGCGGTGTCGGTCGACGCCGCGATCTGCATCGTGCCGCGCACGTCGTCGCTCCAGGCCGAGTTCCGCCGGAAGATCCGCACGATGGCGCGCGGGCTCGAGACGCTCTGGTACAAGCGCCACCTCATGAACCCGGCGACCGAGGGCGCGTTCGCGTTCATGCTGATCAGCCACAAGCTCTGCCGGTGGCTGGTGTACGTGACACTCCCGCTGGCCATGCTCGGCCTCGTCATTCTCGCCACGCAGTCGTGGATCGGCGCGGCGCTGCTCGGCCTCACCGCGCTCGGCGCGCTGGTCGGGTGGGCGGGGCTGCGGATGTCGGCGAAGAAGGAGCTGCCGTCGCTGATCGCGCTGCCGAGCTTCGTCTTCGCGGCGAACCTGGCCGGGCTGCTGGCGTGGGTGAAGGTCTTCCGCGGCCAGCACAACCCGGTGTGGGAGCCGACGCGCCGCCCGGTGTGAGGACGGCCCGGCGGCCGTCCGCCGTCAGGTAGGGCGCCCGCGTCCCGGCATCGGACCCGGGCGCTTCATCTTTCCCGGCGCCGGCTCGTCAGGCGCAGTACGTCGCCCTCGGCGGGCAGGGCGCGCTGCGTGCGCCCGAGGGGCGTCAGCGGCGCGTGCTTCGCCTCGAGCTCCGGGTCGTGGCGCACGACGTCGAACGCGTCGAGCAGGTACGGAACCCCCTCCGCCCGCAGCGCCGCGAGCTCCGGCTGCTGGGCGACGGTGACGTGAAAATGCAGATGCGGCCCGTCCGAGTTGCCCGAGTTGCCGATCGTCGCGAGGGTGTCGCCGCGGTGCACCGAGTCGCCCTCGCTCACGCGCCGCGAGCCGGGGCGCAGGTGCGCGAACGTGCCGTAGAGCCGCGCGTCCGGCGTGCCGTCCGCTCCCGCCGGCCCGAGATCGAGCACGACGTAGTTGCCGAGCACCGTGGCCACGCGCATGGGCACGGCGCGCTTGTCCTCGCCCGGCTCGTTGTCCGGGATGCCGTCGACGACCGTCGCCACGCGCGCATCGGCGGGGGCGAGCACGGGTCGCCCGTAGCAGTACCAGTCCTCGTTCCGCTTCCCCGCGCGGTCGCGCGCGTACTCGCCGCGGGCGTCCAGCTGGACCCAGTCGATCGCGAATCGCTGCGCCAGGTGGGGCACCGTGTCCTCGCCGACACGGATCACCGCGCGCCGATGATCGGACCCGTTCGAGGGGCCGAGTCCGATCCACCAGTCGCCCTCGGCGACGGGCGGCGCGAGCACGAGCGCGGCGGGCGGTGCGACCGGGACGCGCGCCCCCGTGGCGACGCGACCGTCGGCGAGCGTGACGCGGTGCAGGAGCGCGCGCGGCGTCGGCGCGGCGGAGTCGAGCCACGCCCAGAGGTACACGATCTCTCGGACGCCGGGCGCGAGCGACTTCGTCGGCGCGGCCCCGCGCGGGGCGAGGAGCTTTCGGCTCGCCCGCTCGGCGTCGCCCTCGTACGCGAGCAGCGGCGCCCGGCCGGGGCGGTCGGCGTCGAGCGCTTCGACGCGCGCGATCGTCAGCGGCGCGGCGCCGGTGTCCCCGACATGCAGCTCGTACACGAGCGCGGTGCGCCCGGCGACCTGGACGGGCGTTGGCGCGATCGGTACGAAGAGCGACACCGGCGCCGCCTGAGCGCCCGACGGCGCCGGGGGCTGACTGGCGGGGCTCCGTGAGCCGCCGGCGCAGGCGCCGACGAGTGCACAGAGCGCGAGGAGCGCGCATCCGCGGTGCGAGATCATGTCGTCAGGATACCGATGGCGCGGGGGGCGGGCAACACCCACTCACATCGGCAGCGCCCGGCGCGCCCGCACGCGCGGCAGCTCCATGCGGAACCGTTCGATCTCCAGCCGCAGGTCGAAGTGGCTCTCGGTGTCGCGGATGCGGTCCAGGTAGAGGTTGCGCCGCGCGACGCCGTCCAGGCGGAACGCCCAGCAGAGGGACATCAGCGGGTTGATGAACAGCTCGCTGCCGCGCGTGCGGGCCGTGGCGTGGTAGTCGCCGAACCGTCCCTCGATCGCCGAAAGGATCGAGGCGTTCACGATGCTCGGCCGAATGCCGCCCCGGAACGCGAACTCCACCGCCCCGCTGTACGCCCGAACTTCAGGCGTGTCGGGCAGGAGCGACCACGCGCCCAGGTAGTCGCCCGAGGCGGCGAGGTCGGCGACGGCCTCCAGCACGTCGGCGTGACTGACGCCATGGTAGGCGTCCACGCCGAACCCGACGCACACGAGAATCTTGGTCGCGACGTCGAGGCTGTGCACCGCGGTCAGACTCGCCGCGTCCTCCTCCGGCGTGCCGAGCCCGGACTCGTCGCCCCGCATCAGGCTGTCGGTGCCGCCGTCGACGAGGACGACCGCGTCCGGACGATGGAGCGAGACGAGCGTCTCGTACGCGCGCCGCAGCGGCGCCGCGCCCGTGCGGTCGAAGCAGTAGACCGGCGCCCGGTCCAGCATCCCGAGCCAGCGCGCCAGCTGCAGCTCGGGAAAGTAGCTGGCGTCCGACTGTGTCTCCGCCGTGACCTCGACCAGCGCCGGCGCAATCACGCGCCCCGTGGACGAGAAGATGGGCGCGAACGAGAGGCTGGCGAGATGGACCTGCTTGCCCGCCGCCCGGAGCTGGAAGTAGAGCGGCAGCGCGGCGAAGACGTCCGCCCCGCCGCCGGCGCCCGCCGCGACAAGGCTCGCGAGCACCTAACGCTATTCGGCGGACGGCGGCGGCTGCGTGCGGCGGACGGTTCGCCGCGGCTCCCGGCGTCGGGAAATGAAACGGCCGCGATCCGTCACCGGGTGTCCCGGGCGTCTCGCGGCGTGCGGCGTCGATCGACTGCGTTCGGTGGAGCGTGGGGACCACCCCCCAGGGCCACGGTCCGCGCGCGCGGCCGGTCAGGCTCGGCGCGCGGACTTGATACTGCGTGTGTGGCGCCCCGGGGGCGTGGTCAGCGTGTGGACTCGCAAACAGACTGCGGGCTCCTCACCACCCACCCTTCTTGAGCAGCATGACCGGGATCGTCTTGGCCATGATCTTGATGTCCTCGGCCAGGCTCTGCTTCTGCTGGTACTCGAGGTCGTACTTGACCTTCATCCGCACGTCCTCGATGCACGAGTCGTACGCGTGGTTGATCTGCGCCCAGCCGGTGATCCCCGGGCGCACGCGCTGACGCAGCGGGTACTCGACGATGTCCTGGCGGAGGCGCTGGAAGATGCTGGGGCGCTCCGGGCGCGGGCCGACGATGTTCATGTCGCCCAGGATCACGTTGAAGAGCTGCGGCAGCTCGTCCAGGCGGCTCTTGCGGAGGAACTTGCCGATCGGCGTCACGCGCGGGTCGTTCTTCTGGGCCCACACCGCGCCGGTCTTCTCGGCGTCCACCCGCATCGAGCGGAACTTGTAGATGGTGAAGACGCTGCCGCCGAGGTCCGCGCCGCGGCGGTCGTACATCGCGAGCGTCGGCTGGCGCCAGCGCCGGTCGAGTCCCACGCGCGTCTGCGTGTAGAGGATCGGGCCGCGCGAGGTGAGCTTGACCACGAGGGCGACGGCGAGGAACACGGGCGCGAGCGCGACCACGGCGAGCCCCGCGATCGCGACGTTCACAATGCGATTCACGAGCTCGGAGCGGTCGGCGACGCCGCCGTCGAGCGCTGCGACGGAGCCGGGCGTGGCCGCCACGACTGTCGCGGCGGCGGCGGACGTCATCGGCGCGACAACGACGTCGGCATGGGGGGCGAGTACGGCTTCGGACATGGAGCGGCCGTCTCCTTGGCCGGCTGCGAGAGAGCCCTTGCTGAGCCGCCGGCGGCGCTCAGAGGCGGGGGGAGCGTGCGGTGTGGAGGCGAGCGGGCGAACCGATGCCGATGTACCGTGCTGCTGCGACTCGGACTTCTGAGGGAGCGTGGCATCCATGTGAGTGCGTTCCATTCGTACGAGTCCGCGCCGTCAGCGCGTCGCGGCGAGAATGCCGAAGCCGATCGTGGCCAGCCCCGTGAGGATCTGCACGGTCGTGCCGATGTTCCGGCGCTTGAGCTCACCGACCACGACTTCATCGCCGGCGCGCAGGTTGAGCTGGTCGAGCGTCTGGCCGCCCCGGATGGCGTCCTGCGTCGCCGACTCGCTCATTACTTCCTTGTCGGCGCGCCGGATCGAGATGCGCTTCAGGTCCCCGCCCGCGGTGGGCCCGCCGGCGAGCATGATCGCGTCGCTCACCAGCACGTCGGACGGCACCGCGTAGTAGCCTGGTCGCGCCACCTGTCCCGCGACCTCGATGCGGATCAGCGACGTCGCGCGCAGCGAGGGGCTCTTGAGGTAGCGCGTCAGCTCCTTCGACAGGTAGTCGGAGAGCTCCGAGCGGAGCACGCCGTCCAGCGAGATGGGCGTCATCCCCGGGAGCACCAGCTGGCGGCCGGCGCGCACGGCGAACGTGTCGCTGAGCGCCGTCTCGCCCTGCACCTCGAGGATGATCTGGTCGCCGGCCTGGAAGTCTCCCTCGCGCAGCCGCTCGCGCAGCCGTCGGGCTTCGTCGCGCTTCCGCTCGCGATCCCGATCCTTGCCCTCGCTCGACTGGTTCTCCGCCACCGTCGCCAGCGACTCCAGCTGCGTACGCGTGGCGTGCAGCGGCGACGCGCCGGCGCGCACGGGCGTCTGCGCGGCCAGCGGCCGCATGCTCGCGGCGGCGAGTACGCCGCAGCAAGCCAGCAGCGCGACAGCCCGAAGGCGCGCCGCGGGGGCGGAGTGCGGCGCGGGCTGACGGCGCCGAACGGGGAGGGGTGAGAGGAGTCTCATCGTGCTGCGGCTGTATGCACCCCGTGTGCTTGCGTGCCCGCCAGCGATTCGATCGTCATAAGACGATGCGAATAAACGACTTGGTGAAATGCCCCCCGTTCGGCGGCGGTCATTGCGCCCCAGTAAGTGTTGGGAGCCGTCCACACAATCACGGGGCCCGCACTACACCAGCCGCGCCGAGCGACCGTACCGGCGCCGCTTCCGTGGCGGATGCGTTACATAGTTGGCCCGATCGCGGCGTCAGGCTCCTCGTCTCGCGTGAGACGACGGCCGATGCGGGCGGTGCCGGAGCTCGCGATGCAGGTCGCGCGGCGCGCGGCTGTGATGCGAGTCACGCTGGGCCGCAATATCGGGCAAACATATGTGCCGACACACGATCCCCACATTCTGCTTGAAGCCGCAAAGCGTCACACGTTCACGACGAACTTGTAGCGAAGGCGCGGCAAGTCCGAACAGGCGTTCGGGTATGGGTTTCAGCTAACTCAATGTGGGATAACAGCGTTCCACCGAGGGCCACAGCCGCACGGCTCATGCAGATTGCCGGTGGACTCGATGGCAGCCTGCGCGAGCCGTTTCGCGCTGCCGCCCGTCGAACCGACGTTCGACCTTACGCTCTTCGAAGAACTCCGAGGCCGGAATGCTTGACAGTACGAGGCCGTCGCGCCCCCCACTGGTGCTCATCGCCAACGACCAGGAATGGTCTGCCCGGTCGTTGGAGAGCATCCTGGGGCCGCATGGCTACGCGGTGCTGCGAGCGTACACCGGGCGGCAGGCCGTGGAGCTCGCGCGCAATGCTCAGCCCGATGCGTTCATCGTCGACGCGGGCATGCCGGACATCGATGGGACCGAGGTGTGTCGGATGCTGCGCGAGGAAGCCAGCTGCAGCGTCGCGATGCCGATCATCATCACCACGGCGGGTCCGGCGGGGCGCGCGCAGCGCATCGAGGCGTACCGCGCCGGCGCGTGGGAGTTCTGCAGCCAGCCGCTCGACGGTGACGCCCTGCTCCTGCGGCTGGACACCTGGATCCAGTCCAAGCGCGAGGTGGACCGCGTCCGCGACCAGAGCCTGCTCGACGAGATCACGGGGCTGTACAACGTCAACGGGCTGGCGCGCCGGGCTCGCGAGCTGGGCGGGGAGGCGTTCCGTCTCCAGTCTCCGCTGGCGTGCGTGGCGCTCGCCCCGGCCGACGAGGAAAGCACCTCGCTCTACACCGACAAGGTGATGGACGAGCTGGCCGCCCGCGTGGCCGAGCATCTCGCCAAGGTCCTGGGCTCCGCCGGCCGCGTCTCGGACGCGATCGGCCGGCTCGGGCGCAGTGAGTTCGCGATCATCGCGCCGGCCACGGAGGCGAAGGGGGCGCAGCGGCTCGTGGCGCGCCTGCAGGAGGCGCTGGAGGCCGCGCCGCTCTCGGTGGACGGCGAGCAGCGCACGGTGAAGATCCGCGCCGGCTACTCGTGGGTCCCCAACTTCGCCGAGGCGTCGGTCGACGCGGTGGAGCTGCTGCTCCGCGCCGCCGCCGCGCTCCGCCACGTGAAGGCCACCCGCACCACGGCCCCGGTCAAGGCGTTCGAGGAGCTGCCGGTGAAGTTCGTGCAGTAGAGGCGGGGACTGAGGCACTGCGAGAAAGGGCCCCAGGAGAGTGATTCTCCCGGGGCCCTTTCTCGCAGTCCCTCAGTGCCTCAGTCCCTCGGTTCCCGCCTCTTAGTGTCTGCCGTTCCCGTTCGACACCGCGCCGGCCATCGCCGGGGCGACTTCGCTCGTGAGGCGGAGCGTCGACTTGGACTCTTCCTCGTCCACGCCGTAGCCGTAGAGGTACGAGTAGTACGTGTAGACGCCGCCGGCCTTCACGTCGTTGAGCACGGCGCCGAGTACGCGGACCGGCAGGCGGTCGAGCACCCTGAGCTTCGCCTCGGCCATCTTGCGGTCGGTCTCGCCCGTGCGGAGCACCATCAGCAGGTTGCCCGTCGCCACGCCCAGCGCGAAGGCGTCGATGCCGGCGCCGAGCGGGGCGCTGTCGCAGATGATCACGTCGAACGCCGTGCTGAGCTCGCCGATCAGCGAGACCGCGCTCGCCGAGGTGAGGAGCTCCGGACCGCGGCGATGCTTCGCGCCCGTGGGCAGCACCCACAGGTTGCGGTACGTCGTGGGCTTGATCACCTCTTCCTTCGACGCCGTGCCGGCGAGGTGGTCGAGGAGCCCCGGGCGCTGCGGCAGGTCGAACATCGAGTGCAGCGCGCCGCGGCGCACGTCGCCGTCGATCAGGAGCGTGCGGTAGCCGCCCTCGGCGAACGACATCGCCAGGTTCGACGAGACGAGCGACTTGCCGTCGCCCGGTCCGGGGCTCGAGACCGTGAACAGCACCGGCGTGCGCGGGTCGTACTGGTGGCGCAGGTTGAGCCGCACCGATCGGAACGCTTCGACCACCTGCGACGCGTTGTCCGGATCGGGCACGCCGTTCCGGCGCTTCAGGATGCGCGGGACGAAGCCCACAATGTCGAGGCGCAGCTCGTCGGTGGCCTGCTCCGGGTAGCGGAAGCGGCGGTCGAGACGGTCGAGGAGCAGCGCGAGCACCAGGGCGAGGCCGAGGCTTCCCGCGAAGCCCATCCCGACGACCATCGGCTTCTTGTTGCTGTTCGGGAACTGCGGCTCGACGGCGAGGTCCATGATGCTGACGTCCGGGACCGCGCTCGCCTCCTGGAGCTTCACCACCTCGTAGCGGTTCTTGACCTCGACGTAGAGGTTCTGCGACACCTCCATCTGGCGGCGCAGGCGCATCTCCTCGGCGGTGCGCACGGGGATTCCGCGCAGGACGCCCGACGCGCCGGCGATCTTCGTGTTCAGCAGCTGCTCGCTACGGCGGAGCTGGGTGAGCGTCGTCGAGGTGAGCTCGGGGATCGCCTGCTCCTCGAGCGTCTGCACCGTCTTGATGAGCGGCTTGACCTCGGGGTGCTCGTCGGTCCGCGTCAGGCGCGCGGTGCGCAGCTCCGCGCGCTTGCGGCCCAGCTCGTCCAGCGTGGCCTTGAGCTGCGCGTTGGCGGCCAGCACGCCGGGGATCACCTGGAGGGCGGTCTCGTCGAGGCGGCCGTTGCGGCTGTCGGCGATCAGGCGCTCGAGCTGCTCGCGCTCGCGGCGCACGCTGTCGGCGGCCAGCTTGTCATTGAAGTAGCTGCGGAAGACCGGGTCCTGCGTCTGCTGCACCCCGGCCTGGATCGGCGAGCCGGGCTCGCCCGGCTCGGTGATCACGCCAATGCGGAAGCGCTCCAGCGCCGACTCGGCGTTCGCCAGCTCCCGCTCGGCGACCGCGAGCTGCCCCTCGAGGGCGCGGCGCAGCTCGACGATGTTGCGCTTCTTCAGCTCGGCCGCGCGCCGCTCGAACTCCGTCATCCAGAAGTTGAGCGTGTTGGTGATCTCCTTCGGGTCCTCGCCCGTGAGCGTCAGGCGGAGGAAGCTGCTGCGCTCGGAGAGCTGCGCGGTCAGGTGGTCCGAGAGGTCGATGGACGCCTTGCGCGGCGTGGTGACGGTGAA
>DATFPD010000360.1:0-5622 GCA_035265005.1 Gemmatimonadaceae bacterium | reverse complement strand
CCTGGTGGGCCCCCGATCGCTTGCCGGGAAGACCGGGTGCTTCCAATGATCGTCAGGAGCTGGCGAGTTTCCGCGGCTCGACCAACGAACAGGCTCAGGGGGTAAGAGTGGCGTGAGCTCCCGAGCGTCTCCTGGAAATAGGGTGATTCACGGAGGTTGAAGACGCGCCAGAGATTCGGAAGAGTGCCGGAGTCACTGTCCATGAGTATTAGACTTGATCTGGATGTACCTGATACGAGTCATATATTAGGCATATAGCTAATATATGACTCGTATCAGGCCTTTGCGAGATCTATCTAATGCTTCACCGCAGTGCTTTGCCGATCGCTGTCAGGATCCGCTCGGTTTCTCGGTTCGGATCTCTGAACCAGTCGGTGGACCAGATGGAGGAGTGGCTGGAGCGGCAGGTCGCGCCGTCACACTCGATGGCGAGTAGGAACGCGTCGCGCTTGTTGGGGTGCCTGACGGCGAGGTCGATGAAGTATCCCGCTACCCCCACCTGCGCGACCGTCTCGTAACCGAGAAGGCGATCGGGTTCCCATGTCGGGAGCGGTAGTGCCAGCGCAGCATGCGCGCCGGTCTGTGCACGGCACTCGCCACCTCAAGAATGCTTTCGGCGTCGGCGAGCGACTGCGCGACAGATGCTTCCTCGTCGTTGTCCGCGTCCTCGTCGCCCAAGCGGTCGAAGAAGCTCGTCGGTGGTAGCTGCATCCGGGCGACATCCCGAGCAGCTCGGCGCACGCGAACAGGGCGAGCATGCGCCAGCGCGCGCGCCCCGCGTCGCCGGCCGGCGGATGGTCCGGATGGTTCGGTACCGAACGATCGGGCGCCGGCGCGCCCGCATGCGACGAGCGTCGCGCGGCGTTCATGTGCCGTTCATGGTGCGTTCAGGCAGTTGTCGTTATGCATCGCCCACGACGTTCGCCGCGCGTCCGCGTCGAAGCCGATGCCGCAGCCGCATGAGGAATGCTTTATGCGAAACTCCGCCGACAACGTGACGGCGACGCATCGCGGTGTGATACGGTACGCTAACGTACTCAAACGTGCGGCGCTCGTCCGACCGGCGCGACCTCGGCATCTGGAATCTCTCGGAGGCCTCATCAAGCGGCATCGTTCGTCGGCATTCATGACCGTCATGCGACCCGCGACGCGCACGACTCGCGCGCGCCCCACGCACCCGGCGCCGTTCGTCGATTCGCTCGTTCTACCAATCACTCTCCGATCGCTGATGTCGCGGCTGCTCCCGGCGCTGCCGGCGCTGCCGGCGCTGCTGCTCCTCGCCGCCTGCGCGCGCGGCGACGCGCGCACCTCCGGGGACGCCGGCCGGCCTCGCGCGATCACCGCGCGCGGCCCCGTCGGCCCCGGCCTCCCGGAGCCCGCCGAGGACGGGCAGTGGATGATGCCGGCGAAGGACTACGCCAGCACGCGCTACAGCGGGCTCGCGCAGATCACCGCCGACAACGTCAAGGACCTGCGCGTCGCGTGGACGTTCTCCACTGGCTCGACGCGCGGGCACGAGGCGGCGCCGATCGTCGTCGACTCGATGATGTACGTCACGACGCCGTTCCCCAACGTGCTGTTCGCGCTGGACGTGACGAGCGGCACCATCAAATGGAAGTACGAGCCGCAGCCGGAGATGGCGGCGCCCGGCGTGGCCTGCTGCGACTGGGTGAACCGCGGCGCGGCGTACTACGACGGCAAGATCTACTACAACCTGCTCGACGCCACGACGGTCGCCGTCGACGCGCACACCGGCAAGCAGCTGTGGCGCACGCGGCTCGGCGACATCGACCGCGGCGAGTCGATGACCATGGCCCCGCTGGTGGTGAAGGGGAAGGTGCTCGTCGGCAACAGCGGGGGCGAGTTCGGCGTGCGCGGGTGGCTCACCGCGCTCGACGCCGGCACCGGCAAGATCGACTGGCGCGCCTACTCCACGGGCCCGGACAAGGACGTGCTGATCGGCCCGGAGTTCAAGGCGTTCTACCCGTCCGACACCGGCAAGGACATGGGCGTGAAGACGTGGCCCGGCGACGCCTGGAAGACGGGCGGCGGCACGGTGTGGGGGTGGATCTCCTACGACCCCGAGCTCGACCTCATCTACTACGGCACCGGCAACCCGGGGCCGTGGAACCACGAGCAGCGCCCCGGCGACAACAAGTGGACCGCCGGCATCTTCGCCCGCGACCCGGACGACGGCCACGCGCGCTGGGCCTACCAGTGGTCGCCGCACGACGAGTTCGACTGGGACGGGATCAACGAGCAGATCCTCCTCGACCTGCCGATCAACGGCGCGCGCCGCAAGGTGCTGGTGCGCGCCGAGCGCGACGGGTTCGTCTACGTCGTGGACCGCACCACCGGCGAGGTGCTGTCGGCGGACCCGTTCGGCTACGTCACGGCGACACAGTACATCGACCTGACCACGGGGCGCCCGCGGCACAACGACGCGCTGCGGCCGAAGCTCGGGGAGGAGACGAAGGGGATCTGTCCGGCCGCGCCGGGGATGAAGGACTGGGAGCCGACGTCGTACTCGCCGCGCACCGGGATCGTCTACATCCCGCACCAGAACATGTGCATGGACGTGATCACCGGCGAGGCGCGCTTCCTCTCCGGCACGCCGTACGTGGGGATGGTGGTGAAGATGTACGGGGGCCCCGGCGGCAACCGCGGCGTGCTCACGGCGTGGGACCCGGTCGCGCGCCGGAAGGCGTGGGAGATCCCGGAGCGCTTCCCGGTCTGGAGCGGCACCGTCGTCACCGCCGGGGACGTCGTCTTCTACGGCACGATGGACGGCTGGTTCAAGGCGGTGCACGCGCGCACGGGGCAGCCGCTCTGGCAGCACAAGGTGGACTCCGGGATCATCGGCCAGCCGGTCACCTACCGCGCGCCGGACGGCAAGCAGTACGTCGCCGTCCTCTCCGGCGTCGGCGGCTGGTCCGGGGCCGTGGTCTCCGCCGACCTCGACACCGCCGACGGCACCGCCGCGCTCGGCTTCGTCAACGCGATGAAGGACCTCCCGCAGTACACGACGAAGGGGGGCACGCTGTACGTGTTCGCGCTGCCGTGATGAAGCGGGATGGGGGATGGGGGATGGGGGATGGGTTCTCGACCCTGCGGCCTAACGTGGAGCGATTCGCGCTCCTCGTGCCGGCGCTGGCGCTGGTCGCGACGGCGGGCATCAGCCGCACGCTCGCCACCCGCGTCGCGCGCGATGTCAGCCCGGCGCCCGCCGTGGCGTACGCGGCACAGACACCCGCGACCAGCGCGGGGAGCCGTACGTCCCCCATCCCCCATCCCCCTTCCCTGAAAGTCTGCGCCGACCCCAACAACCTGCCGTTCTCCAACCGGCGGCTGGAGGGGTTCGAGAACCGGCTGGCCGAGCTGCTGGCCGCCGAGCTGGGGGCGTCGGGGGTGGAGTACACCTGGTGGGCGCAGCGGCGCGGGTTCTTCCGCAACACGCTCAACGCGCGGCTGTGCGACGTCGTGCTCGGCGTGCCGGCGGGGTTCGACATGGCGCTCACCACCGCGCCCTACTACCGCTCGAGCTACGCCTTCGTCGCGCGCGCCGACCGCCGGCTGCGCGTGCGGACGTTCGACGACCCGGCGCTGCGCCGGCTCAAGGTCGGCGTGCAGCTCGTCGGCGACGACGGGATGAACACGCCCCCGGCGCACGCGCTCTCGCGGCGCGGGATCGTCGGCAACCTGGTGGGCTACAGCGTCGTCGGCGACTACCGCGAGGAGAACCCGCCGGCGCGCATCGTGGACGCGGTCGCGGCCGGGGACGTGGACGTGGCGGTGGTCTGGGGCCCGCTCGCCGGCTACTTCGCGACGCGCGAGCCCGTGCCGCTGACGGTCGTCCCGGTGACGCCGCAGCTCGACCCGCCGGCGCTCCCGCTGGCCTTCGACATCGCGGTCGCCGTGCGCAAGGGCGACGTGCAGCTGCGCGACCGCATCGACGCCGCCCTCCGCCGCCGCCGCGCCGACGTCGAGCGCATCCTCGACGAGTACGGCGTGCCGCGGGTGCCGCGGGTGCCGCCTCTCTCCGCGGGGAGGCGTCCATGACGGTTGGCGTTGAAGAGCGGAGTTTGACTCCGTCGGGGGGCATCCGCGTCGATCCGTGCCGTTATCCGTGTTCATCCGCGTCCGCTCTCCGCGCACGCCGCGTCGCGATGATCGCCACGTTCGCGATGCTCTCCGCCTCGGCCGCGTGCGAGCGCGAGAAGCGCGAGTTCAACGGGACGCTCTCGCACGTCACCGCGCGCGGCGTGGTCGTGCAGAACGCCCAGGTGCAGCCCGGCCCCGCGAGCACCGACCCGGACGTCCGGCACCGCTACGACGGCGACACGGCCGCGATCGCCGACGGGAAGCGGCTCGCGTTCCAGTACAACTGCATCGGCTGCCACTTCCTGGGCGGCGGCGGGATCGGCCCCGCGCTCGCCGACAGCGAGTGGGTCTACGGGAACGAGATGGAGAACATCGTCGCCACCATCATGGAAGGGCGCGCGCTCGGGATGCCGTCGTTCAAGGGCAAGGTCACGATGGACCAGGCGTGGCGGATCGCCGCCTACGTGCGCTCACTCGCCGCGGCGCCGCCGGTGAACGTGCCGGACACCCGGATCTACACGACCGAGCTGACGCAGGTGAGCCGGGTGAAGGAGCAGATCCGCCTCATCCCGCCGCTCGACACGCTGCCCGGCGCGGCGCCCGGCAAGGCGCCCGCCGCCGGCGTGCCGAACCCGCCGCCGCCGTCGATCGCCATGCCGGGCAAGCTGCCCACCGGCTCGGCGGCCGGCACGCCGCCGGCGGTGGCGCGGGGGACGGCGAAGGGAGCGCCGGCGCCGTGAGCACTCGATCCACGTTAGGCACGACGCTGGCGCTGCTCGCGGCCGCCGCCTGCTCGCGCGGCGACGCGTCGAGCGCGCGCACGACGGTGGACAGCGCCGGCGGCGCGGTGGCCGCGGCGGCCAGCGCCACCCCGGTCTCGCCGCCGCCGCCCGCGCCCGACCCCGCCGAGGACGGGCAGTGGACGATGGCGGCCAAGGACTACGCCAACACCCGCTACAGCGGCCTGGCCGAGATCACGCCGGACAACGTGAAGAACCTCCGGCTCGCCTGGACCTTCTCGACCGGGAGCCGGCAGGGGCACGAGGGGGCGCCACTCGTGGTCGGCTCGACGATGTACGTCGTCACGCCCTTCCCGAACCACCTCTACGCGCTCGACCTCGCGAACTCGGGCGCGATGAAGTGGGCGTACAAGCCGCCGTACCTCAACGCGGCCAAGGGCGTGGCCTGCTGCGACTGGGTGAACCGCGGCGCCGCCTACGCCGAGGGGCGCGTCTACTACGCGACGCTCGACGACCAGGTGATCGCGGTGGACGCGGCCAGCGGGCGCGAGGCGTGGCGGGTGCGCGTGGGCGACGTGAGCCGCGGCGAGACGATGACGATGGCGCCGCTGGTGGTGAAGGGGAAAGTGCTCGTCGGCAACTCGGGGGGCGAGTTCGGCGTGCGGGGATGGCTGATGGCGCTCGACGCCGCCACGGGGACGATCGCCTGGAAGGCGTACAACACCGGGCCCGACGAGGAGGTGCTGATCGGCCCCGCCTTCCGCCCCTTCTACCCGATGGA
>DATFPD010000359.1:0-13823 GCA_035265005.1 Gemmatimonadaceae bacterium | reverse complement strand
CCGGCCGCGCGTGCCTGACGAGTCAGTTCGAGCAGCTCGTGCGCGCGGTGTGCAACCTCCCCCTCGGCGCCACCGACGTCGTGGCGCCGGCCGCGATCCTGAACCTGCTCGGCGACCGCTGGCACGACGGCGCGGCGCCCCCCTTCCCCGCGGCGCTCGAGCTGCCGGGCGTCCGCGTGCACCTCTACGGCAAGCGGGAGGCGCGCCCCGGGCGCAAGATGGGCCACCTGAGCGCCGTCGGCGGCACCGCCGAGGAGGCGCTGGCGCTGGTGCTCGCCGCCGGAGGGATCCTCGGCTCGTGAACGTCCTCGTCCTCAACGTCGGCTCGTCGACGCTCAAGTTCCAGCTCATCGCCACGAGCAGCGAGCGCTTCGCGGACAACAGCGACGAGAAGCTCGCCCGCGGCGTGATCGAGCGCATCGGCGGCGAGGCCATCGTGCAGACGCGCGTCGGCACGGCCGAAGCCGTGCGCACGACCGCGCCGCTGCGCGACCAGCGCGCCGCGGTCGACCACGTCATCAAGACGCTCGCCGGCGGCGGCGCCGGCTCGGCCGTCGCGCGCGTGGGCGACATCGACGCGGTGGGGCACCGGGTGGTGCACGGCGGCGAGCGCTTCCAGCGCTCCACGCTGATCACGGACGAGGTGCTGCGCGGCATCGAGGACACGATCGACCTCGCCCCACTGCACAACCCGCACAACCTGCGCGGCATCCAGGCGGCGCGGGCGGCCCTCGGGCCCGGCGTGCCGCAGGTGGCGGTGTTCGACACGGCGTTCCACCACACCATCCCCGAGCACGCGTACCTCTACGCCATCCCGTACCAGTTCTACCGGCGACACAAGGTGCGTCGCTACGGCTTCCACGGCACCTCGCACCGCTACGTCGCCTACCGCTACCGGCAGATTACGAAGACGCCCCGCGAGCGCACCCGCATCGTGACGCTGCACTTGGGCAACGGCTGCTCGGCCTGCGCGATCGCCGACGGGCAGTCCGTGGACACCTCGATGGGCTTCACGCCTCTCGAGGGACTGGTGATGGGCACGCGCTCGGGCGACGTGGACCCGGCGGTGCTCGACTACATCGCCGCGAAGGAGGGGCTCTCGCTGCCCGAGGTCGAGGGGCTGCTCAACAAGCAGTCCGGCCTCCTCGGCATCTCCGGCCTGACGAACGACATGCGCGAGCTGGTGGCCGAGGCGGATGAGCTCGGCGACCGCCGCGCCCGCCTGGCGATCGAGATCTTCTGCTACCGCGTGCGCAAGTACCTCGGCGCGTACCTCGCCGCGCTCGGCGGCGCCGACGCGATCGTCTTCGCCGGCGGGATCGGCGAGAACTCGGCGCGCGTGCGCGAGCGCGTCTGCGAGGGGCTCGCCTGGTTCGGGCTCACGCTCGACGGCGACGCGAACGCCCGCATGGTCGGCGGCCGCGAGGGGCGGATCACCACCGACGGGTCCAGGCTCGCCGCGTGGGTGATCCCCACCGACGAGGAGCTGCTCATCGCGCGCGACACGGTGCGCGCGGTGGAGGGAATCGACTCGCGGTATTGAGCCGCGGCCGCCGGGCCGCTGCGGTCCTGGCGAGCTGACGCATTGCCGGCCCTGATCTTGCGCCTGACTCGGCCGCTGCTGGCCCTGTTTGATGCGTGCATCGATCACCGCCGTGGAGGCTCAGGATGCGTCAGCCCCTCGTGTTCATCGCGACCGTCCTTCTGTCGACCGCCGGATGCGGCATGTTCGGCCACAAGGAGGAGCCGGCGCCCGCCGCGACGTCCGCGCGCGCCGAGATGCGCAACGCCACCGGCCAGCGGCTGGGGGACCTCGCGCTCACCCAGACGGCCAACGGCCTGCTGATTCTGGGCGAGCTGAACGGCCTGCCGCCGGGCACGCACGGCTTCCACGTCCACACCGTGGGCAAGTGCGACCCGACGTTCGATGCGGCCGGCGCGCACTTCAACCCCACCCAGCGCCAGCACGGCATCCGCAACCCGAGCGGCAGCCACGGCGGGGACCTGACGAACCTCAACGTCCCCGAGAGCGGCACGCTGCGCGTGGAAGCCTGGACCAAGGACATCAGCCTGACCGGCAACAACCGCGTGCTCGACGCCGACGGCTCCGCGCTGATGATCCACGCGCTGGCCGACGACTACACCACCGACCCGTCAGGCGCGTCCGGGGCGCGCATCGCCTGCGGCGTGATCACGCCCTGACGACGCCTGGCGCGTTTCGAACGGAGGATCGATGGGCACGACGACGACGATGGGCGAGCGCGACGAGCGCGACGAGCGCGCGGCCGAGCCGGGCGAGCGCAACGACCGGCAGAACATCAGCAGCGCGGAGCGCTGGATCTCGATGATCGGCGGGAGCATGCTGGCGCTCTACGGGGTGCGCCGGCGCGACGTGCCGGGGGCCGCGGTCGCGGTGCTCGGCGCCGCGCTCGTGCAGCGCGGCGTCACCGGGCACTGCGCGGTGTACGGCGCGCTCGGCATCGACACGGCCGAGGAGGAGGGCGGCTTCCTGGAGCAGAAGCACGGCCCGGCGGCGGTGCTCGACGCCAGCAAGGCGGTGAAGGTCGAGCGCACGGTGACGATCGACCACCCGGCGGCCGACCTGTACCGCTTCTGGCGCAACCTCGAGAACCTGCCGGCGATCATGGACCACCTGGAGTCGGTGACGGTCCTCGACGAGCGGCGCTCGCGCTGGAAGGCCAGGGCCCCCGCCGGCCAGTCGGTGGAGTGGGAGGCGGAGATCATCAACGAGATCCCCGGCGAGCTGCTGGCGTGGAAGTCGGTCAACGACGCCACCGTGCCTAACGCCGGATCGGTCCACTTCCGGCCGGCGCCCGGCGGCCGCGGCACCGAGCTGAAGGTCGTGCTCGAGTACCAGCCGCCGGCCGGCCGGCTCGGCGCGCTGGTCGCGAAGATGTTCGGCCAGGAGCCGGACGTGCAGGTGCGCGAGGACCTCCGCCGCTTCAAGCAGACCGTCGAGGCCGGCGAGATCCCGACGACGAAAGGGCAGCCGAGCGCGAGGAAGGGGTGACGTCGTCCCTGGGTGGAGGAGGCGCGGAATGAAAGCAGTCTGCTGGTTCGGCAAGGAGGACATGCGGGTCGAGAGCGTGCCCGACCCCGAGCTCCTCTCGCCGCGCGACGCGGTCGTGCGCGTGACCTCCACCGCCATCTGCGGCTCGGACCTGCACCTGTACGGCGGGAAGGTCCCGTCGATGCGGAAGGGCGACATCCTCGGCCACGAGTTCATGGGCGAGGTGGTGGACGTCGGCCGGGGGGTGAAGAACCTCAAGACCGGCGACCGCGTGGTCGTCCCCTTCCCCATCTCCTGCGGCAGCTGCCACTACTGCAAGACCGAGCGCTACTCCCTCTGCGACAACTCGAACCCGAACGCGTGGATGCTGGAGGCGCTCAACGGCTTCGCCGGCGCCGCGCTGTTCGGCTACTCGCACATGTACGGCGGCTACGCCGGCGGCCAGGCCGAGTTCGTCCGCGTGCCGTACGCCGACGTCGGCCCGAAGACGGTGCCCGGCCACCTGAGCGACGAGCAGGTCCTCTTCCTCACCGACATCCTGCCCACCGGCTACCAGGCCGCCGAGCAGTGCGGGATCCGCTCGGGCGACACGGTCGCCGTCTGGGGGTGCGGTCCCGTCGGACAGTTCGCCATCCAGAGCGCGCTCCTGCTCGGCGCCGAGCGCGTGATCGCGATCGACCGCTTCCCCGACCGCCTGGCGATGGCGCGCGACGTGAGCAAGGCCAGCGACCTCGTGAACTACGCGAGCGACACCGACGACGTCGTCGAGACGCTCAAGCAGCTCACCGGCGGGCGCGGGCCCGACCACGTGATCGACGCCGTGGGGATGGAGGCGCACGGGACCGACGCCTACTCGCGCCTCGAATCCGGGAAGCAGGTGCTCAAGCTCCAGATGGACCGCGCGACGGCGCTCCGCCAGGCGATCCAGGCGTGCGGCAAGGGGGGCACCGTGTCGGTCCCCGGCGTCTACGCGGGGCTGATCGACAAGTTCCCGATGGGGCAGCTCTTCGCGAAGGGGTGCCGCCTGGTCGGCGGGCAGACGCACGCGCATCGTTATGTGCAGCCGCTGCTGGAGCGGATCGAGCGCGGGGAGATCGACCCCGCCGCGATCATCACGCACCGGATGCGGCTGGACGAGGCGCCGCACGGCTACTCGATCTTCCAGAAGAAGCAGGACCGCTGCATCAAGATCGTACTGACGCCCTGACCGGGACGAGCGGCGCACGACCAGGCGGCACGGGAGGCAGGGGGGCGAGGGAGACCACGGCGAACGGGGGTGACAGGTGGCGGGCCCGAATCGCGTCGGCGACCTCCAGATCGACGCCGACCTCGACTCTCAGCGCGGCGAGTGGCGCTTCGAGCGCATCGGATGGGCCGCCATGCTGCTGGTGGTCGCCGCCACCCTGTTGGGCGCCTTCGGGCGCGGGCCGCTGAGTCGCGCCGAGGCGGGCGCGGCCGGCGGCCCGCTTCATTTGCGCTACGAGCGCCTGGTGCGCCACAACTCGCCGGCGCCGCTGAACCTGGAGCTGGCCCCCGGCGCCGCCCCGGACGGCCAGGCGCGCGTGTGGATCGACCACGACTACCTCGAGCAGTTCGACGTCGACCACATCGTCCCGGAGCCGGAGAGCTCGGCCGCCGGGCCGGACCGCACGACCTACGTCTTCCGCGTCGCCGACCCCACGCGCCCGGCGCGGATCACCTTCGGGCTGGTGCCGCAGGGCTTCGGCCGGCTGCGCGCGCGCGTCGGACTCGCCGGCCAGCCGCCGGTGGAGCTGTCGCAGTTCGTCTTCCCGTGAGCGCGGCCGCCGCCAATCCCTAACGACGACACCGCCCCATGGACTCGGTCTTCCGCGGACTCGCGGTCTACGCCTTCCTGTTCCTGATCTTCCGCATCGCCGGGAAGCGCACGCTGAACCAGATCACGACGTTCGACTTCGTGCTCCTGCTGATCATCAGCGAGTCCATCCAGCAGGCGATGATCGACAGCGACAACTCGGTCACCAACGCGTTCCTGCTCGTCGTGACCCTCGTCGGCCTGGACGTCGCGCTCTCGCTCGTCAAGCGGCGCTTCCCCCGCCTGTCCAAGATGCTCGACTCGACCCCGGTCGTGGTCATCGAGGACGGCCACCTCCACCGCGATCGGATGGACAAGGAGCGGATCGACGAGTCCGACATCCTCTCCGCGGCCCGCGAGCACCAGGGGCTGGAGCGCCTGGAGCAGATCAAGTACGCGGTCGTGGAGCAGAGCGGGCGAATTACGGTTGTGCCGAAGCAGCAGGACTGAGTCGCGAATCGCGAATCGGGACTCAGTCCTTCGCCGCCGCCGGCAGCCCGTGCTCGCGAACGAAGTCCGTCAGCTCGCCGCGCGAGCCCACGCCCAGCTTGCCGAAGATGTTCGACAGGTGCGTGCTCACCGTGCGCGGGGAGATCCCGAGCGCCTTGCCGATCTCCTTGTTCGACTTGCGCGCCGCGGCGAGGCGGATGATCTCGACCTCGCGCCCCGTGAGCCCGCCGACGCCGCTCACCGACGTGCGCGCCGGCGGTCGGGCGCCCAGCGTGCGCAGCTGCTCGCGCGTCGCGTCCAGCTCCCGCTCGGCGCCCAGCCGCGAGAAGATCTCGTGCACGCGGCGCAGCTCGCGCGTCGCGCCGTCGCGGTCGCCCGTCTCGGCGAGCACGATCGCGAGCTGCCGGCGCACGCGGGCGCCGTCCCAGACGAACGGGATGGCGTCCAGGTCGTCCGCCGCCTTGCGCAGGAGCTCGACCGCGCGTGCCGGGTCGCCCTTCTTGAGCATGATCACGAGCGCGTCGCAGGCGTCCGCCCAGGCGAGCCCCAGGCGGTGGCCGAGCGCCACCGAGTCCCGCCGCAGCCGCGCCCCGTAGCGCTCCGCGCGCTCGAAGTCGGCGAGCCAGAGCGCGGCCTCGCCCATCACCGGCAGCAGGCGGTAGATCGCCCACGCCACGTACCCCGTGCGGTCGGCGATCTCCAGCCCGTGCTCGCCGACTCGAATCGCCGCGCGGTAGTCGCGCATCGCCAGGTGGTACGCCGCCATCCCGGCGTGCGCGGGCACCACCGTGTGCACGTCCACCGGCCGCCCCGCCGGCGTGCGCCGCTCCGCGCCGGAGAGCTGCCACGCCTCGTCCAGGTAGCGCTTCGCGCGCTCCAGGTCGCCGCGGCCGAGGTACACGAGCCCCGTCCATACCAGCAGCCGCGGGATGAGTGTGCGCTGGCCGAGCGACCGCGCGACGGCGATCGTTCGCTCGCCCAGCGCGACCGCCTGGTCCCACTCCCCGATCCCGGAGAGGTACTCGATCGAGACCTCGGCGGTCCACAGCCGCAGCAGCGGCGAGCGCAGCTCGTCGGCCAGGCGCTCGGCGTCCCCCAGGTGCTGTCGGATCGCCGCCGAGTCGCCAGTCAGGCCGGCGAGCGTGGCCATCGCCCAGTGTGCCGACCACGCCACGCCCCGCTGCCCGGACTGCTCGGCGAGCGCGATCGCGCGGCGCCCGTGCTCGTGCGCCAGGTCCGCTGGACCGGTCCACGCGTAGAGCAGCAGCAGGCCGCGGTGCATCCGGGCCAGGAGCGCCGTATCGCCCAGCCGCTCGGCGATCTCCAGCGCGCCCAGCACCTCGCGCTTCGCCTCCTCGTTGCGGCCGACCTCCTGGAGGCACATCCCCTTCGCGAGCTGGATCCGCGCGTACGCCGCGTCGTCGCCGCCGCGTTGCGCGGCCGCGATGCCCGCGTCGTAATGCTCCAGCGCGTCGTCGTAGCGCCCGCTCCAGTAGTTCGCCAGGCCGATGCACCGCTCGATGCCGGCGAGGCGCGCCGGCTCGTCGCGGCGCTCGGCGTCGGCGCGGGCGCGCGACCAGAGCGACATCGACGCCTCGTAGTCGCCGAGCCGCTGCCGCGCGCGTGCCAGGTCCTCCACCAGGTCCGCCTCGTTCACCCCTTCGGCGGCGCCGCCGGCGCGGTCGAGGCGCTCCAGCGCGGCGTAGAGGTAGTTCGCCGCCTCGCGGTTGGCGGACTTCGCCAGCGCGCCGCGCCCGGCCGCGGCGAGATACTTGACCGCCTTCGTCGTCAGGCCGCGCGCGTCGGCGCGGGAGAAGTGAAACGCCAGCTCGTCGGCGTGCGCCAGCGCCCCGTCGCCGGCGCCTCGCGCACGCTCCTCGTAGAAGCGCTCCAGCGACTCGGCCACCGTGGCGTGCAGCAGCCGCGCGCGGGCGAGTCCGAGCTCCTCGTAGAGCGTCTGCTGGAGGATGGGGTGCGTGAAGTCGTACACGACGAGGTCGCCCTCGCGCCCCTCGGCCAGCACGCGCTGCCGGCGCAGCTCGTCGATCGCGGCGAGCAGGTCGTTCTCGGGGAGCGCCGTGATCGCGAGCAGCGCGTCGTACGACGCCTGCGTGCCGATCACGGCCGCGAAGTTCGCGGCGGCGCGCGCGTTCGGGCCGAGCCGGTCGAGGCGGGCCACAACCGCGTCGCGGATCGAGCGCGGCAGGTCCAGCTCCGCGATCTCCCAGCCGAGCCAGGTGCCGTCGCGCTCGTAGAGCCGCCCCGACTCGACCAGCGCCTTCAGCGTCTCCTCGACGAAGAACGGGTTCCCGCGCGTCCACCCGTAGAGCAGCGCCGAGAACTCCCGCGTCGCGCTCCGCTCCGCGCCGAAGATCTGGTGGATCAGCTCGTCCGTTCCTTCGCGCGACAGCGGCTCCAGCCGCTGCACCCGCGCGCAGCCTAGCGAGACGAGCGACTGCTCGGTGGTCCGCAGCGCCGGATTGTGGTCCCGCTCGGCCTCGTTGTACGTGCAGAGGAGGAGCACGCGGTCCTTGCCACCCATCTGCCGGGCGACGAAGTGCAGCAGCTCCAGCGACGACGCGTCGGCCCACTGGAGGTTCTCGAGGACGACGAGCAGCGGCTGCTTCGCCGAGACGCGACTCAGGAACTGCGCGAAGTTCCAGAGGAGCCGCGACTTGAACTCGGCCGGGTCGCCGCGCGGCATCGCGCGCTCGCCTCCGCCGCCGAGCGCCGGGAAGAGGTACGCCAGCTCCGAGCTCCCGCCGCGCGTCAGCACCTGCAGCGTGGCCTGGTCGAGCCGCCGCAGCAGCGGCAGCAGCGCGTCCGAGAACAGCGCGTATGGGACGCCGGACTCCACCGGGTACGCGCGCCCGACGGCAACGCTCCATCCGCGCCGCTCGGCCTGCTGCACCGCCGCCTGCGCCAGCCGCGTCTTGCCGACGCCCCCTTCCCCGGCGACGATCAGCGTCGTTCCGCGCCCGGCCCCCGCCTCGTCCAGCGCCGCCCCGATCGCCGCCAGCTCGGCGGCCCGCCCCACGAGCGGCAGCGCATTCAGCCCGGCGACGACGGAGATGGCCATGGTCTGGCAATCTCTAGCCTTCCCAGAGGGGAAACAAGAGAGGAGTCAGGAGATACGCGATACGAGCCGGGCCCCGGGATGCTCATGGAAGCTCCCCGGGGCCCGGCTCGTATCGCGTATCTCGTACCTGCTGTCAGCCTCTGGGGTGCTTCTGCTGCTGCGACGCCACCACCCAGCGCAGCCCCACGCCGAGGTACGTGCCGACGAACGCCGGAATCAGGGCGAGGAATGCTTCGGCGAAGCGGGGCACGGGGTACGGCAGCGCGACGCCGGTCGTGGTCGAGATCAGCTGTGCGAGCGGTACGGAGAGGCCGAGCATCAGCGCGCGCCGCCAGGCGCCGTCGGGGTAGGCGGCGCCGAGCATGCACCCGAAGGTGGCGAGCGTGAGCGCCGCCGGCTGCATCTGCTCGGCGCGCATCTCCGTGAGCCCCGTCAGCGTGCCGACGATGGCGGCGAGCAACATCGGTATCGTGAGCATGGCGGCCCTCCCGGCCGCAATATACCACCCCGCGCGTTAGCGCGCACGCGCCGGCACCTCGCACCCGGACGCGCGGAGCGCGTCGTCGACGATGAGGCGATCGACGTCGGGAGTCTCCGCGAGCGCGCGCGCCGCGCGATGGCGCCCCAGGTTCCACGAGCGCCAATCGCTGGCGAGGTGCCACGCGTGATCGAAGTCCTCGCCGCCCGACACGTCGAACGGCCTACGGTACGCGCGCAGGGCCAGGATGACCTGACACCGCTCCGGTCCCGACGACGCGTGCAGCGCCTGGAGCAGCACCGGCACCGCGTCCCCACCCAGCTCGCGCACGTAGGCCGGGTCGAACCGCTTGCCGTCGCGCAGGCGGTCGAGGTTCGTGCGCATGATGAGCGCGTGCGGGTTCACCGCGTTGAGCGCGAGTCCCACTCCCCACGCGGCAACCAGCGCCGAGAAGGCGAAGTGGCGAGGCCGGCCGCGCAGTACGGTGGCCGCGAACAGCGCGAAGACGAGCACCAGCCACCCCATGAACGCCGACGCGTAGAGCCGTGGCTCCGTGAGCCCGAACTCGGTCTGGTACAGCCACATGCGGCGGACCGCGGACAGCATGACGACGTGCAGCATCGAGAGCAGCGCCCACGCCAGCCCGCGGAAGATCCGCTCGTCGCGCGGACGCTCGCGCCGGAGCAGCGCGTGGGCGCCGAGCAGCAGCGGCACTGAGAGCGCGGCGACGAACACGAGCTCGAAGAACCCGCGCCGGGCGTACTCGGCGTACGTCAGTCCGGCGCTGGCCTGGACGAGCGCCGCTCCTCCGAAGAAGTACCGCAGCTGCACCAGCACGAACGTGAGGAACAGCACGCAGAGCGAGCCCAGGACGACCGACACCTCGATGATGCCGAGCGACCAGGCGGCGCCCGGGGCCGACGCGGCGGCGGGGCGTGCGGCGGGGGCGTCTCCCACCAGTGCGCCGCGCAGGTAGCCGCCGGCGAGCCACGCGAACACGCCGGCGACCACCACGTGCCCCAGCACCTGCCCGAGGTCGACGTCCACGAGGCCGTCCATCAGGTGCGCGAACATCGGGTCCGCGGAGGCCAGCAGCGCGCCGAAGACGATCAGCAGCGGTGCCGCGATCAGGAGTCCGCGCACGAACGGCACCGCCCGGCGCCCCCCCACCGCCTTGGAGACGTGCGAGTATTCCACGTCCACCATCAGCACGGGCGCCAGGCCGCCGACCACGCTGATCGCGTTCGCGCCGAGCGCCGCGGCGTAGTCGCGAACCTGGGCCGCGCGCACGTCCCAGCTGTCGCCGCGGCGCACCGCCGCCGACCAGATCACGAGCGCCGCGACGAGCAGCACGAGGTTGATCGCCGTGATGCCGCCGGCGTCGCGCCACGCGAAGACGCCCGCGAAGAGGAGCGCCGGGATCGCGATCCAGTGATCCCGCAGCCGCAGCTCGGGGTCGCGCGTGCGCGCCAGCCAGACCATCACTGCGGCCAGGACCGCGATACCGAGCGTGATGTTCAGCCCGAGCCCGTTGGCGCGCAACAGCGCGTCGGCGAGGGCGCCGAGCGAGATGGCGTTGCCGAGCAGCACGAGCGCGAGCCGCGTGCGCGGCGTGAGCTGCCCCGGCGCCTGGCGTGCGGGGTCCGACCGGCGCGGCGGAGGCGCGAGTACCGAGGGGCGTTCCGTCGGCGCGGCGCCCGAATGCGTCTCGCTCACAGTGCAGCCTCCTTGCTGGTTTCGGTCAGTCCGCCGAAGCGGCGCTCGCGGCGGGCGAATTCCTGAACTGCCTGCTCCAGATCGGTCTCGCCGAAGTCCGGCCACATGCGGGGGAGGAACAGCAGCTCGGCGTAGGCGCACTCCCAGAGCAGGAAGTCGCTCAGCCGCTGCTCGCCGCCGGTGCGGATGAGGAGGTCGACGTCGGGCGCGCCGCCGTCGCCGGCGTGGTCGGCCGCCGCGAGGGCGCGCGCGAACTCGTCTCTCGTCAGGCGCGACGACGCGTCGCGGCCGTGGGTCACGGCCGCCGACAGCTCGGCGGCGCGAACCAGGCTGTCGCGCGCCGAGTAGTCCACGGCCACGCGCAGATGCAGGCGGCGGCCGTCCGCCGTGGCGTCCTCGGCCGCTTCGATCGCGCGCACGAGCTGTTCGGAGAGACGGTCGCGCCGTCCCACCACGCTGAGCCGGATGCCGTTCGTCACGCAGCGCGCCGTCTCGGCCGCCAGGTACCGGCGGAAGAGGCGCATCAGCGCCTCGACCTCGGCCGGCGGGCGGCGCCAGTTGTCGCCCGAGAACGCGTAGAGCGTCAGCGTCCCGATCCCGGCGCGCGCCGCCGCCTCCACCGTCCGGCGCACCGCGCGCGCCCCGGCGGTGTGGCCGGCAGTCCGCGGCAGTCCGCGCGCTGCGGCCCACCGGCCGTTCCCGTCCATGATGATCGCGACGTGCATCGAGCGGACGCGTGGGATAGGTAAAGCCCTTTGCTTCATAAAGTTTGGATCCGAAAAAGAAGCGGTGGGGTCTGCGCTCGCAGCCGCTCACCGCGGTGGTCGAGGGGCGCGGTGGTCGCCGCGCCCCCCCCTCGCTTACTCGCCCCGCATTGCCCTGATGAGCGCTTCCATGTGGTCCACGTAGCGCTCGAGCGCGCGCCGCCCGGCCGCGGTCAGGCGGTACTCGGTGCGGGGCACGCGACCGTCGAACGACTTGGTACACGCCACGTAGCCGGCGTCCTCGAGCTTGCGCGCGTGCACGCTCAGGTTGCCGTCGGTCGTCTCCATCAGACGCTTCAGGTCGTTGAAGGTCAGCGTCTCGCTCGCGGCGAGCGCGCTGACGATCCCCAGACGGATCGGCTCGTGAATGAGCCGGTCCACGTCCGGTCGGCCGCCCTCGACGGGCGACGCCTGACCGCGGATGGCGCCGAGCTTCCGGGGCTGTGCGCCGCCCCCGCCCGCCGCCGGCTTGTCGGCCCCACGATCACGGGGCACTGCTCCCTGCTTAGCCACCATGCCTCCGTGCGATGATGATCCCGAACACGATGTGCAATCCACCGAACCCTGCCGCCAGCAGCCACGTGCCCCAGGCGTGCGGCGCGAACAGCGCCACCGCGCCGAGCGCCATGAAGCAGAGCCCCATCACCGGTACGATGCGTACCGAGAAGGCCCCACCCGCCACCACCGCGGTTCCGTAGAGCAGCAGCCAGCTCCCGCGCAGCGCCGTCAGCATCCCCGCCTGCACGAAGATCGCGGTCAGCAGCGCCCCCACCACCATCGGCGGCGCGAACGCGAGCAGCAGCTTGCGTCCGGGCCCCGACAGGACGGGCACTCCGGTGGCCTTCGCCTTCCGCACGATGGCCCAGCCGGAGATCGCGAGTGACACCGCCGCCGTCGTCAGCCACACCACCAGCCACCGCTCCAGCGTCGGCTGCCGCGGCGCCACGAAGGTTGCCACGAGCGCGATCACGCCGACCGCCACCATCGCCCACCCGGAGACGGCGGTGAACGACGCGGCCTGCTCCATCGTCTCGCGGATGAAGCGCAGGTTGTCCATCGCCCGCGCCTGAAGCGCGGGCGCTTCGGCCTGGGGCGGCTCGCTGCTGGGGACGGGACGCAAGGTGGCCACGGTCTCAAGTTAGGGTGCGGACGGCTGAATGACAAGTACTTTACGCTACAAAGTCAACCCCGGTTTCCAGCCCGCCCCCGGGTGCGGGGAAGCTCACCTCCCGCCACCCGGCACCCGCGCATCGAACGCGCCGGTGAGCACCCGCCCGCCGCGTTTCACCTGAGCCCAGATGCGGTAGTCGCCCGGCTGCGGGAAGACGAACGGGAACGAGACCACGCCCGGCTCGTCCGCGGTCGAGACCGCGCCGCCCGCCGCGTGCCCGTCCTGCCCGTCGTGCCCGCCCCCCTCACCGCCGGCGCGCTCGGCCAGCGTCGCCATCGCGGCAGCGGAGACGGTGCCCATGGGGTGCAGGTGCACGAAGACGCCGCCGTCGTCGCGCCGCACCACCGCGTGCCCGCCCATCCCCAGGTACGGCTCGAGCACCGCAGGCCGGCCTGCCGAGTCGCGCACCGCGAAGCGCAGCACGACGTCGCGCCCCTGCACCGGCGCGGCGGACGCCTCCCAGGTCATCGTCGACCCATCTTCCAGCCGCACGGTACCCCCGGGGGCGCCGACGTTCCCAGGCGCGATCCACGAGTCGTCGCCGCGTCCCCACCCCGACGGTGTGACGCCTGTGACGCCACGGTCCCGCGCGGAGAGATCCTGTTCGCGCACGTCCAGCGTCGTCGTCATCGTGCGGGCGAGTCCGTCCGACTGCACGACGTCCGCGTACACGTCGTAGCGACCCGCGGGCAGCCGTCCCTCGACCGACGCCTCGAGCACCAGGTCGGACGCGACGGGCTCCGGGTGCAGATGAGCGAAGACATCCGCGCGCGGCACCCGCACCAGGAACAGGTGCATCATCTTGCCGTGGTCCGGAACGATCGGTGGCATGTTCGGGTGCGCCCAGATCGAGTCGTCCAGCGCCACGCGCACGACCTGGCTCCGCGCCGGAGCGGCCGCCCGGGTCGACGCCGAGACGTGCAGCGGTCGGGTCAGCCGGCGGGCGTAATCCCGGTCCACACTCCCCCACCATCCCCGGAATCCGACGAGCGTCAGCGCGAGTACGGCCGCGCCGGCGCCCATCGTCAGGCGCGAGGTCCGGCGCCGCCGAGCGTCCGGTCGTTCTCCGGGCGGCAGCACCGCCTCGCCCGTCGCGGCGCCGAGAATCGCCACGATGCCGACGGCGAGCAGCGCGCCGAGCGCGGCCAGCGCCGCCCCCTCGGCGCCGCCCATCCCGAGCCGCTGCGAGGCCGCGCTCACCACCGGCACGACGACCGAGCCGACGCCCGCCGCGCCCTCGACCGTGACGTAGACGCCGTACGACCCGCTCGTCATGAGCCAGAGCTTCGCCGCGTATGAG
>DATFPD010000358.1:0-3294 GCA_035265005.1 Gemmatimonadaceae bacterium | reverse complement strand
CCCCGTCTGGAGGCCAGCATTCACGCGCGCTAAGCTTGGAGGCCGCGCGCCGCGGTCCGTACGCAGGGCGCGCGCTCACTTTCGCCTTCGCCGCCGACGCATGAAGCTCTCGCTCATCCTGCTCCTGGCTGGCGCGCTCCTGCCGCGGTTCGCTCTCGCGCAGAGCGCCACGCCCGCCGGCGCGGCGGGCGCGCCCGCCATCACCGCCGCCGAGATCGACGGCCACCTCAGATTCCTCTCCTCGGACCTCCTGGAGGGACGCGCGCCCGCGACCCGCGGCGGGCGACTGGCGGCGGAATACATCGCGAGCCAGCTACGGGCGGCCGGCGTGGAGCCGGGCGCCGCCGGATCGTACTTCCAGGAGGTCCCGATCGACGTCGTGGGCTCGGAGCCGGGGACGGTGCGCGCGGTCGCGTCCGGGAAGGCGTCGCGCACGCTCCGCTATCCTGACGACGTCGTCGTCTGGGCCGGCTCGGCGGCCGACAGCAGCCGCGCGGCCGGGGAGCTGGTGTTCGTCGGCTACGGGGCGGCCGCGCCCGAGTACCGCTGGGACGACTTCAAGGGCGCCGACCTGCGCGGCAAGGTGCTGCTCGTGATCGTGAACGACCCGCCCGCGCCCGCGAGCGAGCCGGCGCTCTTCGGCGGCCGCGCGATGACCTACTACGGCCGCTGGACCTACAAGTTCGAGGAAGCGGAGCGACGCGGCGCCGCCGGGATGCTGATCATCCACACCACCGAGCAGGCGGGCTACCCGTGGCACACCGTCGTCGGCTCGTGGGCCAAGGAGCAGCGCATGCTCCCGCGCGCGCATCCGCCCGCAAGCGGGCACCCGCTGCCCGCGCCGCTCGGAGTGCGCGGGTGGATCACCGACAGCGCGGCCTCGGCGCTGCTGGCGCAGGCCGGCCTCGACCTGGCCGAGCTGCGCGGACGCGCCGCGTCGCGCGACTTCCGCCCGGTCCCGACCGGGATCACGGTCGACGTGTCCTTCCGCAACCGGGTCGAGCACCTGAAGTCGGAGAACGTCGTCGGCGTCGTGCGCGGGCGCGACGCGCGGCTGCGCGACGAGTACGTGGCGCTCAGCGCGCACTGGGACCATCTGGGCATCGGCCCCGCGGTGGGCGGCGACTCGATCTACAACGGCGCGTCGGACAACGCCTCGGGCGTGTCGGACCTGCTGGCGGTGGCGCGCAGCACGGCCGCGATGCGACCCGCGCCGCGCCGCTCGCTCCTGTTCGTCTTCGTCACCGGCGAGGAGTCCGGGCTGCTCGGCTCCGAGTTCTTCGGCCTCCAGCCGACGGTGCCCATCTCGAGCGTGGTCGCGAACCTCAACGTGGACGGCGGGAACGTCCTCGGCCGCACCCGCAGCCTGCGCGTGCTGGGCGAGGACAAGAGCTCCCTCGGCGCGTCGCTCGCCCGGCTGGCCGCCGGGCGCGGGCTGCGGCTCTCCCCGGAGGACCACCCGGAGCGCGGCGCATTCTACCGCTCCGACCACTTCTCGTTCGCGAAGGTCGGCGTGCCGTCGGTCTCGATAGGCGCGGGCTCGGACTTCGTCGGCCGGCCGCGGGAGTGGGGCGCGCAGCAGGGCGAGGACTACACGGCGCACCGCTACCACCAGCCGTCGGACGAGTACCGGCCGGACTTCGACCTGAGCGGGGCGGTGCAGCTCTCGGAGATCGTTCGGGACTTCGCGCTCTCGCTCGCCAGCTCGGCGCAGTGGCCGGAGTGGAGCAAGGGGGCGGAGTTCAGGCGGGCGAAGGCGGGGGCGGTGCCGTAGCGGCATTCGACCGCGTCGGCGGCAGGCTTCGGACGGCGCTTCGCGGCGGCGGGGGTGGCACGGTGCCCTCGCCGCCGCGAGCTTGTACGGGAACCAGCGTGGTCGCATCCTCGCGGCGGCCGCCCCCTCCCGTCCCCTCACGAGCCGCATGCCTCTCCGCCTCCCCAGACGCCTCGCCGCCGCCGCCCTGCCGTCGCTCATTGCCGGCGCGGCGGCGGCGCAGGCCCCCGCCGCGGTGGACCCCCGCGTCGCCGCCGCCGTCACCCGCCTAACGCCGCAGATCACCGAGCTCCGCCACACCCTCCACCAGAACCCCGAGCTCGGCAACCAGGAGGTGAAGACCGCCGCCCTCGTCGCCGAGCGGCTGCGCGCCCTCGGGCTCGAGGTGCGGACGGGGGTGGCGAAGACCGGCGTCGTCGGCGTCCTGCGGGGCGGCAGGCCCGGCCCCGTGGTCGCCGTGCGCGCGGACATGGACGCGCTCCCGGTGGTGGAGGACACGCCGTATCCGTGGAAGTCCACCGCGCGCGGCAGCTGGCAGGGCAGGGAGGTGGGGATCGCGCACGCCTGCGGGCACGACGTGCACACCGCCGTGCAGCTCGGCGTGGCGACCATCCTCGCCGGGATGAAGGCCGAGCTGCCGGGCACCGTGATGTTCATCTTCCAGCCCGCCGAGGAGGGCCCGCCGCAGGGCGAGGAGGGCGGGGCCAAGCTGATGATGAAGGAGGGCGTGTTCCGCGACCTCCGCCCGAGCGCGATCTTCGGGCTGCACACCAAGGCCTCGATGGAGGTCGGGAAGATTGGCTTCACCCCCGGCCCCGCGCTGGCCGCGGCCGACGTCTTCCGCTCCACGATCAAGGGGAAGCAGTCGCACGGCGCGCAGCCGCATCTCTCCATCGACCCCGTCGTGATCGCGGCGCAGGCCATCCTCGCGCTCCAGACCATCCGCTCCCGCAACGTGGACCCGATGGCCGCGGGGCTGCTCTCGGTGGGGATCGTGCGCGGCGGCGAGCGGTGGAACATCATTCCCGCCGAGGTCCAGCTCGAGGGCACCGTGCGCACGTACGACACCGGCGTGCAGGACCTGTTCGAGCGGCGCATGCGCGAGATCCTCGACGGCACGACGAAGGCCGGCGGCGGCTCCTTCACCCTCGACTACGAGCGCCGCTACCCGCTCACCTACAACGACACCCTGCTCACCGCGCGCACCGTCCCGTCGCTCCGTCGCGCGGCGGGCGCCGCGAACGTCGTCCAGCTCCCGCCGTGGTCGGCCTCCGAGGACTTCTCCGAGTACACGGCGGCGGCGCCCGGCTTCTTCTACATGCTCGGCTCGCTCAAGCCGGGCACCACGTCCGGCGACCACCACACGCCGACGTTCATGGCCGACGACGGCGCGATCCCGGTCGGGATGCGGGTGATGAGCACCGTGCTGCTCGACTACCTCTCGTCAGGCGGCACGGGGCAGCGCGCCGCCATCCGGTAGCGCGCGGTGCAGGAGCGGGCCGCGGCGGCGGGCGGGGCCG
>DATFPD010000357.1:0-10652 GCA_035265005.1 Gemmatimonadaceae bacterium | reverse complement strand
AGCCTGCGCAGCGCGGCCGAGACCGGCATGCCGTTCTGCGAGGAGTGCGAGCGCCGCGCCCTGGCGAGGAGAGGGGCGTGATCACGCGCGGCGCGGCGCCCGCCGCGGTGGTGGACGCGGTGGTCGAGCAGCTGTGGCGGCCGGCGTCGCCGTCCGGGGCGCGGCCGACCGTGTGGGCGGTGCTCGACGGCGCGCGCGACGAGGGGATCCGGTCGCTGGTGCGCTACAGCGGGATGGAGCAGGCGTGCCTGTACGCCGGCCGCCTGCCGTCCCAGCTCGAGGCGGCGGCGCCGTATCTCGTCAGGCTGGTGGAGAGCGCGCACTTCACCCGCGACCTGCTCGAGGCCGGATGGGGGCGGAGCTGGGGGATCTACTTCACGTCGCGGGGCACGCTGGATCAGCTGCGCCGGCATCTGCGCACCTTCCTGCGCGTGCGCGACGAGCGGGGCCAGCGCCTCATCTTCCGCTACTACGACCCGCGCGTCCTGCGCGTCTTCCTGCCGACCTGCACCCCGTCCGAGCTGGAGCAGCTCTTCGGCCCGGTGGACGCGTACGTCGCCGAGGGCGAGGATGGCCGGTCGGTGCTCCGCTTCCGCCGCCGGGAGGGGGAGGGGGAGGGGGAGAGGGGGCGGCTGGAGACTGAACGGCAGGGACTGAGGGACTGAGTCGTTCATCTCAGTGCCTCAGTCCCTGCCTCTCCTCTCGGTCCCTGCCGTTCACTCCCTCGTCAGGCAGTAGAGCTTTCCGCGCGACGCGACCAGAATCTCGCCGGCGGCGGTCATGACGGGCGCCGTGCGGAGCTGCTCGCCGGGGAACTCGTGCAGCACTGCCGGCTCCCCGCCGGGCGCGAAGGCGACGAGCCGGCTCCCGACCGACGCCAGGAGGCGGTCGTCGGCCGTCACCGCGGCGCCGGCGGGCCTCGCGCCGGGCGCGCTCTGCCAGCGCGGCGACCCGTCGGGCGCGTAGGCGTAGACCCGGTCGGCGCCCAGGACGTACACCGTGTGGTCGTAGCCGACGATCGGCGGGTGGGCGGCCTCCCGCGCCTCGTCAGGCAGCTCGGCCGCCGCCGCGCGCTCGCCGGCCGGGGTGACGACCCAGAGCGCCCGGCGGCCGCCGGCGTTCACCAGCATGTAGGCGCGCCCCCCTTCGTCGAGGCTCAGCGAGACGGGCACGAACTCGCCCGAGAAGTGCCGCCGGATCTTGAGCTGAATGTCCGCGTAGGTGAGCCGGTTCTCGGTGGCGACCGCCACCGCGCCGCCGCGCACCGCGCCGGCGAGGACCACGGACTGGTGGAAGAGGTGCCCGGAGACGGGCGCGGACGCGTGCCCGCTCATGCTGTCGACGACCGGCCGCTCCGGCAGCGTCACCGTCTCCACCATCGACGTGTTGGGCGCGCCGGGCGCGTGGGGGTCGATCACCTGCTCGACGCTCAGCGCGATGAAGCGGCCATCGGGGCGGGCGAGGTACTGTCGGGCGTACTTCTTCCCGAAGGTGAGCGCGAAGTAGAACGCCTTCTCGCCGTCGGCGAGGTTCCGCGCCACGATCTCGCTGCCCGTCCCGACCGCGTAGAACAGGGCGCGCTCGGGATCGAGGGCGATTGCCTCGGCGGCGAATACGCCGGTCCGGATCCGACCGCCGTCGGTGTCGAGGAGCTCCCACATCCCCTCGCCCTGAACGACGATGCGCGTGCCCGCGGTGAGCACCCACGCCGGGAGCACGCCCTGGCTGACGTCGTGCGTCCAGCGGACGCGCCAGGCGCCGCCGGCTGGGAGCGCGCCGGCGAGCCGCGAGTTCCGCTCCTCGGTGAGGAACGCCCGCGCCGCCACCGTCCGCTCGGGGACCGCGCGCGCCCAGCCCGCCGCGGGCGGCCCCGCCGGGGTAATGGGGCGCGCGGGCTCCTCGGCCGGCACCGGCTGCTTGTCCCACACTGAGACGAACGCGTCGCTCATTGGCGTCTCCGGTTTCTGCTGCTGCCGTGCCCCGCCGCTCGCCTGCGTCCGGCACGCGCACAGCGCCGCCCACAGGACGGCGATCGCGAGGGGGCGCAGCACGGCGCCGGCGGCGTCAGGTGACGACGGGATCGGTGCCACCGGCCGCCATCACGCTCCGAACGATCGACACGTACGAGGCCGCGTCCTGGTAGCTGTTCGCGCTCCCCGGCCCCGCGGTGCTCAGGCCGAGCGCGCGGATGACGGCGCGCGCCACCGCGATCGCGACCCGGGTTCGCTCCTTCGACTTCTTGTCGTCCGACAGGGTGGCGTAGTCCGCCGGCATGTCGACGGTCTGCTCCCACGGGGCCCCCGCGTTCGCGTGCGTCGCACCCGGGGCGTCGGGGAGTTTCGCCGCGTCGAGCAGCGCCTGCCGGTCGGCCGCCTGCTGGTTGGCCTGGGCCTGGCTGAGCGGCTGCGGCATGACGTTGTACGTGTCGTCGATGGTCTGGAGCGCCGGCGCGTTCGCGGTCGCCTTCGCCGCGTCCATGTTCGTCTGCTCCTGCGCCGTGCGCTCGGTGATCGTGACCCTCAGGTGGTACGGTGCGTCGGCCAGCTTGTCGGTGACGGTCTCCTTCTGGGCCGCGCTCGCCGTGGACTTCTTGCCGCTCAGGTAGCGCTCTGAGAAGTGGACGAAGCTGCGCGCGATCGCCGGCGGCCCCGGCGTGGAGACGGTGAGCGACGCCGCGCGCTTCTCGTTGAGCGTGTTGTGCACCATCGGATTCACCTCGGCGTACAGGGCCTCGCGGAACGCGTCCTCGTTCAGGCTGTCCGGGTACCTGAAATAGATGCGGACGAGCACCGTCAGGATCGCGTCGAACGTGCCGCCGGCGAGGAGCCCGGGGAGTACGGCCGTGCTGTACTGGTCGGCGCCGAGCAGGTAGAGGTGCGAGTCGAAGCATCCCGTCCCCGAGCCCCGCGCGCGCGTGTTCACGCGGACCGGCCAGTGCATCCAGCTCCGCCCCGGCTTGTCGTGCGCGTAGTGCGGGAGCTGATAGCTCTCCGCGCCGTGCACCACCTTCCACTCCACCGCGCTGAGCGCCGGCGTCTTGCGCAGCCACTCGGCGACCTGCCACAGGGAGTGCGCCCGGACGAAGCGGTTGCCCCGCATCATCCCTTCCGGGTCCAGGTTGTACGGGGCCCCGAGCATGTGGTTGGACCCGAACGCGTCCTGGCCGTCCTCCGAGGGAGAATATTCGTCAGGCTGTCCGCCGGTGTGCCCCGTCTCGTGCGCCGCCGCCATACCGCGCCCCGCCGTCTCCTCGGCGGCCTTGGGGCGCAGCTTGCCCGCGCCGGTGCTGGCGGTCATGCTGCTCGTCCCGGTCTCCGGGATCGTCTCGATCAGGAAGTGCGAGTGGTCCGCGTCGAGGTACTGGAGGAACGTGATCACCGTGTTCCGGAGGGCCGGCGCCGCGCCGCGCGGGTCCACCCACGTCCGGTCGGCGTTCTTGTCGTCGTCGCCGTTCCACCGGTTGGCGACGTCGATGACCACCTTCTTGATCCAGTCCTTCTGGGTCGCCTCGTCCGCGCCCTGGAGGTCGTTCACCTGCGCGTCGAGGTCGAACGCGAAGCGGTGGTATCGGAAGACGACCGCGACCTCCTTCGCGCCCTCGTACCCGCAGCAGCGCAGGTGCGCGGTGTCGAACCGGCCGTTGTTGAAGCCCGCCGGGTCGGCCGCGGCGTCCCACTCCTTGTACTCCGCCGCGCCCGCGCCCGGCGGGAAGCTGCGGGACAGGTACGCCTGCTCGTAGAACGGCTGAGTGCTGAAGTAGTCCTTGACCAGGATGTCCGGGCGCGGCGAGAGCGCGTCGCCGGCCTTCGCCAGCGCGGCCGAGTCCTTCCATCGGACGGCCGCCCGCGCGCCGAACACCGGGCTGTCGTCGGCCGCCGCGGTGCGGTGCCCGAACGCGTCGTGCAGGTTGCCGCCGGCGACCACCAGGCGGGTCCAGTTCGGGTAGTCGGTGAGGTAGGCGTTGGCCCCGACCGTCGTCAGGCTGTACGGGAAGCCTTTCACGTCCACGTCGGTGCCGGGGTCGTGCATCCCGCACTTCGACACCGGGTCGGTCGCCCCGGCCGCGGGGTCCTTGAACTGGTGGTGGAAGACGCAGACGCGCGCGTCCTTCGCCAGCGCGAGCGGCTTGAGCTTGTCGCTGGTGACGACGATGTCGTCGAGGCAGAAGATGAGCGGCGTGCCGATGGTCTTGCTCGCCGGCAGCCGCGTCTTCAGCTCTTTGGCGGCGGCCTTGGCGGCCGCCTTGGCGGCTTTGTCGCCGGACTTCTCGTCGACGTTGAAGACCACGCCCGTGTCGTCGGCGAACCGGACGTAGTAGTTCGTGGAGCGCCAGTGCTGCGGCAGGTCGTAGATCTTGAGCCGATCGGCGGACGGCTTGAGCCGCGCGTGGTTGGCGGCGATCTCCTCGATCTTCCGCACGGTGTCCGAGTCGGAGACCACGTAGGTACCGGCCTTGGTGCGGACCGCCAGCCCGAACTTCTCGGTCGGCTGCGGCGCCGCCTTGCCCTTCTCGGTCTTCTGGAGGATCCATGGCAGGCAGTGGCGCGCGTTCACGATGTCGCCGTCGTCCTCCACCCACTCGCAGCTCACGTCCGGGACCGGGTCGAGCTGGGCCGGCGTCGGGGCCGCGAGGAAGCCGTCCACCAGCACCGGCGGGATGTTGACCCGGCGGTTGTTGTGCGTGTTCTCGTGCCCGTAGTAGCGGTCGAAGTACTCGAAGCGCAGGAACTGCCAGTTGGGGTCGAGCACCATCCCCACGCGCGCGCCGTCCGCGCCGACCCGGCGCACCTGGTCGTTCCCCTTGCCGAGCTGAAACTTCCAGTCGTCGGCGACAATGCCGGTGCCCGTGATCGTCCAGACGGACTCGCGGAGCCGCCAGACGAGCGGCGGGGTGAAGAAGCGGAACTTGTCCGTGCGCAGCTGCGCGAGGTCCGACTTGCCCGCCATGCGCTCGGGCTTCGCCCCGCCGTACCCGGCCGGCGCGCTGGCGATGAACGGGAGGTTCTGGTCGCGGTAGAAATGCAGCGTGAACGACTTCTTCGTGCGCGGCACCTCGAACGTCAGCTTCCCGTCGTCGGCGACCTTCTCGGCCTGCGTCGTCTTGTCGTCGTAGACGACGGTGACCGGGAAGTCGGGCGGGAAGACTTTCTGGGCGCCCTTCGGGTCCTTGTAGGTGAGCTTGAGGAAGACCTGGAGTGGATTCTTGATCCGCAGCTCGACGAGGACGTCGTTCGGGCAGGTGAGGTTCCCCGAGCTCAGACCGACGGCGTGCTCCGTCCACCCCTCCTCGGTGGTGGCCGCCCTGAGCGTGTAGGTCGCGTCGCCGCCGCTGGCGCGCGTCAGCTCGACTGGCTTCCCGTCCTTCGCCTTGAGCGTGGCGTCCTGGCTCGCCAGCGCCGCGCCGACCGCGCCGGCGGAGCGCGTGGCGGTGATCGTGACCGTGGCCTTGGGCCAGATCGGCTCGGTGCTGACGACCTTGACCCGCAGGCGCCACTCGCACGGCTTGATCGCGCCGCCGCCCTTGGCGCCGTTGTCGTGCTGCTCCGCGCGCCGGGTGAGTCGGTCGAACAGTCCCATCAGGCGCGGCTCGCCGAGGGTGAGCGCCGGTGCGTCGTCAGGGCGCGCGTCGTCAGGGCGCGCGTCGTCAGGCTAGGCATCGGCGGCCTCGCGCTCCTCTTCGTCCACGTCTTCGTCCACGTCTTCGTCCGCGTCGGGCTCGTCCTCGGGCTCGTCGTCCGCGTCCACCCCCTCGGCCTCGGCCTCGGCCGCCCGCTCGCGCTCGAGCGTGGCGTCGGTCAGCAGGTCCATGCGCGCGCGCGGCTGGAGCCCCGGCCGGTCGAGGATCTCGCGCGCCCAGGCGTGGGCCGGGCTGGTGTCGAAGTCGAAGCCGAGCGCGTACATCAGGTTGAGGTAGCGCAGGAAGTCGTACTCCTCGACCAGGCCGTACGCGCGGCCCTTGCGTATGGCGGTCTGCACCGACTCGCGCACGGCCGCGGCCCCGAGCGACGCGCATTCCGCCGGCAGCGCGGCCTCCAGGTAGCGCACGGCGCGGCGCTCGAAGTCTTTCCAGCGCGCCTGGGAGAGTGCCTCGAGCTGGGCATCACGGATCGTCAGCACGGGTGCTATATGCGCGCGGGGCTGGGGCGGCGCCAGAGTCGCTCGGCGGGGTAGTGGGTCAGTTTGAGGCGACGGCGACGGCAACGGCGACGGCGACGGCGACGGCAACGGCAACAGCTTTGACAGGATGCACAGGATGGTGAACAGGAGGGTGAACAGGAGGAGGGCCCCGGGTGGCCAGAGGGTCCCGAGCGGCCGTCATCCTGTTCACCATCCTGTTTATCCTGTCGCCGTTCATCCTGTCGCCGTTCATCCTGTCACAAGGCCGTCGCCGTTGCCGCCACTTCAAAGTGACCCACTACCCACGGCGGCCGTGGTTCGCCCCGACCTCACCGTACCTCGAAGGTGACCGTCGCCCACTTGCTCTCGTAGTCCACCGAGTCCGACGCCGCCGCGCGCACCATGTGGATGAACTTCACGTACCAGATGCCGCGCGCCGTGAGCGGGATGCGGGCGACGCCGTCGGCGTCGGTGCGCACGCTCTGCGCGGGGATGCGGCGCTCGCTGCCGCGCAGGCGGCCGCCGGCGAGGACGAGCTGGCTCGCCGCCGGCGCGCCGTCCACCAGGCAGCGGACGGCGAGGGTGTCGCCGCGGCGCAGCGCGTAGGGGTTCGCCTGCGGGACGATCTCGGCCGGGTAGCCGAGGACCGCGGCGAAGTTGTCGGTGCGCGGTCCGTCGTTGCCCACCTGGAAGAGCGCCTTCACGTGCTTGGAGTAGCGCTCGCGCGCCGGGGCGCCCATCTCGCCGGCGCGGCGGCGCGCGTCGAGCACGTCGGGGACGCCGTCGGTGCGCAGGTACTCGTTGAACTCCGCCGCCGGCAGCTCGAGCGCGCGCGGCCGCACCGAGGCGCCGACGACGTAGGTGCCGACGCGGCCCGCGCCGACCGTGAGCACGCTCTGCGTCTTCTGCTCGACCCACGCCGCGGTGTCGGGGTGCGACCGCGCGCCGTCCGGCCCGACGACGCTGAGGTCGGCCAGCCGGTCGCGGGCCACGCCGTTCTCGCTCGTCGAGAAGGTGCCGTTGAGCACCGCGATCCGCACGGCGGCGGCCGGGGCGGGGAGGATGTAGCGGGCGAGCTTGAGGAAGAGGTCGTGGGCGTCGAGGCGCGAGGCCAGGACGGTCACGAGCAGTGCGGCGAAGAGCAGGGTGGCGGGGCGGCGGCGCATGGAGGCGGGGGTGGGCGGTCTGGCGAGCGGAACCGTATTTCGCCCTCAAAGGTGCGACTTCCACCCGCCGCGGTGCCAGAGCCCTGCCGTTTCGGGCGGCCCGCCTCTATGGTCCAATGCTGTCGCCCACCCGCTCGGCCTCGACCCCTACTCCGACGTCCGCATGCGACACCCCGCCGTCACCCTCGCCCTCGCCCTCGCTCTCGCCGCCGCCGCGGCCGCGCCGCACAGCCTGACGGCGCAGCAGCCGCCGGACACCACCGCCCGCGTCGACACCGCCAAGGGCGGCCCCGCGTCGCCGCGCGGCGACCTGCCGCTCAAGACGACGCGGGAGCTCAAGTTCACCACCGACGAGGGGACCTGGCTCTCGCTCGACGTGTCGTCCGACGGGCGGACGATCGTCTTCGACCTGATGGGCGACCTGTACACGATGCCGATGGCCGGCGGGAAGGCCACGCGCATCACCGACGGGCCGGCGCTCGACGCGCAGCCGCGCTTCTCCCCCGACGGGCGGACGATCGCGTTCGTGAGCGACCGCAACGGCTCGGACAACCTCTGGGTCGCCGACGCCGACGGGAGGAACCCGCGGGCCATCACCAAGGGGGAGAAGTCGATGTACCTCTCGCCCGAGTGGACGCCCGACGGGAAGTACATCGTCGTCTCGAAGAACGCGGCGCTCTTCGGCACGACGTACGACCTGTGGATGTACCACAAGGACGGCGGCGCCGGGCTCAAGGTGACGAACGCGCAGCCGGCGCCGGCCGGCCCGCCGAACCCGTTCAACCCGCCGTCGCCCAGCAACTACGTGGGCGCCGCGTTCGGGAAGGACGGGCGCTACATCTACGCCGCCACGCGCTTGGGCGGCGCCGGCGGCTACAACCAGACGAGCTTCACCTGGCAGGTGAGCCTCTACGACCGCGAGACCGGGCGCACCTACGGCCGCACGAGCGCGCTCGGCAGCGCGATGCGGCCGACGCTGAGCCCGGACGGCAAGTGGCTCGTCTACGCGACGCGGAGCGACACCGCGACCGGGCTCCGCATCCGCGACCTGGCGAGCGGCGACGAGAGCTGGCTCGCCCAGAGCGTCCAGCGCGACGACCAGGAGTCCCGCTTCACGCGCGACCTCATGCCGGGGATGAGCTTCACCCCGGACTCCAAGGCGCTCGTGCTCACCAACGGCGGGAAGCTCTGGCGGATGGAGGTCCCCTCCGGCCGCGCGACGCAGATCCCCTTCACCGCCGACGTGGACGTGAAGCTCGGCCCCGAGGTGAAGTTCCAGGTCGCGGTGAACGACTCCACGCTCACCGTGCAGCAGATCCGCGGCGCCCGCCCGTCGCCCGACGGGAAGCGCCTCGCCTTCACCGCGCTCGACAAGGTGTGGGTGATGGACCTGCCGAGTGGGAAGCCGCGCCGCCTGACGACGACCGCCCAGGCCGGCGAGCACTCGCCCGTGTGGTCCCCCGACGGGCGCTACATCGCCTACGTGACGTGGAACGAGGAGGGGGGCGACCTGTGGCGGGTGCCCGTGGTCGACAACCGCGGCCGGGCCCTGACCAACCAGACCCCGGCCCGGCTCTCCCGCGAGACCGCGTTCTACCAGAGCCTGAACTACACGCCGGACGGCACCCGCCTCGTCGCGGTGCGGGGCCCGCGGCAGCCGCGCATCCAGGAAGAGGCGATGTACGGCACGGAGCTCGTGTGGCTCCCGGCGGCGGGCGGGGCGATGACGACCATCACCCCGCTGCGCGGCGCGAGCTTCCCGCACTTCACCCGCGACAGCGCGCGCGTCTTCATCTACGACGTCGGCGACGGGCTCGTGTCGATGCGCTTCGACGGCACCGACCGCAAGGCGCACCTGAAGGTGGTCGGCTCCCCCGACCCGCGCAGCACCACGCCCGTCCCGACGCCGGCCGACGAGATCCTCATCTCGCCCGACGGCGACCGCGCGCTGGTGGAGCTCAACAACAACGTCTTCCTGGTGACGATCCCGATGGTGGGCGGCGCGGCGCCGACGATCTCGCTCGCCAACCTCCAGGGGGCGGCCGTCCCGGTGCGGCGCCTGACGAGAATCGGCGGCGACTTCAGCGGCTGGCAGCGCGACGGGCGCACGCTCCACTACTCGATCGGCCACTCGTACTTCACCTACGACGTCGCCCGCGCCGACTCGCTGGTGCGGGACTCCACGACCCGCGCCGACTCGACCCGGAACGCGGGCGGTGCGGCGCAAGCCGGCCGTGACAGCGCGCGTCGCGACAGCGCGGTCGTCGGCCAGCGCCCGGCCGGCAACGTCGCGCTCACGCCCGCCGACTCGGCGCGCGTCGCCCGCACCGACACGGCGAAGACGGCGAAGGTGGCCTACGAGGCCGACCGGCTCGACGTGCTGATCACCGTCCAGCGCGACCGGCCGCAGGGGGCCGTCGTGCTGCGCGGCGCCCGCATCATCACGATGCGCGGCAGCGAGGTGATCGAGAACGGCGACGTGCTGGTGCGGGACAACCGCATCGTCGGCGTCGGCCCCGCGGGCTCGCTCCAGGCCCCGGCCGGCGCGCGGGTGATCGACGTCGCCGGCAAGACGATCATGCCAGGCTACGTCGACGTCCACGCCCACATCTGGCCGTCGTGGGGGATCCACCGCACGCAGGTGTGGGAGTACCTCGTGAACATGGCCTACGGCGTCACCACCACCCGCGACCCGCAGACGGCGACGACCGACGTCCTGTCGTACGGCGACCTGGTGGAGTCCGGCGACATCATCGGCCCGCGCATCTTCTCCACCGGCCCGGGCGTCTTCTGGACCGACGACATCAAGAGCCTGGACGACGCCCGCGACGTCCTGCGCCGCTACAGCGAGTTCTACAACACCCACACCATCAAGCAGTACATGGTGGGCGACCGGAAGGTGCGGCAGTGGGTGATCATCGCCGCGCGCGAGCTGGGGCTCATGCCGACGCTGGAGGGCGGGCTCGACTTCAAGAAGAACATGACCGAGGCGATGGACGGCTACTCGGGGATCGAGCACACGCTCCCGATCGCGCCGATGTACAACGACGCCGTGAAGCTCTTCTCGTTCGGCGGCACGACGTGGACGCCGACGCTGATCGTGCAGTACGGCGGGCCGTGGGCCGAGAACTACTTCTACGAGAGCTACGACATCACGAAGGACGCGAAGCTCAACTTCTTCACCCCGCGCGGCGAGATCCTGAGCCGCGGGCTGCGCCGCCCGCAGTGGTTCGCCGAGAGCCAGTACTCCTTCCCGCTCTTCGCCGCGCAGGCCGCCAAGATCGTCGCCGCCGGCGGGCGCGTGGGACTCGGCAGCCACGGCCAGCTCCAGGGGCTCGGCGCGCACTGGGAGCTGTGGGCCATCGCGTC
>DATFPD010000356.1:0-7752 GCA_035265005.1 Gemmatimonadaceae bacterium | reverse complement strand
GAGCGCCGCCAGCGCCACCGCGAGGTCCGACGGGTTGGCGGCGATGCAGTGCTGGCTGGTGCCGAGCACCGCGTGCATGCGGTTGACCCCGCGGATCGCCGAGCAGCCGGTGCCGGGCTCGCGCTTGTTGCACGGCGTGGCGGTGTCGCGGAAGTAGGGGCAGCGCGTCCGCTGGAGGACGTTGCCGCCGATCGTCGCCATGTTGCGCAGCTGCCCGGACGCCGCCAGCAGCAGCGACTGGCTCACCATCGGGTAGCGCTCGCGCACGCGCGCATCCCACGCCACGTCGCTCATGCGCGCCAGCGCGCCGAGGCGGAGCCCGCCGCCCGGCAGCTCGGCCACCGCCGAGAGCGCGGGGTCGCGCGCGGCCAGGCCGTTGATGTCGACGAGATGCTCCGGCGTCTCGACGCCGAGCTTCATGAGGTCGATGAGCGTCGTCCCGCCGGCCACGTAGCGCGTCGCCGGGGCGGCGGCGGCCTGGACGGCGCTGGCGACGTCGGTCGGGACCGTGTAGTCGAATGGGTTCATTTCGATGTCCCTCCGTCCGACGTCGTCGCGCCGCTGCGGCGGACTTCCTGGATCGCCGCGACGATCCCCGGGTACGCCCCGCAGCGGCAGATGTTGCCGCTCATCGCCTCGCGCACGTCGTCGTCGCCCGGGCCCCACGGCTCCTTCACCATCGCGCAGGCCGACATGATCTGGCCGGGGGTGCAGTAGCCGCACTGGAAGCCGTCGTTGGCGATGAAGGCGCGCTGCATCGGGTGGAGGGCCTCGGCGCTCGGCGCCAGCCCTTCGATCGTCGTGATCGCCTTCCCCTGCTGCATCACAGCGAACGTCAGGCAGGAGAGCACGCGCCGGCCGTCGACGTGCACCGTGCAGGCGCCGCACTGCCCGTGGTCGCACCCCTTCTTGCTCCCGGTGAGCCCCGCGTACTCGCGCAGCGCGTCGAGCAGGGTGACGCGCGGCTCGAGGGTGAGGGAGAGGTCGCGGCCGTTGACGCGGAGCGTGACCGGGGCCGCGGCGGTGCCGGCCGGCAGCGGCGTGCGCGCGGGCGCGCCGGCCGCCGCGGCCGGCGCGGCGCGCGCGGCGAGGGGCATCAGCGCCAGCGCCACCGCGGCCGCGAGGGCCGTCGCCACGAACTCGCGGCGGGTCCATCCGCCGGCGGCATCATCGTTAGGTTCGGCCGCCGGCGGCGCCGCCAGCGCGGCGAGGGCGCGCGCCAGGTCGTCGGGGCGGGGGAGCGCGGCGCCGCCTGCCTCCCCTGGCACGTGCCGCCAGCGCACCGTGCCGTCGCCGTCGAGCACGAACACCGCCGGGGCGCCGTCGTCCACGCCGTAGCGCCGCGCGGTGGCGCCGTCGTCGCCGGAGAGCACCGGGATCGCGAGCCGCGCCGAGTCGTCGAACGCCAGCTCGCGCCACGGGCCGTCGCCGCTGATGCTGAGCAGCCGCGCGCCGGCGAGCCCCGGCGCCCGCTCGATCAGCCGGTTGTAGCGCTCCACGTGCTCGGCGCGCGCGGGGTCCCAGTGCGCGGGGTCGAACGCCAGCACCACCGGGAAGCCGCGGAAGTCGGCGAGGCGGTACGCGCGTCCCGCGGCGTCGTGAAGCTCGAAGTCGGGCGCCCGCTCGCCGACCCGAATCGGCGAGCGCCTGGGTAGAGACGTGTGCATCCCTTCGCTCTCGCAGTCGAGGACAGGGGCGATGCTGCAAGAACGGTACTTTGGGCCAGGGGAGAAGGGGGGATCGGGACGGACGACCGTTATTGCGTTCCAGCCAGTTCGGGCGAAGTTCATCCGGCTCCGCTACCCCACCTTCTCCGCACTGGAGGACGACATGACCGGAACCGTAGCCGAATCGGCAACTCGATACTCTGCGGAAGTGGCACGGCCGGCGAACGCGGGACGACTCTTTCTCGGGAGCTGCATGGCGCTCATCGCCACGTCGACCGCCTTCGCCGTGGTCGGTGCGTCCATGCTGTCGATCAAGAACGAGTTCATCCTGACCAATCAGCAGGTGGGATGGATCGGCGGGGCGGCGCTCTGGGGGTTCACCGTCTCGATGGTGGTCTTCGGGCCATTCGTGGACTCGGTGGGGATGAAGAACCTGCTGCGCCTGGCGTTCGGCGCGCACGTGGCAGGCGCCCTCACCATGATCTTCGCCGGCGGCTACGGCTCCCTCTTCGCCGGCGCGCTGATCATCGCCATGGGGAACGGCCTCGTCGAGGCCGCGTGCAACCCGCTCGTGGCGGCGATCTACCCGGAGAACAAGACGGTCAAGCTCAACCAGTTCCACGTCTGGTTCCCGGGCGGGACGGTGCTGGGCGGGCTGGCGAGCTACGCGCTGGACGCGGCGGGCATCACCGAGTGGCGGATCAAGCTCGGGCTGATTCTGATCCCCACGGTCCTCTACGGCATCATCTTCCTCGGCCAGCAGTTCCCGGTGACCGAGCGCGTGCGCGCCGGCTACTCCACGGGCGAGATGTGGCGCGCCACGCTGCTCAACCCTCTGTTCTTGCTGCTCCTCGGCTGCATGGCCATCACCGGCTCGCTGGAGCTGGGACCGAACCGCTGGGTCCCGGCCGTGCTGCAGGCGGGCGGGATCGCCGGCATTCTCGTGCTGGTCTACATCAACGGCCTGATGGCCATCCTGCGCTACCGGGCGGGCGACGTGGTCCACCGGCTGCGTCCGACGGGGATCCTCCTCGCCTGCGCGGTGCTGGCGGGCCTCGGCCTGCTCCTGCTCAGCTACGCCGAGACCACGCTGATGGCCTTCGCCGCGGCGACGGTGTTCGCGGTCGGGGTGTGCTACTTCTGGCCGACGATGCTCGGGCTCGTCGCCGAGCGCAACGTCCGCGGCGGCTCGCTGGCGCTCGCGCTGATGGGCGGGATGGGGATGGCCGCGCCCGGACTGGTCGCGTCGCCGGCGATGGGGAAGATCGCGGACCGCTACGCGCACGAGCGGCTCCCCGTGGAGGAGACGGTGGACGTGCTTCGGAGCGCGGTCGCGACCTTCCCGGCGCTCGCGCAGCAGGCACAGGGACGCCAGGGCGACGACCTGCGAAACGCGGCGGCCATCTCGGGGCGCGTCGTCGAGGCGTACGAGACGCGCCGCGCCCTGCCGGAGATCGAGACGTCCAACGCGCTGCGCGCCATCGAATCCAGCGGGGGCTCGTCCCCGCTCGTCGCGCGCGCGCAGGCCATTCTCGGACCGGCGGACAACTTCGGCGGGCGGATGTCGTTCCGGTGGGTCGCGCCGCTCTCGATCGTGGTCGCGATCGTGTTCGCGGCGCTGTTCGCGAGTGACCGCCGACGCGGGCGGTATTCCGCGCAGGACGGCGCGCAGTGGGAGCGCGGGCCGGCCACCGCGCCCGTCTAGCGCCGCGTGCCGGTCCGGGCGATGAACCGCCGCGACTTCGTCGCCGACCTCGCGCGGGCGGCCGCGCTGTGCGCCGCCGTCCCGAACGACTGGCGCGTCGTCCGCCGCCCGCGGCTGCCCGACGACCCGTTCCAGCTCGGCGTCGCGTCGGGCGACCCGACGCCCGACGGCGCCGTGCTCTGGACCCGGCTCGCCCCGCGGTCGCTGGAGCCCGAAGGGGGGATGGACGGCCAGCGCGCGGTCGTGGGCTGGGAGGTGGCGGACGACGAGTCGTTCGGCCGCGTCGTGGCGCGGGGACGGGCGACGGCGGCGCCGGAGCTCGGGTACAGCGTGCACGTGGACGTGCGCGGCCTGGCGCCCGAGCGCTGGTACTTCTACCGGTTCACCGCCGGCGACGCCGCGAGCCCCGTCGGCCGCCTGCGCACGACCCCGGCCCCCGGCGCCATCGCGCCGCTCCGGTTCGCGGTCGCCTCCTGCCAGCACTACGAGCAGGGGCTGTTCACCGCGCTCGGGCACCTGGCGCGCGAGCCGGAGCTGGACCTGGTGACGCACCTCGGCGACTACATCTACGAGTACGCGGCCGCGCCCGGGCGGGTGCGGGCGCACGCCGGGCTGGAGGCGCGCACGCTCGACGACTACCGCCGTCGTTATGCGCAGTACAAGGCCGACCCGCTGCTGCGCGGGGCGCACGAGCGCTGCCCGTGGGTGGTCACCTGGGACGACCACGAGGTGGACAACAACTACGCCGGGCTGGTGGGGGAGAACGGTGCGGAGTCCGAGGAGCAGATGCGCGAGCGCCGAGCCGCCGCCTACCAGGCGTGGTGGGAGCACCAGCCGGTGCGGGTGCCCCGCGCGCGGTCGTGGGCCGACCTGTCCATCACGCGGCGCTTCGATTGGGGGGCGCTCGCCCGCTTCTGGATGCTCGACACTCGGCAGTTCCGCGGCGACCAGCCGTGCGGCGACGGGCACCAGGTGCCGTGCGCCGACTGGGCCGACCCCTCGCGGACGATGCTCGGCGCGGCGCAGGAGCGCTGGCTCCTCGACGGACTGGCCGGCTCGCGCGCGGCCGGCTGGCAGGTGCTCGCCAACCAGGTCATGCTGGCGCCGTTCGACGAGGACTCGGACGCGGGCCGGCGCTTCTCGATGGACCAGTGGAGCGGCTACCCGGCCGCGCGCGACCGCCTGCTCGGTGCCCTCACCGCGCGCGCGCGCCACCGGACGGTCGTCCTCACCGGGGACATCCACTCGAGCTGGGTGAACGAGCTCCGGTCGAGCTTCTCCGCCCCCACCGCGCCGACGGTGGCCGCCGAGTTCGTGGGGACGAGCATCTCCTCCGGCGGCGACGGCGCCGACCGCGTGGGGATCGTGACCGACGCCGCCCTCGCCGCGAACCCCCATCTCAAGTGGCACAACGCGCGGCGGGGCTATTTCACCTGCGCCGTGACTCCGGAGCTCTGGCGCGCCGAGTACCGCGTCGTCCCGTTCGTGAGCCAGCCCGATGCCCCGGTGGAGACCGCCAGCCGCTGGCGCGTCACCCGCGGGCGGCCGGGGATCGAGCGCGAGTGAGCGCTCGGGCGAACCCTAACGGCAACGGCTTTGACAGGATTGACAGGATGAACAGGACCAAAGCGGATGGGGGCCCCGGGAGGCGTCGCGTCCCGGGGCCCGCATCCTGTTCACCATCCTGGTCATCCTGTTCATCCTGTCAAAGCTTTTCGCCGTTGCCGTTGCCGCGATCGTTCGTGCTCGCGCGCCGGGCAGCGTCGGCACTACCGCGATAATGGGGGAGCACGACACGATGGCGGACAGGTTCGGCGTCACGCTGCGCACCAGCTCGGGTCCGGGCGTTCTCCACCAGCTGACCGGCGTCATCGCCGCCCACCAGGGCGACATCTCGTCGGTCGAGATCCTCGGCGACCCGAAGGGCGGCGAGGCGCGCGTCTACTTCGAGATCGAGATGCCCGGCGACCCGCGGTCGCTGGCCGACGACATCCGCGCGCTCCCGGTGGTGCGAGAGGTCGCGCTCGTCGACACGCTCCAGTCCATCTACGGCAAGCGCGTCATCATCATGGGCGGCGGGGCGCAGGTGGGGCAGGTGGCGATCGGCGCCATCTCGGAGGCCGACCGCCACAACATCCGCGGCGAGCGCATCTCCGTAGACACGATCCCGCTCGTCGGCGAGCAGCCCCTCGCCGACGCCGTGCGCGCGGTCGCCCGGCTGCCGCGCGCGTCGGCGCTGGTGCTGGCGGGCTCCCTCATGGGCGGCGACATCGAGCGGGCGGTGCGGGAGGTCCGGGCGCAGGGGCTGCTGGTGGTGAGCCTCAACATGGCCGGGAGCGTGCCTGACGCGGCCGACCTCGTGGTCACCGACCCGGTGCAGGCGGGGGTGATGACGGTCATGGCGATCGCGAACACGGCCAAATTCACGGTGAGCCTGCTCAAGCGGCGCGTGTTCTGAGAGAGACGAGACGGCACCTGGCCCCGCGCCGTACGCGCCGCCAATTTGCCGGGCGCTCCCCCCGCCCACCCCATTCACGAGACGCTGCCTGATGATTCACCGGTCCGTCGCCCGACGACTCGCGGTCCAGCTGGCCGCCGGCGCCATCGCCCTCGGGACCGCGACGGCGCAGCAGCCGTCGCAGCGGTTCGAGAACCTGAAGGTCTTCCCGAAGGACATCCCGCGCGACACGCTTCTCCAGATCATGCGCGGCTTCACCTTCGCGCTCGGCGTGCGCTGCCAGTACTGCCACGTGCAGGAGCCGGCCCCCGCGCAGGCCGAGGGGGCGGCGGCCGGCGGCCCCGGCGGCCCGCCGCGCGAGCGATTCAACTTCCCGTCGGACGACAAGGAGGCGAAGCACAAAGCGCGCTTCATGCTGCGCATGACCGACAGCCTGAACCGCGTGGTGCTCGCCGCGCTCCCGAACCGGCGCGAGCCGGCGGTGCGCATCGGCTGCGTCACCTGCCATCACGGCTCGCCGGTCCCGCAGACGCTGGAGTCCACGCTCGCCGAGGCGATCGACAAGTTCGGCACCGACTCGGCCGTCGCGCGCTACGAGCGGCTGCGGCAGGACATGACCTCGGGCCGCTTCGACTTCGGCGAGAGCTCCCTGAGCGAGCTGGCGCGCACGCTCGGCGAGCGCGGCAAGACGGCGGAGGCGGTGGCGATGCTCCAGCTCAACCAGAAGTACTACCCCGCCTCCGCCGAGATCGACCTCCAGCTCGGCGAGCTGTACGTGAAGCGCGGCGAGAAGGACAAGGCCGTCGAGCGCTTCAGGTCCGTCCTCGCCAGGCGCCCGAACGACATGCGCGTGCGCAGGAGGCTGCAGGAGCTCGGGGCGACGCCGTAAGGCATGCGACGCGCCGCCGCCGCCGCCCTGCTGCTCCTCTCCGCCGCGACGACGGTGCGCTCGCAGTCGTCAGGCATCACGACCTACATCAACCCGCTCGACCTGGACTACAAGTACAACTGGGAGCAGGTCAACCAGGGGGTCTCGTACCGGTCGGGGGCGGACCCGGTCATCGTCAGGCACGGGGGCGCGTACTACCTCTTCCAGACCGCCTCGGGCGGGTACTGGCACTCGGCGGACCTGGCGCACTGGCGATTCGTCAGGCCGAGCCGGTGGCCGTTCGAGGACGTGGTGGCGCCGGCGGCCGTCTCGTTCGGCGACACGCTGCTCCTCATGCCGTCGGCCACGCGACCGCAGCCGCTCCTCTACTCGACCGCGCCGGCCACGGGGCGGCTGGAGTTCTACAACCGCATGCTCCCGCCGCTCCCGTTCGCCGTGCGCGAGGGGAGCGAGCGGGTGGGGCAGACCGTGCACCCCGACTCGATCCAGCCCGGGCCGTGGGACCCGGCGCTGTTCCGCGACGACGACGGCCGCTGGTACCTCTACTGGGGCTCGTCGAACGTCTACCCGCTGTACGGCACGGAGCTCGACCCCGCGCGGCGGCTGGCCTACCGGCAGCAGCGGCCGGCGAAGCTCCTGATGCTGCACCCCGACCGGCACGGGTGGGAGCGCTTCGGGCGCGACCACCGGGACAGCGCCGTCACGCCCTTCATGGAGGGCGCGTGGATGACCAGGCACGGCGGCCGCTACTACCTCCAGTACGCCGCCCCGGGCACCGAGTACAACGTCTACGCCAACGGCGTCTATGTGGGCGACGCGCCGTTAGGCTCGTTCGCGTACGCGCCCTACAACCCGGTGTCGTACAAGCCGGGCGGCTTCGTCACCGGCGCCGGCCACGGCAACACCTTCCAGGACGCCTTCGGCAACTACTGGAACACCGGCACGCCGTGGGTCGCGGTCAACTGGAACTTCGAGCGCCGGGTCGCGATGTTCCCCGCCGGCTTCGACCGCGACGGGCAGATGTTCGCCAGCA
>DATFPD010000355.1:0-2519 GCA_035265005.1 Gemmatimonadaceae bacterium | reverse complement strand
CGTACGTGGTGCGTCGCATGCGTCAGCGCTGCTCGAAGTACAGGACCTCCGCGTCGCGAGCGCGCGGAAAGCAAATGCTGTCGACGGCGTGTCGTTCGTCATCGCGCCCGGCGAGATCCTTGGCATCGCGGGCGTCGAGGGGAACGGGCAGACGGAGCTGATCGAGGCCATCGCCGGACTGCGGGCGCCGAGCGCGGGGCGGATCCTCCTGCGCCCGCCGGGCAGCGCTGGCGGCAGCGCCGCCGGCGGCGGCGAGCCGGTGGACGTCACCGCCGCCACCGTGCGCGAGCGCGCCGACGGCGGGCTGTCGCACGTCCCCGAGGACCGCCACCGGCGCGGGCTCGTGCTCGACTACAGCGTGGCCGACAACCTCATCCTCGGCCGGCAGCACCACTTCGCGCGCGGGGCGGTGCTCGACGGGGCGAAGATCGCGTCGCACGCCGTCGAGCGCGTGCGCGAGTTCGACATCCGCCCGCCGGACCCGGCGCTTCCCGCGCGCGCGCTGTCCGGCGGCAATCAGCAGAAGATCGTCGTGGCGAGGGAGATGGGACGCGACTTCAGCGTGCTCCTGGCGGCGCAGCCGACGCGCGGCGTGGACGTGGGGGCGATCGAGTTCATCCACGGGCGGCTGCGCGCGGCGCGGGCCGCCGGGAAGGCGATCCTGCTCATCTCCGCCGAGCTGGCCGAAGTGCTGGCGCTCGCCGACCGCGTCGCCGTGATGTACAACGGGCGCTTCGTCGCGCTGCTGCCGCGCGCCGAGGCGAGCGAGGAGGTGCTGGGGCCGTACATGACCGGCGCCGCCGGCGCGGCCGGAGCGCACGCCGCATGACGAGTCCGGTCACGAGCACCACGACCACCACCGCCGCGAGCCCGGCCGCGCAGCAGTCGGGGGCGCCGCCCACCCGGTCGGACGAGCCGCCACCGCCGCTGGTGCGGAGCGCGGGGCGCACGGCGTTCGAGGAGTCGATGCTGCCGGCGCTCGTGGCGCTGCTCATCGCGCTCGTCGCCGGCGACCTGCTCATCCTCTCGGTGGGGCAGAGCCCGGGCGCCGTCTACCGGCTGCTGCTCGAGGGGACGTGGGGGAACGCCTACGGCATCGGGCAGGTGCTCTACAAGGCGACGACGCTCGTCTTCACGGGGCTCGCGGTCGCGCTCGGCCTCCGCGCCGGCCTGTTCAACATTGGCGCCGAGGGGCAGCTGGCCGCGGGTGGGTTCATGGCGGCGGTCGCCGGGCTCTGGCTCCCGGCGGGCACGCCGGCGGTGCTCGCGATCCCCGTTTGCATCGCCGCGGCGGCGGCCGGCGGCGCGGCGGTGGGGGCGGTGCCGGGGGTGCTCAAGGCGCGGTTCGGGGCGCACGAGGTGATCGTCACGATCATGCTCAACTTCATCGTGCTCTCGCTCCTGAACTGGGTGGTGGCGGCGAAGCTGCACGTGCCGGAGACGCTGCACACGCCGGACGTGGTGGCCGGCGCCGGCGTGCCGCGGCTCTCCGACTTCGCGCCCGCGTTCCACGGCTCGGCGGCGAACCTGACGATCGTGCTGGCGCTGGCCGCGGGCGCGCTGGTCTGGTGGTACCTCTTCCGCACGCGCCGCGGCTTCGAGCTCCGCGCGGCCGGCCTCCAGCCCGAGGCGGCGGAGTACGGCGGCGTGAGCGTGCCGGCGGTGTGGACGCGCGTCCTCGCGCTCTGCGGCGCGGTCGCCGGCCTGGGGGGCCTCAACTACGTGCTCGGCTACAAGCACTACTACGAGGAGGGCTTCGCCGGCGGCGCCGGCTTCCTCGGGATCGCGGTCGCACTCGTCGGCCGCAACCACCCGGCCGGCGTCCTGCTCGCCGCGCTCCTCTTCGCCACCCTCTCGCAAGGCGGACTCGCGATCCACGCCCTGGTCCCGAAGCAGATGGTGGAGGTGCTGCAAGGCATTGTGATTCTGGCGGTGGCGACGTCCGTGCCGGAAGTGCGGAGAGTCCTGAGAGCCAGGAGAGCGCCGTGACACGGGACTGCCGGGCGGCACAGCCGCCCGCGGGACTGTTACGCGGCACAGCCACGTCGCAGTCCCCTGCACAAGACCGCTTCCGCATCCCATGAATCCGCTCGCGTTTCTGACGCAGACGCTCCGCATCGCCGTGCCGTACCTGTTCGCGGCGTCAGGCGGAGTGGTGGCGGAGCGCGCGGGGGTGGTGAGCCTGACGCTCGAGGGGTTCATGCTCACCGGCGCCTTCGGGGCCACGCTCGGCGCGTACTACTCGGGGAGCGCGTGGGTGGGGCTGCTCTGCGGCGCGCTGGGCGGGCTGGTGTTCGGGCTCATTCACGCGCTGGCGTCCGTGCGCTACCGGGCGGACCAGATCGTCGTCGGGATCGCGATCAACCTGCTCGCGGTCGGGATCACGCGGTTCTTCCTCCGCCTGGCGTTCGACAGCTCGTCGAACTCGCCGCGCGTGCCGGGGTTCGGCGCGCCCGCCAGTGCCGGCGGCGGCGCCGACGCCGCGACGGGCGCGGGGGGCGGTACGGCGTTCGGCGACC
>DATFPD010000354.1:0-30410 GCA_035265005.1 Gemmatimonadaceae bacterium | reverse complement strand
GCCGCCGTTCCGTCCGCCGTTCCCGTTCCGCCGTCGCGGCGCTCACGCGCACCGCAGAAGGGCGGAACTGCGGAAGCAACGGCGGCGCGCGCCTGACCCACTGCAGCGCGCCGCGGGTCATGACCGCCACTCGGCCGCCATTCTGCGCTCCGCCGTCGGTCAGGGGGTTCCTCGCTCGCGCGGCTCCGCCGGGCTCGCTCGGAATGACACCACTCTCTATCCCTTCATCCCGCCTGTTCTCACTTCACCCGCCCGTACTTTCGCATCGCCGCCATGAGCCGGTCCACCGGGAGCGCGAAGACGCGGACGTCGTCGGCGCCGGTCATCGTCTCGGCGGCGAGCATGGCGTTGAGGATGGCTTCCTCGGTGGCCTGGACGGTGGCGTAGAAGAGCGGGTTGATGCGGGCGTTGGGGAGCATCTCGAGGCGGGCGACGCCGGTGTCGCCGGAGACGCGCGGGTTGGCGGTGGAGAAGGCGACGAAGATGTCCCCCGAGCTGTTCTCCCCCTTGCCGCCCATGCGTCCCACGCCGAGCGCGGCGCGCGTGGCGATGCGCTTGAGCTGGTGTGGGAGGAGCGGGGCGTCGGTGGCGACGACGATGATGATCGAGCCGTCGCCGGCGTCGGCAGCGTCGGCCGCATCCGCGTCGCCGGGTGCGCTCGCGCCCGCGGCGGCGCAGCGCGGCATCCCCGGGCGCAGCGTCGCGTCCGCGGACGCGATGCAGGGGAGCAGGTCCGGGATCTCCTCCCCCACCGGGACGCCGGCCACGCGCAGCTCGCGCCGCGTGCCGTAGTTGCACTGGACCAGTACGCCGACCGTGTAGCCGCCGGCGGACGCGTCGAGCCGGCGCGACGCCGTGCCGATCCCGCCCTTGAAGCCGTGGCAGCGCATCCCCGTCCCGCCGCCGACGTTCCCCTCGGCCACCGGGCCGCCGCGCGCGCCGTCGAGTGCCGCCAGGGCGTGCTCGGGCCTGACGTGGAAGCCGTTGATGTCGTTGAGCCCGCCGTCGAAGGTCTCGGCGACCACCGGGAGCCCCCACGGCTGGAGCCCCGGGCGGCGCACCTGCCACTGGAGGATCGCGTCGCGCACCACGCCCACGCTGTGCGTGTTGGTGATGGCGATCGGCCCCTCCAGGATGCCGCTCTCCTGGAGCCAGGTCGTCCCGGTCATCTCGCCGTTGCCGTTGAGCGTGAACCAGGCGCCGAACACCGGGTCCGCGCTCGCGCGCCCGCGCGGGTGCACGACGGTCACCCCCGTCCGCACCGGCCCCTTCCCCACCACCAGCCGCCCGCTCCCGGAGACGAGCGTCGTGTGCCCTACCTCCACCCCGGCCACGTCCGTGATCGCGTCGAGCGGCCCCGCGGTGCCTCCGATCGGAATCCCGAGCTCGCGCGCCCGCGGCTTCGGCTGCTGGGCGAAGGCGCCTGACGCGATGAGGAGTACGCAAGCTGCGGCGCGGAGGAGCATGCATCACCTCGGGTGAGAGTGAAACAGGATCGACCACAGAGGCACAGAGGGCACAGAGGAACTGCACACGGGAGAAAGTCCCCCTGCCGGGAGGCTTCGCGAAGCCTCCCGGCGGAGGGCCCCTCTCCCGTGTGGGTAGTGGGTCGTTTGAGGCAACGGCAACGGCAACGGCATTTTGACAGGATGCACAGGATGGTGAACAGGATGCGGGCCCCGGGCGGCCTCGTGTCCCGAGCGGCCCTCATCCTGTTCACCATCCTGTGCATCCTGTCCAAGTGCCGTTGCCGTTGCCGTTGCCGTTGCCGTCGCGGCGGCTGCCCTCGAACTGACCCACTACCTCCGTGTGCCCTTCCTCTGTGCCCTCTGTGCCTCTGTGGTAGCATCTCAGGCTCCGTCTCCGACGAAGCCCGCCGGCGCGTCGCGGACGCCGATGGGACGCAGCATGATGATCGCGCCGGCGGCGCCGAGGGCGAGGCAGGCGAACCAGACGGCGTTGGGGCTGAGCGAGTAGAGCGCCGTGCCGAGGAGCGGGGCGGCGGCGAGGCCGAAGGCGAAGGTGAAGGAGTAGACGCCCTGGTAGCGGGCGCGCATGTCGGCCGGCGCCAGGTCGGCGACGTGCGCGGCGGAGACCGGGGCGAAGGTCATCTCGCCGAAGGTCCAGACCACGATCGCCAGCGCCAGCAGCGGCAGTCCGTGCGCGACGCCCACGAGGCCGAAGCCCGCGCCGGCAAGCAGTAGCCCGGCGGCGAGCACCGGCCGCGTGGGAAGGCGGCGCGTGTAGGAGATGACCGCCAGCTCGAGAGTGATGATCAGCGCGCCGTTGAGCCCCATCAGCAACCCGTAGACGGACGGGGTGTAGCCGGCCGCGCGCAGGTGCAGCGGCAGCGTCGAGTACGCCTGCTGGAAGATGAGCGCGATGGCGAGCGAGGCGGCGATGACGCGCGCGAACGCGCGGTCGGCGAGCATCGTGCGCACCGCGCGGGCGGTGCCGCTCACCTCGTGCGCCGCCGGCCGCCCGCCGGGGAACGCCGAGAGCGCGACGACGCCGTACGCCACCGACGTGATGGCGTCGCCGACGAAGAGCCAGGTGAAGGAGCGCTGCGCCAGCAGGCCGGCGACCGCGGGCCCGATCGACGTCCCCGCGTTGACGGCGAGCCGGTAGAGGGCGAACGCCGTCACCCGCTCGCCGGCGGGCGTGAGGTCCGCCACCAGCGCCGACGACGCCGGCCGGTACAGCTCGGCCGCGAACCCGGCGAGCCCGGAGAGCGCGAGGATGGCCGGCAGCGACTCGGCGCGCGACAGCAGGAGCATCACCGCCGCCGACGCGAACATCGACGCCGCGATCGCGTTCCGCCGCCCGAAGTGGTCCGCCACGTGCCCGCCGGCCAGCGCCGCCAGGATGCTCCCGATCCCGTACAGGCTCAGCGCCGCGCCCGCCTGCGTCGCGCTGTACCCGCGCTGCGCCACGTACAGCACCAGGAACGCGATGACGAAGCTGCCGAACCGGTTGACGAACGTCCCGATCAGCAGCGCCCACGCCGCGGGGGTGAGGGCCCTGACGTGGGAGAGGAGCGTGGGAGAAGAGGGGATGGGGGACGGGGGAAGGGGGATGGAGAGCCCTGGGACGCTCGCACTGGCATCCTGGGGCCCTGCATCCCCCATCCCCCGTCCCCCATCCCCTCTCCCGCTCACTGCACCCGCTTCAGCGCCGCCGCCATCGTCTCGAACATCCGATCGATCTCGGCCCGCTCGACGATCAGCGGCGGCGAGAGGGCGATGATGTCGCCCGTCTGCCTGACGAGGAGGCCGCGCTCGAAGCAGTCGAGGTAGAGGTCGAAGGCGCGCGCGCCCGGGCGCCCCTGGCGCGGCTCCAGCTCGATCCCGGCGACCAGGCCGATGTTGCGCAGGTCGATCACGTGCGGGACGCCGCGCAGCGCGTGCACCGCCGCCTCCCAGTACGGCGCGAGCTCGGCCGCGCGCTCGAACAGCCCCTCGCCGCGGTAGAGGTCGAGCGTGGCGTTGCCGGCGGCCGCGGCGAGGGCGTGCCCCGAGTAGGTGTAGCCGTGGAACAGCTCGATCCCGTCGGGCGCGCGGCCGACCACGGCGTCGTAGATCTCGCGGCGGGCCGCCACCGCGCTCATCGGGACGGCGGCGTTGGTGAGCCCCTTCGCCATCGTGATCATGTCCGGCCTGACGCCGAAGTGCTGCGCCGCGAACGGGGCGCCGAGCCGGCCGAAGCCGGTGATCACCTCGTCGAAGATGAGCAGGATGCCGTGCCGGTCGCAGATCTCGCGCAGCCGCTCCAGGTAGCCGAGCGGCGGGACCAGCACGCCGGTCGAGCCGGCCACCGGCTCGACGATCACCGCCGCGATCGTCCCCGCCCCGCGCTCGGCGACGATGCGCTCGAGGTCGTCCGCGAGCTGCGCGCCGGACGCCGGCTGCCCGCGCGAGAAGGCGTTCTGCGCCAGGTCGTGCGTGTGCGGGAGCATGTCCACCTGCGGCAGGAGCTGCGCGGCGAAGGCCTTCCGGTTGTTCTCGATCCCGCCCACCGAGATCCCGCCGAAGCCGACGCCGTGGTAGCCGCGGAGCCGCCCCACCAGGCGCACGCGTCCCGGCTCGCCGCGCGCCTGGTGATAGGCGAGCGCGATCTTGAGCGCGGTGTCCACCGCCTCCGAGCCCGAGTTGCCGAAGAAGACGCGGTCCACGCCCTCGGGGAGGATCGCGGCGAGCTTGTTCGCCAGCTCGAACTCCCCCGGGTGCCCGATCTGGAACGCCGGCGCGTAGTCGAGCCGCGCCGCCTGCGCCGCGATCGCCTGCACGATCTCGTCGCGGCAGTGCCCCGCGTCCACGCACCAGAGCCCCGCGGTCCCGTCGAGCACCCGCCGCCCGTCGTTCGCCACGTAGTACATCCCCTTCGCCGATACGAGCATCCGCGGCGCGCGCTTGAACGCGCGGTTCGCGGTGAAGGGCATCCAGCAGGCATCGAGAGAGGGCGCGGTCATCGGCGGGGCTCGGAGTCTCGTGGGAGAGATGATCTTACCCACGAACTACGAGATCCGAAATACGAGCCTCGCGTCTCGCGTATCAGCTCTTCTGCCCCTGCTCCGCCGGCGGCGGTGGGGAGATCGGAGTCGGGGGCGATTGCGGGGTCAGGCCGCCGGCGCTCGCGACCGCGGCCGCGTTCGCCGCCGCCGCGTCGCCCATCGATGGCGTGAGGCGCCGCTCGGCGCCGTGGCGCAGCAGCGCGAGCGAGTACGGGGCGATGCCCACCCACCCGTCCTTGATGAGCTGCTGCTGCTCCGGGTGCGCGGTGTCGACGAGCTTCACCCACACCCGCTCGCCGGGCAGCTTCGGCAGCTCGAAGCGCACGTCGCCGGGGCTCGCGTTGACGACGACGAGCATCGTGTCGCCCTTGATCGGGCGGCCGCGGTCGTCGGTGTCGTCGGTCGCGTCGCCGTAGACCAGCATGCCGAGCACGTGGTTCTCGGCGTTCGTCCACTCGGCCTCGGTCATCTCCTGGCCGTCGGGGCGGATCCACGTGAGGTCCTTCACCCGCTCGCCCTGCGTCACCGGGCGGCCGCGGAAGAAGGTGCGGCGCCGGAGCACCGGGTTGGAGTGGCGGATCGCCATCACGCGGCGCGTGAAGTCGAGCAGCGCCGCCTGCCGGTCGTCGAGCTCCCAGTTCATCCAGGAGGTCTCGTTGTCCTGCGCGTAGACGTTGTTGTTCCCCTGCTGCGTCCGCCCCAGCTCGTCGCCGTGGGCGATCATCGGGACGCCCTGCGAGAAGGCGAGCGTCGCCAGGAAGTTGCGCATGCTGCGCCAGCGCAGGTCGAGGATCTCGGGGTCGTCCGTCTCCCCCTCGGCGCCCCAGTTGCGCGAGATGTTGTCGTTGTGGCCGTCGTTGTTGTTCTCGCCGTTGGCCTCGTTGTGCTTCTGCTCGTAGCTCACGAGGTCGCGCAGCGTGAAGCCGTCGTGCGCGACGACGAAGTTCACGCTCGCGTACGCCTGGCGGTCGGTCCACTTGTAGATGTCCGCCGACCCCGAGAGGCGCGACGCGGCCTCGGGGATCTGCCCTTGCTCCCCCTTCCACAGCTTGCGGATGGCGTCGCGGTACTTGCCGTTCCACTCCGTCCACCCCACCGGGAAGTTGCCGACCTGGTAGCCGCCCGGGCCGACGTCCCACGGCTCCGCGATCAGCTTCGTCTGCGAGATGACCGGGTCCTGGTGGATGATGTCGAAGAAGGTCGACAGCCGGTCCACCTCGTACAGCTCGCGCGCCAGCACCGGCGCCAGGTCGAAGCGGAAGCCGTCGACGTGCATCTCGGTCACCCAGTAGCGCAGCGAGTCCATGATCATGCGCATGGTGTGCGGGTGGCGCACGTTCAGGCTGTTGCCGGTGCCGGTGAAGTCGTGGTAGTAGCGCCTGCTCTCCTCCGACAGCCGGTAGTACGTCGTGTTGTCCACGCCCTTGAAGCAGAGCGTGGGCCCCAGGTGGTTCCCCTCGGCGGTGTGGTTGTACACGACGTCGATGATCACCTCGATCCCGGCGGCGTGGAACGTCTTCACCATCGACTTGAACTCGTAGACCTGGTTGCCGAGTCCGCGCATGGCGTAGCGCACGTCCGGCGCGAAGAAGCCGATGGTGTTGTAGCCCCAGTAGTTCGCGAGGCCCTTCTCGGCGAGCCCGCGGTCGGTGATCGCCTGGTGCACCGGCAGCAGCTCGACCGCGGTCACGCCCAGCGACAGGAAGTGGTCGAGCATCGGGTCGGAGCAGAGCCCGAGGTAGGTGCCGCGGATCTGCTCGGGGACCTCGGGGTGCTTGACCGTCATCCCCTTCACGTGGCACTCGTAGATCACCGTGCGGTTCCACGGCGTCCGGAGCAGCCGGTCGTCGCCCCAGGTGAACGACGGATCGACGACGACCGACTTCGGCGTGTTGCCCGCGGAGTTCCGGTCGTCCGGCTCGAGGTCCTCGCCCGACCCGCCGATCTTGTAGGCGAACAGCTCGTCCCCCCACTTCACGTCCCCGCCGATCGCCTTGGCGTACGGGTCGAGGAGCAGCTTGGCGGGGTTGAAGCGGTGGCCCTCCTCGGGCTTGTACGGCCCGTGCACGCGGTAGCCGTAGAGCTGCCCGGGCCTAACGTCGGGGAGGTAGCAGTGCCACACCTGGTCGGTACGGTCGCGTACCCAGAACTTCGCGCTCTCGATCGCGTCGTCGGCGCTGTTGAACAGACACAGCTCGACGGCGGTCGCGTTCTCGGAGAAGAGCGCGAAGTTCACCCCCTGCCCGTCCCACGACGCCCCCAGCGGATACGGCTGCCCCCGCCACACTCGAATCATTCAGAAATCCGGTTTGGTGTTGGAAAAATTTGGCGTGTGGGAGGGGCAAGACGCGTTCCGGGATCATGGGATGGCGCGGGATGGATGCGCGGCGGGACGCGACACGCGCCACCCGATGTCACGGCCCGCGTCTTGTACTGTCGCATCCCATGAATCCCATCAAGTCCACCGCCGACATCGACCGCCTGCTCGCCGAGCCGGTCGCGATCCTCCTCAAACACAGCACCCGCTGCCCGATCAGCGCCCGCGCGCTGGGAGAAGTCTCGGAGCTGAACGAGGAGCATCCGGGAACGCCGATCTACGTCCTCGACGTCAACGCGCAGTCGCGCCTCTCGGCGCAGGTGGCCGAGTGCTTCGGGGTCGCGCACGACTCGCCGCAGGCGTTCGTGGTGCGCAACGGGCAGCCGGCGTGGTCGGCGACGCACCACGCGATCACGGCGCGCGAGCTGGCGCAGCAGGTAGGAGAGAACTAAGAACTAAGAACTGCGAGCTGCGACCTGCGACCTGCGACTTAACACCCTCGGGAGGCCCCTGGCTTCCCGAGGGTGTTAAGTCGCAGGACGCAGGCCGCAGGTCGCAGTTCTTATCGCGTCCGCTCTCTCCCGTCGCGCCGGCGGCCGTCGCCCATCCAGGGGGTGAGCGCGATGGCGACGTAGGGGCGGCGGCGGACGTCGGCCGAGGCGACGACCGGGAGGCCGACGTCGAGCCGGGCGATGCCGCGGCCGACCTTGGTGGGGGCGAGGCGCAGGCCGACGCCGACCACGCCGGCCGTCACCTGCTCGGGGCTCGGGGCGGCGGCGTCCCAGCGCGAGGTGCCGGCGCCGAACGCGGCCGCGTCCACGAACCAGGAGCGGCTGAGCGAGTGCACGTGCACCGACCGCTCGGCCGAGAGGCTCAGCGCCGCCTCGGCGAGCCGGAACCGCTCGGGGAGGGCGCGCGCCACCCCGTCCTCGAGCGCGAGCGCGCGGATGTCGGGGTCGGGGCGGAGCAGGCGCTCGCCGGCGGCGCGGAACCACCACGCGCCGCGCGGGGCCGCCCGGTAGTAGCCCACGGCCGCGCGCGCGGTGGCCGCCTCCCAGTCGCCCGCGCGCAGGTAGCCCGACCCCCACAGGTCGGCGATGAAGAGCGAGCCCGGCGCGGGGATCCAGGCCTTCCCGCTCCACAGGTCCGCGTGCAGCGCCGGCCCGCCCGTCACCCCGTCGCCGCCGACGGCGAACAGCGCCTCCCCCTCGTACGAGAGCGGGATGTCGACGATCGGGGACTTGGGCAGCAGCCAGGTGAGCGTGTCGTAGCGTACCGACCGCTGCGAGGCGCCGAGGCTCACCCCGGCGAACTCGCGGTCCACCCGCTCGGGGCCGATCAGGATCGATTCCGGGCCGGCGGTGAGCGCCGCCCGCTCCCCCTCGGCGCCGAAGAGCAGCGCGGTGACGCCGAACCGCGTGACGGCAAGCCGCCGCGTCAGCAGCAGGTCGGCCGAGGTGCGGTGGAACTGGTCCCCCGCCGAATCGGCCGGCGGGCGGCGCGTCGTGCTCGCCATCTCGAGCAGCGCCGACGCGCGGTCGAGCACGCTGCGCTCGCGGCTGCCGAGCGTCAGGTACATCTCGCCGCCGTCGTGGAACGAGCTGACGCCGAAGGTGGCCGCGACGCGGGTCCCGAGCAGCCAGGGGTCGGAGAGCGACACCCCGACGCCGATGTCGCCGGCGCGCGAGCGGAGCTGCGCCGACGCCTCGCGCCCGGTGCCGAGCAGGTTGCGCTCGGTGAGGCTGATGTTGCTCGTCTGGCTGGCGCGCAGCTGCACGCTCGGCTTCGTGCTCCACTCGTCGCGGGTGGTGACCGTGAGGTCCACGCCCTCCGCGCCGCGGCAGATCGTCCCCACGACCTCGGCGTCGAGCAGGTAGCGCTGCCGCCGCAGCCGCCGCATCGACTCGGCGACGGCGAGGGTGTCGACCGTGTCGCCCGGCGCGAAGAGGAGCTGCCGCCGCACCGTGCCCTCGCGCGTGCGGATGTGGAGGCGGTCGACGATCGCGGCGCCCGGCACCGGGAGCGGGGGCGGCGCCAGCGTCACGATGTCGATCGCGCGGATCGAGCGGCCGGCGAGCGCGTGCAGCGAGGTGCGCGACGAGATGGTCTGGCAGGCCGCCGACGCGGCCGCGCCGCTGTCGGCGGGCACCGCGACGTTAGGCGCCGACGCGTCGGGGGCCTGGACGGCCGGCGCCTGCGCGCGCGCGGCGGCGCCCGCCGACAGCAGGGCGGGGATCGCGGCGGCGAGGAGGCGGAGGCGCGTGGGCATGGGTGAGAACTGGTACGACCGTCCGGGGTGGTTGTTCCGCGGGTGCGTAGCACCGCAGGGTAGCCGGGGAACGCTAAACGTACCCTCAACGGCGCGGCGGCGGCGGGATTCCGGACGCTCACCCTTGATATAGGACGCCCACTATAGCCTCCGGGTGACGTCCGCGACATAGGCGGGGTGCCCGCAGTGTGTCGGGGGAACCCCGAATGGTGTCGCGAGACTGCTACGGAAGATTCGAGTAACTCGGAACCCCATGCCCCGCATGCGACTGGCGTCCCCCGTTGCGCCAGGCCGTTCGTGACGCGGCTCACGAAAGCGAGGGCTCGTGCGCCTGGCAACCGACCACTCGCCATTCGTGGTTGGCACTCCCCTCACAGCGCGTCCATGACCACCCGCGCCAGCATCGGCGCCTCGTCGGACGAGACGCGGTGGGCACCGTCGCGGGGGAGGACGCGGACGAGCGTGCGGTCCACGCCGCGGCAGAGCGACTCGCGCTCGCTGGTGCCGTAGACGCAGAGCATGTTCGCGCCGCGCAGGCGCTCGAGCTCGGGGAGCACCGGGATGTCGGTGGGGCGCGAGATCTCGGAGAGCAGGTCGGTCCAGTGGAACTCGAAGCTCGCGCGCTCGGCGAGCCCGATCATGGCGATCAGCGCGACGCGCCGGCGCAGGTCCGGCGGGAGGCGGTTGGCGACGAAGGGCGCGATGTCGGCGCCGCGCGAGTAGCCGACGAGCGCCACCGAGTCGCACCCCCACGCCGGCAGGTAGCGCCGCAGGATGCGGGCGACGTCGCCCGCGGTCTCGTCGGGCGTGCGGCGGCGGGACAGGTAGGCGCGGGAGTCGAGCCCCACCACGCCGACCCCCCGCCGTCCCAGCTCCCGCGCCAGGTCCTGGTCCACCGCCACCCACCCGCCGTCGCCCGACATGACCAGCGCCAGCACGCGCCGCCTGGGCCCCGCCGGCGGCGTGGCGACGATCGGCAGTCCGTCCACCGACGGCACCGAGTCGACCGCCGCCGCCCGCCCCTGCGCCGGCGCGGGCTCGACCTCGTTATGCACGCGCACGAACGCGCCCGGCCGCTCGGTCAGCGCCCCCGCTACGAGCAGCACCACCCCGCTCGCCACCCCGTACGCCACGCTCCGGATCACCGACGTCCTCGCCATCTGAGCTCCGCGCAACCTGGAGTGGAGCGCCTATATCGAGCGTGAACGCGCGCCGGTCACTTGCGCACGACTCCCACCAGCCCGCCGGACACCAGCGACGCGACGTTGGCGAGGATGCGCGGGAGCGCGAGGCCGCCGGGCGAGGCGAGGTACTTCGGCGCCCAGACGGGGTGGAACTTCTCCTTGTACTGCCGCAGCCCGCGGAAGCCGTAGAAGTGCTCGCCGTGCCGGTAGAGCAGCGCACCGACGCGGCTCCAGAGCGGCGCCAGCGCGCGGCTGTCGAAGCCCGCGAGCGGCGCCATCCCGAGGTTGAACCACGCGTAGCCCTCGCGGCTCCCCCACAGCATCAGCTCGGCGAACAGGTAGTCCATCACGCTCCGCGGCGCGTCGGCCGCGTGGCGCATGAGGTCCACCGACAGCTCCTCCCCCGTGCCGCCCGCCAGGACGTTGGCGAACGCCACCACCCGCCCGCGCACGCGCACGACCGCGGCCGGGAAGCGCGCCAGGTACGCCTCGTCGAAGCGGCCGAGGGAGAAGCCCTTCTCGCGCGTGCGCTTGGCCGCGAGCCAGTCGTCGGAGACGCGGCGCAGCTCGGGGAGGAGCGCCGGCACGCGCGCCGCCGGCACGACCTCGAACGTCGCCCCCGCCCTCTCGACGTCGCGGACCGCGCGGCGCAGCGCGCGGCGCTCGGCGCCGTCGAGCGAGAAGCCGGCGAGCGGCACCCGCGCCTCCTCGCCCAGCTTGCTCAGCGTTAGGCCGAGGTCGATGTAGAGCGGGAGCGACGCCGCGCTCACCTGGTAGAACACGGGCCAGCCGCCGCTCCGGTCGGCCTCGGCGCGGAAGCGCCACGCCAGCTCGGCCTGCGCCCCGGGCGGGCCCACCGGGTCGCCCATCGCGACCCAGCTCCGCCCGGCCACGCCGTACATGACGAAGCCGCGCCCCGCGTCGTCGAACAGCAGCGCCTTGTCGCCCAGCAGCGCGAGGTTGGCCGCGGCGTCGACCGCCGCGCCGATCACGCAGCGCGCGCGCGCGAGCTCGCCGGCGCCGGGGCGCGGCGGGCGCGCCGGCGCGGGGCGCAGCAGCCGCGAGAGCGCGAACGCCACCGCCACGCCGCCGCTCCCCACCGTCGCGCGCAGGAAGCGCGGGGCGTCGGCCCGCAGCGCGAAGTGCCACCAGAGGTCGCTCGAGTAGGCGACGTGCCCGTACGAGACGAGGCCGAGGCAGAGCGCGCCGCCCAGGGCCAGCAGCACCGCGGCCAGCCAGCCGGGAGTGAACGGCTCGCCGGTCAGCGCGGCGCGGCGGTAGAAGTGGCGGCGCGCCGGCAGCAGTGCCGCGAGCACGGCGGCCAGCACCGCCGCCTCCTCGTAGTCGAAGCCCTTGAGCAGCGAGGCCGTGATGCCGACGCCGAGCGCCGCCACCGCGAGGTGGTACGCCGCGTCGAGCCGGCGCCGCAGCCCGAGCGCGAGCAGGACGAGCACCGTCCCGGCGACGCTCCCGGCGAAGTGCGACGCCTCGATCACGCCGAGCGGCAGCGCGCGCCCCAGCCACAGCAGCCGCTCGTGCTCGGCCGGGGTGGCGCCCGAGGCGAGGAGCAGGACGCCGGCGGCGAACGTCGTCAGGCTCAGCGCGTACGGCACCGCGCCCGGAACGAGCGACGCCGCGCGCGCCGCCGCCCGCGCGACGCGGGCCAGCGCGGCCGCGCGGGTGGCGATCTCGTGCCCCGCCAGCGTCACCACCGCCGCCGCGAAGGGCAGCAGGTAGTACATGGCGCGGTAGGCGAGGAGCGAGGCGAGCAGCGCCGGCGCCGCCGCGGCCGGGCGCAGCAGCACCAGCATCACCGTCTCGAAGACGCCGAGCCCGCCCGGCACGTGGCTCACCAGCCCCGCCACCTGCGCCAGAAGGAACGCGCCGAGGAAGTAGGGGAACGGGAGCGCGCCGCGCGCGCCGGGCGGCAGCAGGAGGTAGAGCACCAGCCCGGCGAGCGACCAGTCCGCCGCCGACAGCGCCACCTGCGCCGCCGCCAGCGCCGGCCCGGGCGCCTCGAGCGTCCACGCCCGCCCGCCGGGGGCGCGGACCGTGAGCGCGCGGCCGAGGCGCAGGTTCCACGTTAGGTACGCCGCGACCAGCGCCAGCAGTGCCGCGCCGAGCGGGCGCGCGGCGGCGGCGGGGAGCACGCCCCCCATCACCGCCGACGGGTCGGGGGCGAACGCGAACACCCCGCCCCCGACGGCGAGCACGCCCAGCCAGAAGGTGACGGTGGTGAAGGCGACGCCGCGCGCGATCTCCGCCGGCGAGAGCCCCCACGCCGACCAGAAGCGGTAGCGGACGGACGCGCCGGTGAGCGCCGAGAAGCCGACGCTCTGGCTCAGGGCGTACGCGATGAGCGACGCGAACGCGGTGCGCCGCGCCGGCAGCGGGTGCCTGGCGTACGCCAGCGCCAGCGCGTCGTAGCCGGGCAGGACGGCGTACGCCAGCAGCGTGGCGGCGAACGCGGCGAGCAGCCGGCCGGCCGGCATCGCCGCGAGCCCGCGCGCGATCTCCGGCAGGCCGTGCGCCCCCGCCCCCGCCATCGGGCGCTACCTCCCCGACGACTTCTTCGCGGCGCTCCTGTGCGCCCCGCCGGCGGCGGCGTGCCCCTTCGCGGTCGCGCTCTCGCGCTTCGCGAACGCGCCCGTCGTCGCGTCGACGGTGGCCCACGTGTCGGGCTGCCCCTGGCTGCCGGCCAGGCGGATGCTGTACGTCGCGTGGCCGCTGCGGCGGCTCAGCTTCGCGGACTTCACCGTGGCGCCAGGCACGTTGGCGAGCGCGATGGCCTTCGCGGAGTCGGCACCGATGGCCGGCGCGGCGGCGGCCTGGCCCGACTGACCGGTGCTGGCGGCGCGCGACTTCGACGCCATCTTCGAGTGCTGTGCGCCGCGGTGCTGCCCGGAGTCCGTCGGCGTCGTCTGCTGCGCGCGCGCGGCCGGGGCGGCGGTCACGGTGGCGACGACGGCCGCCACGGCGGCGGCGCGAGCGACGATGGTGCGGATCGACATATCATCCTCCCTACGGGACACAGCGAGGTGGCGGCGGCGACCGGCGCCGCGCGGGACTGCTCGTCACGCCTGAGAGCTTACTCGCCCACACCTAAACGCTCCGTGACAGGTGCGCGTATCGTGCGGGCGATGCGGCATTCGCGATTCGCGATTCGCGATAGGCGGTGCGCGGTGCGCGACACACGCGCGGGTTCCGCCGCGTACGGACCGGACGACTCGGCTCGGAGGACGGCATGCGGCTACTGGTGGTGGAGGACGACGCGGTGCTCGCCGACGTGCTCGCGCGCAGCCTGCGCGAGCAGGGGTACGCGGTGGACGTCGCCGCGACCGGCGACGCGGGGTCGTACCAGGCGCTGGTGAACGACTACGACGCGGTGATCCTGGACCTGGGGCTGCCGGGGCGGAGCGGGTTCGACGTGAGCCGCGAGCTGCGCGCCCGCGGGCGGCGCATGCCGATCCTGATGCTCACCGCGCGCGACGCGGTGCGCGACCGCGTGGCCGGGCTGGACGCCGGCGCCGACGACTACCTGACGAAGCCGTTCGACCTCGACGAGCTGCACGCGCGCGTCCGCGCGCTGCTGCGGCGCATGCCCGAGCTGGCGCCGGCGGTGCTGGGCGTCGACGACCTGACGCTCGACACGCGCAGCCAGGAGGTGGCGCGCGGCGGCCGGCGGATCGCGCTCACGACGAAGGAGTACACGATGCTCGAGTACCTGGCGCGCCACGCCGGCCGCGTGGTGGGGCGCGCCGAGCTGACCGAGCACGTCTGGGACGAGAACCACGACCCGTTCTCCAACGCGATCGAGGTCTACATCGGCCGGCTCCGCAAGAAGGTGGACGAGGGCGCGGCCACGCCGCTCATCCACACGCGGCGGGGGGCGGGGTACATGCTCGGCGTGAAAGCCGACGACAGCTGAAGGTGAGAGACGGCCAGTTGTCAGTTGCCAGTTGAAGTTGCCAGTTCTCAGTAGCGATGAGTCATCCTGAATGCTCGGCGCTACTGACAACTGGGTACGGGCAACGCGCGCGTCGCCCCTCACTGAGAACTGAGAACTGAAAACTCAACTACTGACCACTGACGACTCGCCGTTCCCTTTCCGCGCGATACATCGTCCCGAACCATGAGCTCCATCAGAGCCCGACTGGCGATGTGGTACGCCGCCGTCTTCGCGCTCTTCCTCGGCGGCTTCGCGGTCGCCACCTACCTGTTCATCGCGCAGTCCTCCGCCGCGCGGATCGACGAGTACCTGGCCGAGACCGCGGGCGCGGTGGCGGGGGCGCTGGAGTTCGAGCGCACCGAGAAGCGCTCGGAGGCGGTGGCGGTGGCGGACGTCGTCCAGGAGTTCAGCTTCCGCGACATCGAGGTCGCCGTGCTCGACCGCTCGACCGGCGAGCTGCTGGCGAGCGACCTCGGGCCCCCGCCGCCCGACGTGCAATCGGACGCCGCCGCGGACGCTGCCGAGGATACCGCCGCGGGGCCGCAGCCGCGCTCGCCGCACTCCGGGCGCACGGCGCCCGACGTGCCGGGGCTGGGGGCGCTGCTGGCGCGCGCGCCGCGCGGCGGGCCGGCGCGCTTCACGACCGTCGACGCGGGGGGCGTGTCGCCGGTGCGGGTGATGGCGCTCCCGTACCGGCTGGGCGGGCGCGACGTCGTGATCGGCACCGCGCAGTCGCTGCGCGCGCAGACGCGGCTGCTGCGCGAGGCGAAGGTCGCGCTCTGGCTCGGCGTGCCGCTGATGCTGCTGCTGGCGACCGCCGGCGGCTACGGGCTGGCCCGCACCAGCCTGCGGCCGGTGGTGGCGATGAGCGAGCGCGCGGCGCGGATCGGCGCCACCACGCTCCACGAGCGCCTCCCGGTGGCGAACCCCGGCGACGAGCTGGGGCGCCTGGCGACGGTGTTCAACGGGCTGCTGGCGCGGCTCGACTCGGCGTTCGACCAGCAGCGCCAGTTCATCGCCGACGCCTCGCACGAGCTGCGCACGCCGGTGTCGATCGTGCGGAGCGAGGCCGAGCTGGCGCTGTCGAAGGGCGACCGGCCGGCCGGGGAGGCGCGCGCCGCGCTGGCGGTGATCCACGGCGAGGCGCGGCGCCTGACGCGGATCGTCGAGGACCTCTTCCTGATCGCCCGCGCCGACGCCGGGGAGCAGCCGCTGGAGCCGGTGGAGCTGTACCTGAACGAGCTCGCCGGCGACTGCGTGCGGGCGATGCGCTCGCTGGCGCAGGCCAAGCGGGTCGCGCTCGCCGACGCGACCGAGGGCGCCGGGGAGGACCTCCCCTTCCGGGGCGACGAGGCGCTGCTGCGGCGGATGGTGATGAACCTGCTCGACAACGCCATCAAGTACACCCCCGCCGGCGGCCGCGTCTCGCTCGACGCCCGGCGCGGCGGCGCGGGCTACACGATCGCGGTCCGCGACACGGGCCCCGGCGTCCCCGCCGAGGCGCGCGACCGGATCTTCGACCGCTTCTACCGCGCCCGCCGCGACCGCGGCGCCGGCCTCGCCGACGCCGGCGGCGCCGGCCTGGGGCTGGCGATCGCGCGGTGGGTGGCGGAGACGCACGGCGGGCGGGTGGACCTAACGAGCACCGGGCCCGAGGGGAGCGTGTTCACGGCGACGCTGCCGGGGGGGTGATGACGGGACGCGGGACGGGCGCGCATGGCCCCTCCCGCGTCCCCCATCCCCCATCCCGCGTCCCCCATCCCGCGTCCCCCATGCCGTCGAGTCCCGTGACCCCCCGCCCCCCCCGCGCGTCTCTCTCTCAGGCGCCCATGTCTTGCAGAGTTGGGCGTACAGGCCAGAATAGACGGTAATCCGACCGTGCCACCCCGCCCCACTCCCGCCGCGCGACCGGCGCTCTCGGTCGTCATCCCCGCCTACAACGAGGCGGGGCGGCTGCCGCGCACGCTGCGCGAGGTGCTCGACCACCTCGCCCGCGCCGGCCGCCGCGCCGAAGTCATCGTGGTCGACGACGGCAGCACCGACGAGACCGCCGCGCGCGTGCTCGAGGCCGCCGCGGCCGACCCGCGCGTCCGGCTGCTCCAGCTCCCCAACAACCAGGGGAAGGGCTACGCGGTGCGCGCCGGGGTGCTGAGCGCCGAGGGCGGCCGCATCCTCTTCGCCGACGCCGACGGCGCCACCCCGTTCGCCGAGCTGGAGCGCCTGGAGCGCTGCCTCGACATGGGCGCCGACGTCGCCATCGGCTCGCGCAACGTGCCGAGCACGTCGACCGAGGTGCGGAAGAGCCTGGGGCGGCACCTGGCCGGCCGACTCTTCCACCAGCTGGTCAAGCTGCTCTCGGTGCGCGGGATCGCCGACACGCAGTGCGGCTTCAAGCTCTTCTCCCAGAAGGCGGCCCGCGACCTCTTCGGCCGCGCTCGGCTCGACCGCTTCGCGTTCGACGTCGAGCTGCTGCTGATCGCCTACCGCCGCGGCTACTCGGTGGTCGAGGTGCCGGTGAACTGGACGCACCAGCCGGGCTCGCGGATCAACGTCCTCGCCGACGGGCTGCGCATGGCGGCGGACCTGCTGCGCGTGCGCACATGGATGCTCGCCGGCGCCTACGACGGCGGCCGCGCGCTCGCCGCCCGCCACGCCGCGGCGACGCTGCCGATGACCACCGCGGTCTCGGCGGCGGCGGCCGGGCCGCGCGCGAAGACCGCCGCCGACGCCGCGTGACGACTCGGGCGTGACGCCCAGCACGGCCGGCACGACCCGGGCGCGCGCCGCAGTCGCGGCGCGCGCCTTCTCCTTCCTCTTCGTGCTCGTGGCGGCGGCGCGCATCGCCGCCACGTACCACGTCTTCAGCCAGACGTTCGACGAGCCGGCGCACGTCGCGACGGGGCTGGAGTGGCTCGACCGCGGCAGCTACCAGCTCGAGGCGCAGCACCCGCCGGTGGCGCGCGTGGCGGTCGCGCTCGGCCCCTACCTCGCCGGGGCGCGGCTGACCGGACGCGGCAACATGTGGGAGGAGGGGAACGCCGCCCTCTTCGACAGCGGCGAGCGGAGCGTGCGCTCGTACGTACACACGCTGACGCTGGCGCGGCTGGGCGTGCTGCCGTTCTTCCTCGGCCTGGCGCTGGTGGTGTGGCTCTGGACGCGGCGCCTCTGGGGAGAGTGGGCGGCGGCCGCGGCCGTCGCGCTGCTCACCCTGACGCCGACCGTGCTCGCCCACGCCGGGCTGGCGACGACGGACGTCCCGGCCACGGCGACGCTGCTCGCGCTCATCTACGGCTTCACGCGCTGGCTGGAGCGGCTCGGCGAGCCCGGCGGGGACCGGCGGAGCGTCTGGGTGCTGGGGACGCTGGGCGCCCTGGCGCTGCTGACGAAGTTCTCGAGCCTCCTCTTCTTCCCGGCCGCCGCGCTCCCGATCGCCGCCGCGTGGTGGGCGGCGGGGCACAACGCCCTCCCGCCGGCGAGGGCGAAGGCGGCGGCGGGGCGGGGCGCGGTGCTGGCGCTGCTGGCGGCGGTGCCGCTGGTGTGGGCGGCGTACCGCTTCTCCACCGGCCGCGCGCTCGGCGTGCCGACGATCGCCCCCGAGCTGCTCAAGGGGATCCAGGAGGTGGCGCTGCACAACCAGGGCGGCCACCGCGCCTACATCCTGGGCCTAACGAGCACCGACGGGTGGTGGTGGTTCTTCCCGGCGGCGCTGGCGGTGAAGGCGCCGATCGCGATGCTGCTCCTGGGCGTCGGCGGCGCCGCGGCGTCGCTCGCGTGGGCGCGGCGCGCGCGGGACTGGCGGCCGGCCGCGCCGGCGCTGGCAGCGCTCGCCATCCTCGGCGTGTCGATGACGGCGCGGATCAACATCGGCGTGCGGCACGTGCTGGTGGTCTTCCCGCTGCTGGCGATGACGGGCGCCTACGCCGCGCTCCGGCTCTGGCGCGCGGGCGTCGCCGGCCGCGCGGCGGTCGCCCTGCTCGGGCTCTGGCTGGCCGTGGCGTCGGCGCGCGCGCATCCGGACTACCTGCCCTACTTCAACGAATTCGCCGCCGCCCACCCCGAGCGCGTGCTGCTCGACAGCGACCTCGATTGGGGGCAGGACCTGCTGCGCCTGGCCGAGGTGGCGCGCGCGCGGCGGATCGACCGGCTCGCGCTGATCTACTCGGGGTCGGCCAACACCCGCCGCGTCGGCCTCCCGGCGGGCCACCGGTGCCTCCGCGCCCGCGACCGCGCGACCGGGTGGGTGGCGGTGAGCGAGAACGTCCTGCGGCGCGGGATGTTCGGCGAGCGGCTCACCTGGCTCGAGCCGTACGAGGCGTCGTCGGAGCGGGTGGGGGCGTCGATCCGGCTCTTCTACATCCCGCCGGGGAGCGTGGTGGAGACGCCGGTGGAGGACCCGCGGCCGGTGACCATGTCGTGCCACGGGGTGTTCTGAAGAGCTGAACGGCGAGTGGTCAGTCGTCAGTAGTGGAGTTGCCAGTTGTCAGTGAGGAGTTGCCAGTGGCCAGTAGCGATCAGCCATCCCGGATGCCCGGTGCTACTGAGAACTGGCCACTCTCGACTGACGACCGGCAACTCGACTACTGGCAACTGACGACGCTCTTGCGCAGCCGAAGCCGAAGTGTAGACTATCTACCTATAATAGGTAGACTACCTACATATCCGGCCGCATGCCCCGCGCCAAGAGCGACCTCCTCCACGGCACGCTCGACATGCTCGTGCTCCAGACGCTGACCCTCGGGCCGCTGCACGGCTACGCGATCGCCCAGCACATCGAGCGCACGTCGAGCGACGTCTTCCGGGTCGAGCAGGGGTCGCTCTACCCGGCGCTGGAGCGACTGCTCCAGGCCGGGTGGGTGACCGCGAAGTGGGGCACCTCCCCCACCGGGCGCCGGGCGCGCTACTACACCATCACCCCCTCGGGGCGGAAGCAGCTGGGCCAGGAGATCTCCGAGTTCGACAAGCTCACGCTCGCCATCGCGCGCGTGCTCGGCCGCGCCGCCGGGGAGGCGTGAGTGTCCTGGCTCGACGGACTCCGCCACCGCGCGCGGGCCCTGCTCCGCCCCGGCGCCTACCAGCGCGAGCTCGATGAGGAGATGGCGTTCCACCTCGAGCTGGACGCCATGCAGCAGGGCGGCGACGCCGCCCGCGCCCGCCGCCGCTTCGGCAGCCGCGCCTGGTACGCCGAGGAGGCGCGGCGCACCACCTGGCTCGGCGCGCTCGACGTCGTCAGGCAGGACGCCCGCCACGCCTGGCGGTCGCTCCGCCGCGACCCGGGGGTGGTCGCCGCCGTGGTCCTCACGCTCGCCCTCGGCGTCGGGGTGAACGCGGCCACCTTCTCCCTCCTCGACCGCCTCTACCTCCGCCCGCCGCCGGGGGCCGCCGACCCCGGGTCGCTGCGCCGGATCTGGCTGCGCCACTTCAACACCGAGGACGGCCTCCCCTTCGCCTCCACGGCGCTCAGCTTCCCCGCCTACCGCGAGATCGCCGCGGCCGCGCCCGATTCCGCGGCGCTCGCGCTCTACACCACCGACTACGCGCTGCGCCAGGGGCCGTCGCTCGCCGACCCGCGCGTCCGCGGCGTGTTCGCCAGCGCCAGCTACTGGCCCGTGCTCGGCGTCAGGCCCGCGCTCGGCCGCGTCTACACGGCGGACGAGGACCGCCCCGGCGAGGGCGCGAATGTCGCCGTCGTGAGCCACGACTTCTGGCGCACCCGCCTGGGCGGCGACAGCGCCGCGCTCGGGCGGGCGCTCGCGGTCGGCGCGCGCACCTACACCGTGATCGGCGTGCTGCCCCGCGACTTCGTGGGGCTCGACTTCCGCCCCTCCGACGTCTGGATTCCCCTCGGGGCGATGCCGGCGCCGCCGTGGGTCCGCGGGGGGCGGTGGTGGGAGTCGGACCAGAACTATCAGTTCCAGGCAGTGCAGCGCGTGCCGCCGGGCGGCGCGCCGGCGGCGGCGTTCGAGGAGCGCGCGAGCGCGCGTCTGCGGCGGCACAACACCGCCTGGCACCCGCAGCGCCCGGACACGCTCACCCAGGTGCTCGTGGGCCCGGTGATCGAGGCCCGCGGGCCGGCCACGCCGGGGCAGGAGCTGGTGATCGCCACGCGGCTCGGCGGCGTCGCGGCGATCGTGCTCGTCATTGCCTGCGCGAACGTCGTGAACCTGCTGCTCGCGCGCGCCGTGCGCCGGCGGCGGGACATCGCGGTGCGCCTCGCGCTCGGCATCTCGCGCGCCCGCCTGATCCGGCTGATCGCCGCCGAGTCGGTGCTGCTCGCCGCGCTGGCGGGGGTGGGCGCGCTGCTGGCGTGCGCGTGGTGGGGGGACGCGCTGCGGACGCTGCTCATCGAGAACGCGCGGGAGTGGCGCGAGCCGGCGCTCGACGCGCGCGCGGCGCTGTTCACGGTCGCCGTCGCGCTGCTGGCGGGGCTCGCCGCCGGGCTGGTGCCGGCCGTCCAGGCGAGCCGGCCCGACATGACGGCCGCGCTCAAGGAAGGCGGACCGCGCAGCGGCGCCGGGCGCTCGCGCCTGCGCGCGGCGCTCGTCGTGACCCAGGCGGCGCTCTCGGTCGTGCTGCTCGTCGGCGCCGGGCTCTTCGTCCGCAGCCTGCGCAACGTGCGCGCGCTCGACATCGGCTTCGACGCCGAGCGGCTCCTCTTCGGCGAGGCGGAGTTCGACGACGGGCGCCGCCCGGCCGACGCGGTGCTGGAGGCGGGGCTGCGCGAGACTGCCGAGCGGCTGCGGGCGCGCCCGGGCGTCGAGGTCGTGGCGCGCGCGGGGATGCAGCCGATGCGCGGCTTCAGCTTCGTCGCCCTCTACGCCGACGCCGACTCGGTGCCGGGCGCGCAGATGCCGACCATGACCACGGTCACGCCGAGCTTCTTCGCGGCGGCGGGGATCCCTTTCCTCGCCGGCCGCACCTTCGCCGGCGGTGGTGACGGCACCGGGGCGGAGGTGGTCGTGAACCGAGCGATGGCCGACCAGCTCTGGCCCGGTCTTCAGGCACTGGGGCAGTGCCTGCGCTTCGAGGCGCGCACCAACCCGTGCTACACCGTCGTCGGCGTGGTGGAGACGGTGCGCCGCGACCGGGTGATCGAGCCGGTGCCGCGGCCGCAGTACTACCTGCCGCTCGGCCACATGCCGGTGGCGGGCTGGCACGGCGAGACGGTGGTCGTGCGCGCGGGCGCGGAGCCGGGCGCCGGCGCGGCCGCGGCGGCCGAGCTGCGCGCCACGCTGCGGCGCACCTTCCCCGGCGCGCAGGCGACGGTCACGCCGATGTCCGAGAACCTGGAGCCGGAGTACCGCCCGTGGCGGCTCGGCGCGCGACTGTTCACCTGGCTCGGCCTCCTCGCGCTCGCGGTGGCGCTGGTCGGCATGTACAGCACCGTCTCGTACGCCGTGACGCAGCGGATGCACGAGTTCAGCGTGCGGGTCGCGCTCGGCGCGCGCGTGCGGGACGTGCTGCGCCACGTGCTCGGCGACGGGCTCCGCACGGCGGCGCTCGGCGTCGCGCTGGGCGTGGTGCTCGCGCTGGCGGCCGGGCGGCTGGTGGCGGCGCTGCTCTACGGCGTGGCGCCCGGCGACCCGCTGGTGCTGGGAGCAGTGGTGGCGGCGCTGCTCGCGGGCGCGCTGGCGGCGGCGCTCGTGCCGGCGTGGCGCGCCGCGCGCGCGGACCCGATCGCGGCGCTGCGGTCGGAGTGATCTAGGCAACCGCTCTCGCTCGGGACGCGTCGTCAACAGCATTGAACCGCGGAGGGCGCGGAGGGCGCGGAGGGAGGCCGCTCGGGATGTCCCGAGTCACTCCTCCGCGACCTCCGCGCCCTCCGCGGTTCAATCTTGACGACGCGTCCCGAACCGGAATCTTGAGGGATGCGCACAGCCATCGTTCACCCCGCAGGCGACGGCCCGCTGCAGCCGCACGACATCTTCGTCCACGTCTCGGGCCGGTCGCTCGTGCTCTGTCGTAGGGAGCGCACACAGGTCGCGTCACGAGACAGCGCACCCGAGGTCCCATCATGCTCTCGATCTGGCGGCGCTTGCCGGTCATCGTCCAGGCGGTCCTCGCTGGCAGCGTGATCGTCGCCGCGGCCTGTCAGTCTCGGGGCCACGCCGTCGGCGATGCATCAGTCGCCGCGGCTGCCCCGGCATCCGAACGGGCGGCGCTCGCCCGCGTGTACTACTGGAAGGCCCGGCCCGGCCGGATGGAGGAGTACACGCGCTACGTCACCGAGGTCGCCGAACCGATCGACCGCGAGGCGCAGCGGCAGGGGGCCTTCCTCTCCGTCACCACCTACCTGTCGCGCGACACGCTCTCGCCGTGGACGCACATGCGCGTCTTCCTGCTGCGGGACTCGGCGCAGCTCCTGGCACTGCCCGCGGCACTCGACGCGGCGGGCGCACGCCTGGAGCCGGACAGCGCGCGGCGGCGGGCGCGTGGCGAGTACGCGGCGACCCTGCGCGACCGCGTCGGCGACGTGACGCTGGAGGTGCTGCCGTGATACCTGATTCGCATGCCGAGGGCGCGCCGGCGTTGACGCGGCACGCCCCGCGTCGCACTGTGGAGGTCAACACACTCATCGGGGAGAGCTATGCCGCGGGAATTCGCCTTCATGCACGCAGGCCGCAGGTTCCATTGCTTCCAGCAGACCAGCGGCGACTCGGACGGGGCGACCGAGGGCCGCTGGGTGTGCGACGCCGCCGGCTTCGCCTTCGACGTCGGACCGGCCGCCGACCTCCCCGACCGGGCGGCGATCGAGAACGCGGCCATCAAGGCCTACGACGCCGCGCGCCCGCCGCAGTGAGGCGGTGACGCCGGCGCCCCGGCAACGGCGCTAGGTGGTGCGTGGCCCGCCGCCTGATCCGGCTCGTCGGGCCCGGGGGTGCCGGCAAGAGCACCGCCGGTGCGCTGCTCGCCGGGCGGCTCGGCGTGCCGTTCGTCGACTTGGACGGCCAGTTCGCCGCGGCGCAGGGTGACATCGACGAATTCATCGACACGCGAGGCTATGACGAGTACGCCCGCGCGAACGTCGAACTGTATCGCGCTGTCGCGCGCGAGGCGCGCGGCGCGGTCTTCGCGCTCTCCTCGGGATTCATGGCGTACCCGCGCGCCGTCCACCCGCGTTATGCGGTCGCCCGCGGCGCGATCGCGCGCAGTCCCACCACGTTCGTGCTGCTGCCGTCCCTCGATCTCGAGACGTGCGTCGCCGAGATCGTTCGGCGGCAGCTCGCGCGCCCGATTCGCCGGCGGAGTGCCGCACGAGAGGAGCGGGTGATCCGGGAGCGCTTCGGCCTCTACCTCGCGCTGCCGGCGCCCAAGATCGCGACGATGCGTCCGCCCGCCGACGTGGCGGCGGAGATCGCGGCCAGACTGTCGCGCGGCGAGGCGGCATTGGCAACGGCAGGAACTGCGACAGGATGGACAGGACGGTGAACAGGGTGGGGGCCGCTCGGGAAGCATCCCGAGCGGCCCCCACCCTGTTCACCGTCCTGTCCATCCTGTCAGAATGCAGTTGCCGTTGCCGTCATTCCCCCGCGATCCACTCTACCCGCCGGCGCGACGCGATTCTATGTTCTCGGCGCCTCCGCGCCCACCCTCCTGCCCGAGACGCGCCCCATGCCCGCCGCCGAGACCACCTTCGACGCCATCGTCATCGGCTCCGGTATCTCCGGCGGGTGGGCGGCCAAGGAGCTGTGCGAGAAGGGGCTCAAGACGCTGGTGCTGGAGCGCGGCCGCGACGTCAGGCACATCAAGGACTACCCGACCGCGACGCTGGCCCCGTGGGAGCTGCCGCACCGCGGCGCGACGCCGCGCAGGCTCGTCGACGAGAACCCGCTGATCAGCAAGGCGGCCGGCTACGGCGAGGACACGGCGCACTTCTTCGTGAAGGACGCCGACCACCCGTACGTGCAGGACCGCCCCTTCGACTGGATCCGCGGCTACCAGGTGGGCGGGAAGTCGCTGATCTGGGGGCGGGCCTGCCAGCGGTGGAGCAGGCACGAGTTCACGGCGCCGGAGCGCCACGGCTACGGCATGAGCTGGCCGATCGGCTACGAGGACGTGGCGCCGTGGTACAGCCACGTCGAGCGCTTTATTGGCGTGTGTGGCTCCCCTGACGGGTTGGAGGCGATGCCCGACGGGGAGTTCCTCCCGCCGTTCGACTTCAACTGCGCCGAGCGGCACCTGCGCGACCGGCTGCGCGCGCACTACGGCAACCGGCACGTCGTGCAGGGGCGGTGGGCGCACCTGTCGGTGCCGAAGGAGATCCATCTCCAGCAGGGTCGCGGCAGCTGCCAGGCGCGCAACCTCTGCATGCGCGGCTGCCCCTACGGCGGCTACTTCAGCTCGAACTCGTCCACGCTCCCGTGGGCGGCGAAGACCGGGAAGCTGACCGTCCGCCCGGACTCGGTCGTCCACTCGATCCTCTATGACGAGGCGAAGGGGCGCGCGTCCGGCGTGCGGGTGATCGACGCGGGCACGCACGCGGTGAGCGAGTACCGCGCCCGGATCGTCTTCGTGAACGCGTCCGCGCTCAACACGAACCTGATCCTGCTCAACTCGGCCTCGGCGCGCTTCCCGCGCGGGCTCGGCAACGACAGCGGCTTGTTAGGCAGGTACGTCGCCCACCACAACTACCGCGCCTCGGCCGGCGGCGCGCTCCCCGGGTTCGAGGACCAGTACTTCTACGGCCGCAACCCCACCGAGTGCATCCTGGTCAACTTCCGCAACGTCGGGAAGCAGGAGACGGACTTCGTCGGCGGCTACACGACGTTCACCGGCGGCTACCGGGTGCGCGGCGCGGAGACCGCGGAGACCGCGGAGCGCGTGGGCGGCGAGTACAAGGACGCCCAGTCGCAGCCGGGGCCGTGGGGGATCTACATGTACATGCAGGGCGAGACGGTCCCCAAGGAGACGAACCACGTCCGGCTGCACGAGACGGCGAAGGACCAGTGGGGGATCCCCCTCCTCGTCACGTCGGTGGCGTACGACGAGAACGACGAGAAGATGATCCGCGACTGGCGCGCCCAGGCGCAGGAGATGCTCGAGGTGGCCGGCTGCCGCGACGTGACGTCGCGCGACAACGGGCAGGCGCCGGGGCTCGACATCCACGAGATGGGCGGCTGCCGCATGGGGCGTGACCCGAAGACGTCGCTGCTGAACGCCTGGAACCAGCTCCACGCCTGCCCCAACGTCTTCGTCACCGACGGCGCCTGCATGACATCCACAGGCAACCAGAGCCCGTCGATCCTCTACATGGCGCTCACCGCGCGGGCGGCGAATCACGCCGTGGAGGAGATGGGGCGGCGAAACCTTTAGAGAGGGAAGGGGGATGGGGGAAGGGGGATGAACTGCCGCTCGGGATAGCCTGTCCTGAGCGAAGCGAAGGATCCCGAGGCACTTCATCCCCCTTCCCCCATCCCCCTTCCCTCTCTCTACACCTTGATGCTCTTCGCCCCCGCGTCCCAGCTCACGATGGCGTTCCGGAAATACGACTCGTTCGCCATGTGGCAGGCCAGCGCCGCGTGGTGGCCGAAGACCACGTCCTCGACCACGGGCTTCCGCGAGCGGACCGCGTCGTAGAAGGTCTGCAGGTGCACTTTGAGGCTGTCCACCGAGGGCCCGCGGATCGTGACCGACTCGGCCAGCCCCTCGCGGGCCAGCCGGAGGTCGTTCTCCTGGTGCCACTGCTTCTCGTACGCCTCGCGCATCGCCTTGGGGAAGCTCTGGTCGTAGTAGCTGGGCCCCATGTCCTGCCCCGTCTGCGAGCTGAAGGTCAGGTCGTTGCCCTCCAGCGAGAGGACCCCCTTCGAGCCCTGGAAGCGGTACATCTCCGGCGTCCACGTCCCGAGGTTCAACCGCATGGAGACCGGGAGGTCGCCGTAGTAGTAGGACACCGCGTGCACGTCGGGCGTGTTGCGGCCGTCCTTCCACCGCCGGATCCCGCCGACCGACATCGCCCGCGTCGGCGGCTCGTTCCGGTCGAGCATGAACATCATGCCGCTGATCAGGTGGACCAGCAGGTCGCCCGCGACGCCGGTGCCGTACTCCTTCCAGGCGCGCCAGCGCGCGAAGAGGATCGGGTCGAACGGGCGCTTGGGGGCGCTGCCCAGCCACGTGTCCCAGTCCAGGTTCTGCGGCGAGAGGTCCGGCGGCGGCGGGTACTGCCACGCCCCGCTCGGCTCGTTCCGCCCGAGCGACGCCTCCACGAGCGTCAGCTCCCCCAGCATCCCCTTCGCGATCATCTCCCTTGCCTTCGCGCAGATCGGGGAGCTCACGCGCTGCGAGCCGACCTGCAGAATGCGCCCGCTCTTCTTCGCCGCGTCCACCATCGCCACGCCGTCGGCGGGACTGTGCGACATCGGCTTCTCGATGTAGATGTCCTTCCCCGCGCTCACCGCGTCGACCACGATCTTGCGGTGCCAGTGGTCGGGGACGGCCGCGACGATGCAGTCGATCTCCTTGTCGTCGAGCAGCTCCTGGTAGCGGCGGGTCACGCGGAGGTCCGCCCGCTCGGCGATCTCGCGCGCCAGCGTGTGCCGCCCGTCGTACAGGTCGCAGGCGGCGGCGCACTCGACGCCGGACAGCTTGATGGACTCGCCGAGCAGCGAGGACCCCTGCATGCCGACGCCGATGATGCCGAAGCGGACCCGGTCGCTGGGCGGCACCGGGGCCCGCCGGGGCTCGGGCGTCTCCTCGAGGCCCGCCAGCTCGACGGGACGCCGCGCTCCGACGAGCGATGCGCCGGCGGCGGCGGCGCCGACGCCGAGGAAGGACCGGCGCGATAGACTGTTCTCGTTCACGACGCCTCCACTGTGGGTGGGCTTCCTGCGGGTTGGCTTCCTGCACGTAGTGGTAGCGGGACGGGCGACGCGTCGCCCTATTATGCGCGCCGGCGTTCACGTCCACCATGACCCCTGAGGGCGAGGCCCCGCGATCGATGCCCCCGATGAACCGACGGGAAGCGCTCAAGGCCACCACGGCGCTGCTGGGCGGCGCGCTCGCCCTGGCGGCGTGCGGCCGGGAGCCGCGTCAGGCGGCCGCGGGGCCGCCGCGCGTCCTGACCCCCGACGACCAGGCGCTGGTCGAGGAGATCGCCGACACGCTCCTCCCCACCACCGCCGCGTCGCCCGGGGCGAAGGCGGCCGGCGCCGGCGCCGAGATCAACCTGCTGCTCAGCGACTGCTACCCGGCGAAGGACCAGCAGCGCGTGGTGCAGGGGCTGCGGGAGTTCCGCGGGACGTGCGGGGCCCGCTGCGCCGGCGCCGGCTTCGCGTCGCTGCCGCGCCCGGACCGCGAGCGGCTGCTGCGCGAGATCGACGCCGAGGCGAAGCGGGCGGGCGAGACGCACTACTTCGGGCTCCTCCGCGAGCTCGCCCTGCGCGCGTACTTCTCGTCGGAGGTCGGCATGACGCAGGCGCTGCGCTACGTGCGCGTGCCGGGCAAGTGGGTCGGTTGCGTCCCCCGCACGCCCGGCCAGCCGGCGTGGGGATAGTGAACGGCAACGGCAACGGCTTTGACAGGATCGAGGGGATGCACGGGATAAAGGCGGATGGGGGCCCCGGGACGTCTCGCATCCCGTCGATCCCGTCAAAGCCGTTGCCGTTGCCGTTGCCGTGACCATCACCCACTGGAGACCAGCTCGTGTCGAAAGTGAAGATCGGGATCGTCGGCTCGCGCTTCCAGGCGGACTGCATCGCGGCGTCGGTGAAGATGATGCCTGACGAGATGGAGGTCGCCGCCGTCGCGTCCCCGACGCCGGGCAACGCCGAGTCGTTCGCGCGGCGCCACGGCATCCCCGCCGCCTACGCCGACTACCGCGAGCTGCTGCGCGACCCGAGCGTCGAGCTGGTCTCGGTCACGGCGCCCAACCGCCTCCACGCGCAGATCACGATCGACGCCGCGCGGGCCGGGAAGCACGTGGTCTGCGAGAAGCCGCTCTGCGTGACGCTCGAGGAAGCGGACGCGATGATCGACGCCTGCGCGAAGGCGGGCGTGCTCCTGCTCTACGCCGAGGAGCTCTTCTTCGCGCCGAAGTACGTCAAGGCGAAGCAGATGGCGGACGAGGGGGCGTTCGGGCGGATTCACCTGGTGAAGCAGGGGGAGAAGCACTCCGGCCCGCACTCGGACTGGTTCTGGGACGTCGAGCAGTCGGGCGGCGGCGCGCTCATGGACCTGGGCTGCCACGGGATCGCCTTCTGCTGGTGGTTCCTCGGCAAGCCTGACGTGAAGAGCGTGTACGCGCAGCTCTCCACCCAGGTCCACGGCGCGCGCACCCGCGGCGACGACGAGGCGATCACGATCATCGAGTTCGAGGGCGGCGCGCTGGGCGTGGTCGAGAACAGCTGGAACCGCCCCGGCGGGATGGACGACTCGATCGAGGTCTTCGGCGACAAGGGGCAGACCTACGCCGACATGCTGATGGGGAACGCGCTCCCCACGTACTCCGAGGTCGGCTTCGGCTACGCGGTCGAGAAGGCGGCGACGACGAAGGGGTGGACGTACCCGGTGTTCGAGGAGCACTGGAACTACGGCTTCCCGCAGGAGATGCGGCACTTCGCGCGCTGCGTGCGCGGCACGGAGGCGCCGATCTCGGACGGCCAGACGGGGCGCGTGGTGCAGGAAGTCCTCTACGCCGCCTACGCCTCGGCGGGGCTGGGGCGGAAGGTCACGCTGCCGTTCCGGCCGCAGGGCATCGAGAAGCCGATCGACCTGTGGAAGCGGCCGGAGCTGGCGGAGCGGGCGGCGCGCTGACGTGTCCACGACTGCCCTCCGCGTCCTCCCCACCCCCGACGCGATCGGAGAGGAGCTCGCGACGCGCCTGCTGCAGCGCATCGAGCAGGCGCGCCTGGCGGCGGGCCGCCGCTTCCTCCTCGGCTGCCCCACCGGCCGCACCCCGCGCCCCGTCTTCGGCGCGATGGCCCGCCGGCTGGCGGAGACGGGGCAGGACGTCGGCCACGTCGTGCTGGTGATGATGGACGAGTACCTGGTGCCTGACGAGTCCGGGGCCCTCACTTACGCGCCCGGCGCCGAGCCGTGGTCGTGCCACCACTTCGCCCGCGCCGAGATCGCCGGCCCGCTCGGCGTGCCTGACGAGTCGGTCTGGTTCCCCGACCCGGCCGATCCCGAGGCCTACGACGCGCGCATCGACGACGCCGGCGGGATCGACTTCTTCCTCCTCGCCTCGGGCGCCAGCGACGGGCACGTGGCGTTCAACCCGCCCGGCAGCCCGCGCGCGAGCCGCACGCGCATCATCCCGCTCTCCGACGAGACGCGCCGCGACAACCTCCAGACCTTCCCCGCCTTCGGCACGCTTGAGGCGGTGCCGCACCACGGCATCAGCGTCGGCATCGACACCATCGCCCGGTCGAAGGCGGCGGCGATGGTCGTCTGGGGCGCCGGCAAGCGCGTGACGCTCTCGCGCATGCTGGCCGCCGACCGCTACCAACCCGACTGGCCGGCGACGCTGATCCACGAGGTCGCCGAGCGCGAGATCGTGAGCGACGCGGAAGCGGCGGGCTGAGGCCCCGTGCGAAGTACCTCCCTCCACGTCGGCATTGCGTGCGCGCTGCTCTCGATCGGTGCCTGCCGGTCGGAGCCCGGAACACGTGCGTCCGCGGACTCGACGGCGGCGGCGAGCGCGGTACGCGCCAGTCGCGAGTCGGCGCCGGCCGAGTCGGCGGCCGTTGCGTTCGTGAGATCGTTTTACGCGTCGTACGCACCGCGCGCGATCGCCAGCGGCCTCGCTGCCACCGACAGCATCATCGTCGAGCGACCCGCCCTGTTCGCCCCGCCGCTTCTGGCGGCCCTCGGGAGGGACGCGGCTGAGCGCTCGCGGGCGACCGGGGAGATCGCGGGGCTCGACTTCGAGCCGTTCCTCGCCGCCCAGGACCCGTGCGACCGATACGAGGTCGGCGGCGCCGCGCGCGCCGCGGCTGCCGCCCCGGGGGCGAGCGTCCGGGTGAGCGTCTACGCCGTGTGCGGCGGGGCGCGTGGAGACCAGCCGGCCGTGGTGGCCGAGATGGGCCCCGGCGCCCAGGGGTCGTGGGCATTCGTGAACTTCCACTACGGCCCGCCGGTGGACGACGATCTCCTGGCGCTCCTGCGGCGTCTGCATCCGGGGCCCGAGAATCGCTAGGCATCGATGCACGCGGAGGAATCGCACGCGACTCGGGAGTCCTCGTTCGGCC
>DATFPD010000353.1:0-10678 GCA_035265005.1 Gemmatimonadaceae bacterium | reverse complement strand
TCGAACGCCCTCTGGCGGCGCCGCTTCGGCGGCGACACCGCGGTCGTCGGGCGCGGGGTCCGGCTCAACGGCCACTCGTTCACGGTGGTCGGCGTCGCGCCGCCGGGGTTCCGCGGCACCTTCACCGGCTTCGACATCGACGCCTGGGTGCCGGTGACGATGCAGCCGGTGGCGGTGCCCGGCGCGGGCTCGATCCTCGAGCGGGAGGACCGCTTCCTGATGATGATCGGCCGCCTGCGCCGCGGCGTCACGCCGGAGCGGACGGCGCAGGCGCTGGCGGTCGCGGGGGAGCGACTTCGCCTGGCCCAGCGCGACACCGCCGGCCGGGTGCGGCTGGAGGTCGCCGGGGCCGAAGGGGTCCACCCGTTCGTCGCGCAGATCGTGACCGCGTTCCTTGCGCTGCTCCAGGGGGTGGTGCTGCTCGTGCTGCTCATCGCCTGCGTGAACCTGGCGGGCGTCCTGCTCGTGCGCGCCTCGGCGCGCCGGCGCGAGCTGGCGGTGCGTGCGGCGCTCGGCGCCGGCCGGTGGCAGCTCGCGCGGACGCTCCTCGCCGAGAGCCTGGTGGTCGCCTCGGCCGGCGGCGCGGCGGGGGTGCTGCTCGCGGCGTGGGCCGGGCGGGCGCTGGAGGGCGTGTCGCTGCCGGCCGGGATCCCGCTGGCCGTCACGTTAGGCATCGACGGCCGCGTGGCGCTGGCGGCGGTCGCGCTGGCGCTCGGCGCGGCCGCGGCGTGCGGCGCCGGGCCCGCGCTCGCCGCGTCGCGCGCCGACGCGCTGGCCGACCTGCGGGCGGGCGTCGGCGCCACCGTGGACCGCCGCCGGTCGCGCGCCCGCGCCCTGCTCGTCGGCGCGCAGGTCGCGGTGGCGGCGGTGCTCCTGGTGGGGTCGGGGCTCCTGCTGCGGAGCCTCCAGCGCAGCCGCACCCTCGACCCCGGCTTCGACCCGACACACGTGCACGTCATCTCGGCGTCGCCCGAGCTGCTCGGCTACGACGAGAGCCGCGGGCGCGCGCTGTGGGAGGAGATCGTCGCGCGCGCGGGACGCGTGCCGGGGGTGCGCGCGGCGACGCTGGCGCTGTTCGTCCCGCTCGGGCCGCGCGGCGACCTGCTGTCGATGGCGCCCGATGGCGTGCGCCGCGAGCCCGAACCGCTCGCGTACAACATCGTGCGCCCGGGGTGGTTCGAGGCGCTCGGCACGCCGATCGTCGCCGGGCGCGGCTTCCGCCCGTCCGACGACGCGCGGGCGCCCGACGTGGTCGTGATCGGCGCGGCGCTGGCCCGGCGCTTCTTCGGGCGCGAGCGCGACGCCGTCGGCCGCTCGATCCGGATCCTGGACCGCGAGGGTCGGGCCCGGCACCTGGAGGTGGTGGGCGTCGCGCGCGACGTGAAGACGCGGTCGATGGGGGAGCCCCCGCGCCCGTACGCGTACCTGCCGTTCGGGCAGTGGTACCGCCCGGACATGGTGCTGCACGTCCGCGTCGACCCGCGCGCGCCGTCCGGCGTGGTGACGCGGGAGGTGATCGCCCAGATGCGCGCCGCCGAGCCGGACCTGGCGGTGGAGGAGCAGCCGATGGGGCAGGCGATCGCATTCTCCCTGATCCCGCTCCGCGTGGCCGGCGGCGTACTGGGCTTCGCCGGCGCGGTCGGGCTGCTCCTGGCGTCGCTCGGCGTCTTCGGGCTCGTGGCCTACGCGGTGTCGCTGCGGACGCGGGAGATCGGCATCCGCATGGCGTTAGGCGCGGGGCGGGGCGCGGTCGCGCGGCTGGTGGCAGTCCAAGGGCTGCGGCCGGTGGCGGCGGGGCTCGCGCTGGGGCTCGCGGCGGCGCTCGGCGCGGCGCAGCTGCTGCGCGGTCTGCTGGTGGGCGTCGCACCCTCCGACCCGGCGACGCTGGCGGCCGCCGCGGCGGTGCTCCTCGGCAGCGCGGCGGCCGCCGTCGTGGTGCCCCTCAGGCGGGCGGTGCGGGTCGAGCCGGCGCGGGTGCTGCGGGAGGAGTGAAAGGGCGATACGTACCACGTACCACGTACCACGTATCGCCTTTACCGTTCCCTCCCCACCGCCTGCCGTTCCGCGAACGTCTCCAGCGTCTCGGCGACTTCGCGCAGCTCGTCCATGATCTCGCCGGTGAAGCCGACCGCGGCGAGGCGGTCGTGGACCTGGCGGTACCAGCGGATCGTCCCCTCGCGGCCGCGGGTGAAGCGGCTCCAGACGCTCTCGGGGAAGGCGGTGCGCTTGAGGTCGGCGAGGATGCTGCTGCCGTTGTGGACCTTGTCGGCCGCGCAGACCCAGCGTGCGGGCTCGGTGGCGCTCTCGAGCCGGGCGAGGTAGTCCTCCTTCCGCTCGTCCCACGACATCTCGACGCCGTCGTCGTCCAGCTTCCGCTCGGTGACGGCCAGGACGACCTCCAGCACGTGGGCGCCGAACTTCTCGCCGATGCGCTGCTTGAGGTCGTCGGCGCTGTAGCCCTCGCGCACGCAGTCCTCGACGACGTCGTGCAGGATCCCGGCGACGACCGTGTTCTCGTCCTGACCGTATCGTGTCAGGATGAGCGCCACGTTCGCCGGGTGCGTGAGGTAGGGGAGCGCGGTCCCCTTCCTCACCTGCTTGTCGTGATGCTTCGCCGCGAAGGCGAACGCGTGGTTGATGCGGTCGGAGTAGCCGCGGATGCTCATGGGGGAAGAATACCACCGCGAACCGCGAACTGCGACTTATCTCGTCAACGCATAGTAGACCACGTAGATCCACGACAGGAACCCGTGGACGATCGCCCAGAGGATCGACTTGTGGACGCTCCACGAGATCGCGATGGCGAGCGCGGTGCCCATGCTGATGCCGGCCTTGGCGACCTCGTACGACCGCGGCACGGCCACCGGTCTGCCGAGCGGCCGCTCGGCGGCGTCTCGGATCTCACCTTCCACGGGGCGCTCCTTCAGGGAGAGGTTGGTGACGCTGACCCGGTAATGTCGGCGCGCTGTCGGTCTCTCGACCGGGACGTCTTTCGAGATCGACCACAGAGGCACAGAGGACACAGATAAAGTGCACACGAGACCTTGTCTCTCATACCAAGAAAACATCTCGTCCCGGGAGGGGGACCCTCTCTTCGTGTGCCCGTCCTCGGTGTCCTCTGTGCCTCTGTGGTCGATCTCGCCGTTCCGTCCTACCCGCGAAACCACTTCATGAGCCGCTCGAGCCCGGCCTGGTCTTCGTCGTCGAAGGCGTTGGGCTGGTCGGAGTCGATGTCGAGGACGGCGATCAGGTCGCCGGCGGGGCCGAACACGGGGACGACGATCTCCGATCGCGACCGCGCGTCGCAGGTGATGTGGCCGGGGAAAGCGTGCACGTCGGGGACGACCACCGTACGACGCTCGGCGGCCGCCGTCCCACACACCCCGCGCCCGAACTCGATCTCGAGGCAGCCGAGGGAGCCCTGATAGGGGCCGACGCGCAGCAGCAGCCCCGGCTCGACGACGCGGTAGAAGCCGGTCCAGAGATGGCCGAAGCCGTGGTGCAGCAGACAGCTCATCGTCGCCATTGCGGCGACAGGATCGCGGACCCCTTCGAGCACTGCCTCCACGTTCGCCTGGAGGTCGGGATACGCGTGGCGCTTGGGGACGCCGCGGAGATCGAGGGTCAGCTCAGCCATCGAAAGCAGGGATGCGGGATGCGGGATGCGGGCGTGAACCGTCCAACCGCCATCGCAACTATATCTAACCGCGTCCCATGTCCCGCGTCCCGCGCTCAGCTCGAAACCCGCAACGCCATGATGGTGTTGATGAACCGCGCGTCCAGCAGGAGCAGCGCCAGGCCCTGGACGATGATGGCGAGGCCGGCGCCGACGGGGCCGAGCCGGCGGCCGAGCAGCCAGCCGGTGATCGCGAGCGTCGCGCCGACGCCGACGTAGCCGGCGTCGAGCCCGGCGTTGAGCCAGAGGAAGCGGTCGAGCCGCGTGGCGGCGTCGACGTCGCGGTCGGTGAGGCCGCGCCAGGCGAAGATTGCGATAACCAAATCTATCGCCCCCCAGACGAGCGTTTGAAGCGAGAAGTGCACGAGAAGTGCAGAGCGAACCCGCCCCACCGCAAGAAGGGTCAGCACGAGCGTTCCCACGAGGACGCTGGCGGCGCCCCAGACGATGAGCTGCTGCAGGTGGGCGCGTTCGGCGAGCAGCAGGGTGTCGGACCACATGCGGTGAAGGTCGGGGAGCGGGTGGCGGCCGGTGGAGGAGCCGGAGTAATCTGGCGACCGGCGGGCGTTGGTTGATAGCTTCGCGGAGGGTCGGACCGTGGCAAAGATGCTGGCGATGGGATTCGGGCGGCGTCGGGGCGGGAGCGAGACGCGCGGCGAGGCGGTGGTCGTCGGACGGGTGGGCGATCGGGCGACGATCGACGGCGTTCGCTTCGGCTGGTGGGACGAGGGGACGAGCCAGCAGGTCGACTGGGAGTGGCAGTACTGCGTGATGCAGAAGGGACCGCAGGTCGTCGGCACCCGGAGCCGCTCGAACGCTGACTGAGCGCGACCGACCTGGCGACTCGCTCGTGGCAGTGACGCGCCACGGGCTCTATCTCCCCGGACCCGACCTCCACCTCGACGCCCGCACCGCGCCCGGGACGGTCTTCGTCTCGCACGCGCACTCGGACCACTGCTCGTTCGCGGCGCGCATCCTCTGCACGCCGGAGACGGCCGCGCTGCATCGCGCCCGGCGCGGCGAGCGCGACACGATCGCGCTGCCATTCCACCAGCCCGCCTCGATCGCTGGCGCCGAAGTGACGCTCCGCCCCGCCGGCCACGCGCTGGGCTCGGCGATGATCGTCGCGCGAAGCGCCGGCGGGAGCGCCGCGTACACGGGCGACTTCAAGCTCCGCGCGAACCCGTTCGCCCCGACCGCCGAGGTCCCGCGCTGCGACGCGCTCATCATGGAATGCACCTTCGGCGAGCCGCGCTACCGCTTCCCGCCGGACGACGACCTCGTGCGGCAGCTTCGCGCGTTCGTGGAGGACGCGCTGGCGGCGGGCGCGACGCCGGTGGTCCTCGCGTACGCGCTGGGTAAGGGGCAGGAGGCGCTCCATCATCTGACGAGCGCCGGCTTCCACGTCGCGGTGCACGGCTCGATCGCGAACATGTGCGAGCTCCACGAGCAGCTCGGCCACCCCTTTCCCGGCCCGGGGAGCTGGGTCCGCTACCGCCGCGGCGAGGTGGGCGGCCGCGTGCTCCTCACCACGCCGGGCACGCGCAAGACCGCGATGGTCCAGTCGCTGCCGAAGCGGCGCATCGTCTACCTCACCGGCTGGGCCTACCACCCGGGCGCGCACAACATCTACAGGGGGTGCGACCTCGTCCTCCCGCTCTCCGACCACGCCGACTTCGACGAGCTGGTTCGAACCGCCGTCGAGAGCGGCGCCCGCAAGGTCTACACGACCCACGGCCCGGCCACCTTCGCGCAGCACCTGCGGAGCATCGGGATCGACGCCGAGCATCTCGCCGAGCATCCGAACGACTGCGGGGATGACGGCGATACGGAGCCCGAGCCGGATTTCGGCGTTGGTGATCAGCTGGGACTACGTTTGAAGTAGAGGGCGTCCTGCCGTCCCGCTCTCGACCAGCACAGTGACTGAATGACCGCACCAGAGCCGGACCGCAGTACGACCTTCTTCGCCTGGTCCCAGGCCGCCGACGCGATTCGCGCGACGACCAAGCGGCTCGAGAAGGGGGCCGTGCTCGAGCGCTACCTGCCGACGCTCGACGACGCCTCGCTCGCGATCGCGGCGCGCTTCTTCTCCGGGCTCGTCTTTCCGCGCCACGACATGCGGACCACGAACGTCGGCGGGTCGATCGTGTTCGACACGCTGGGGGCGCTGAGCGGGCTCGACGAGGAGGCGCTGTACGAGCGCTCGGTCGACGCCGGCGACCTGGGCGACCTGGCGCGCGAGCTCTACGCGGCGCGGAGCGAGGGCGGCATCTCGGGCGTCTCGAGCGGGCGGACGATCGTCGAGATGGAGCGCGCGTTCGCCGAGCTGGCGGCGACGAGCGGGAGCAACGCCAAGCGCGCGCTCGTGCGCGCGCTGCTCGAGCCACTCGGCGCGCTCGAGGCGCAGTACGCGGTGAAGCTCGTCCTCGGCGGCGGCGAGCTGAGGATCGGGCTCAAGGAGGCGCAGGTCGAGGAGGCGCTGGCGAAGGCGTTCGTCCAGCCGCTCCCCCTGGTCCGGCGCGCGAACCTGCTGCGCGGCGACGTCGGCGAGGTGGCGGCGCTCGCCCGCCACGGCGCGCTCGAGTCGGCGCGGCTGGCGCTGTTCCATCCGATCGGCTTCATGCTCGCCCAACCGCTCGAGACCGCCGAAGCGCTGGCGGCCGCGATGCCCACCCCGTTCGCGGTCGAGGACAAGTACGACGGCATCCGCGCCCAGGCCCACGTCGCAGGAGATCGCGTGGCGCTCTTCTCCCGCACGCTGGACGAGATCACGCGGGGGTATCCGGAGGTGGTGGAGGCGCTCCGCGTCATTCTGAGCGAGCCGCGAAGCGGCGAGTCGAAGAATCTCCAGGGCGTGCATTCCGGAGATCCTTCGGCGCACGCCCCCTTCGCTGCGCTCGGAGGCGCGACGCCTCAGGATGACAACCGCTCCCTGCTTCTCGACGGCGAGCTGATCGCCTGCGACCGCACCGATCCCGTACGGGCGCTCCCGTTCAAGGCCCTCCAGCGCCGGCTGGGGCGCAAGGCGCCTGACGAGGCGGTGCGCGCCGAGGTGCCGGTGGCGTTCGTCGTGTACGACGTGCTGGCGGTGGACGGGGCGCTGGTGATCGACGAGCCGTACGCGGCGCGGCGCGCCCGGCTGGAGCGGCTGGCGTGGCCGGAGCCGGTGGTGCGCCTCGCGCCGTCGCGGCTGGCGTCCGAGGCGGCGGACGTGGAGCGCGCGTTCGCCGAGGCGCGCGCGGCGGGGAACGAAGGGCTGATCGCGAAGGACCCCGCGTCGCCGTACACGCCGGGGCGGCGCGGGAAGACGTGGGTGAAGCTCAAGCGCGCCGACCACACGCTCGACGTCGTCGTCACCGGCGCCGAGCGCGGGCACGGGCGCCGGCGCGGGGTGCTGAGCGACTACACCTTCGCCGTGCGCGCCTCGGCGAGCGACCCGACGCTGCTCAACGTCGGCAAGGCGTACACCGGGCTCACCGACGCCGAGATCGCCGATCTGACGAAGCGCTTCGAGGAGCTGACGGTGCAGCGCTTCGGCCGCTACCACCAGGTGCGCCCCGAGGTGGTGCTCGAGGTCACCTTCGACATCGTCCAGCGCTCGGCGCGGCACAAGGCGGGCTACGCGCTCCGCTTCCCGCGCATCGTCCGCGTGCGCGACGACAAGCCGCCGTCCGAGATCGACACCCTGGCCCGCGTGAAGGAGCTGGCGGGCGACGAATCCCCACCATCCGCCGAGGCCGCAGACTCGACAGCAACAGATCATCCCGACATCGTCTAGCTTTCGGGTTCTGGTAGTAGATCACTTCGAGGCGACGGCAACCGCAACCTGACCCGCTACTCGGATTCTGGCCCGACGCACTGGGCGCGCGGGACCACCTGACGCTCATCCAGCAGGATTTCGGTATGGTCAGACGAGGGACGCCGCGCCGAGCGCTCGCCGGCTTCGCGATGTGGGCGGCGGCGGCGCTGGCGGCGGCGGCGGTGGCGGCGTGCGGCGACTCACCGACCGGGAACGGTCGGGCCGGGCCGCCGGCCGCGGTCCGCATCATCTCCGGCAACGAGCAGCAGGGTGTGGTCGGCGCGCGTCTGGCGGCGCCGCTCGTCGTGCGGGTGGAGGACGCCGAGGGGCGGCCGGTGCGCGGGCAGGTGCTGGCCTTCCGCGTGATCGAGGGCGGCGGCAGCGTGTTCGCCGGCGCCGCCGCGACCGACGAGGACGGACGCGCCCAGGAGATCTGGACGCTCGGCACGTCGACCGCCGACAGTCAGAAGGTGGAGGCGCGGGCGGTGGACAGCCGGACCGGCGAGCCGATCGTCTTCGCCACCTTCCGCGCCACCGCGCGCGCCGACGTGCCGGCGCGGGTCGAGGTCGCGGCGGGGAGCGGGCAGGGGGCGGTGGTCACGGCGGCGCTCCCCGACTCGCTGACGGTGCGGGTGTTCGACCGGTTCGACAACCCCGTGCCCGGCGCGACGGTGACCTGGCGCGTGGTCACGGGCGGCGGCACCGTGGGGCGCGCGAGCAGCGTGACCAACGACTCCGGCTTCGCGCGCACGAGCTGGACCCTCGGGACGGCCGCCGGCCCGCAGTCGGTGGCGGCGGCCGCCGGCAGCCTGGAGGCCACGTTCACCGCCAGCGCGAGCGCCGCGGCGCCGGCGCGCCTGGTCGTGACCGCGGGCGGCGGCGACGGGGCGAGCGCGCAGGTCTTCTCGCGGCCGACGGTGTCGCCGGCGGTGCGCGTGGAGGACGCGCACGGCAACCCGGTGCCCGGCATCGGCGTGCGGTTCGCCGTCGCGGAAGGGGGCGGCACGATCGCCGGAGCCGGCACGTCGCATACGGTCCTGACCGGCCCCGACGGCGTCGCCGCGGAGGGCGGCTGGACGCTCGGCACCCGCGCGGGCACGAACCGGCTGAGCGCCGAAGTCACCGGCCTAACGCCGGTCGTCTTCGCCGTCACCGGCGTCCCGGGTCCGGCGGCCATTCTGAAGACGAGCGCCGGCGACGAGCAGACGGGCACCGTGGGCGCCGCCGTCGCGGTGCCGCCCACGGTCCTCGTGACCGACGCCTGGAGCAACCCGCTGTCCGGGGTGCCGGTCGCCTTCGCCGTGACGTTCGGCGGCGGCACCATTCAGAGCGCGAGCGCCACCACCGACGCGGCGGGGCTCGCCAGCGCCGGCATCTGGACGCTGGGCCCGTTCGAGGGGACCAACACGGTCGTGGCGAGCGCGAGCGGCCTGGGGCCGGTGACGTTCACCGCGTCCACGCTGCGGACGGCGTCCGGCATCGGCGCCACGCTCCTGTCGCCGCGCAACCCGCTCTCGCTCGTCGGCGACGACCTGGGCCTCCTCGTGTCCGTGTCGTCGTCGCGGCAGGTCCTGAGCGTGCGGGCCACCGTCCGCGACCGGCAGGCGACGCTCCAGCCGCAGACGACCACGCTGTACGGCGGGACGCTCTCGCTGGCCGGCGTGCCGCGCGGCGAGATGGACCTGGTCGTGACGGTCACCGACGTGACCGGCGCGGTGGCGGACCGCGCGCTGCGCATCATCCACGATGTCCGGCCGACGCTCACGATCGCCGCGCCGGTGGACGGCGCCGTCGCCCGGCCCACGCTGCCCGTCGACGTGTCGTGCACCGACGACGACCCGATCGGCTGCGACCTGACGGTGGCGGCGGTGGTGGGGAGCAGCGAGACCGTGCTCGCGAGCGGCCGCAACCGCATCACGACGACGCTCGACCTCTCGGCGTACGAGGGGAAGGACCTCGAGCTGCTCGTCCGGGCGCGCGACTCGAACAACCAGCAGACGACCCGCTCGCTCATCGTCTACGTCGAGTCGAGCGCCGCCCTCACCCTGCGCGCGACGGTCGGCGGCCCGATCCTGGACGTGCTCGGGTCGCGCGTCCTCTACATCGACCGGTCGGGTGCGGTCGCGCGCGCGCGGGTGCGCGACCTCTCCACCGGCGCCGACGAGGCGCTGGCCGGCGGTCCGGCCGGCGACGCGCGGTACGGCTACCTGACCGCCGGCGGCGTGCTGTTGGCGGCGCAGTCGACCCCCGGCTCCTACGAGCTTTACGAGTGGCGCGGCGGTCCGGCGATCGACCTGGGCCCGCTGAACTCGTCGCTCTCGCTCGTCGTACGCGGCCAGTACGCCGTCTACAGCAACGGCCCGCTGCTCATGCGCCGCGACGTGACGGCGGGCGCCACCACGCTCGTCGCGAACAACGCGGGCAACCTCGAGAACGACGTCTCGGCGGCCGGGGACGTCGCCTACTGGACCAGCGACTACCAGGTCTACCGCCGCGCCGCCGACGGGACGACGACGCATCTCACCGCCGACAGCCCGGCGGCGCAGAACATCTATCCCCGCACCGACGGCGCGCGCGTCGTCTTCCTCCGGCAGACGGCCTGCTGCACCAGCCCGCAGCAGCAGATCGTGCTGCACGACGGCCAGTCGGAGGTCGTGCTCGCCCCGCCGACGGCCCGCACCCTCGCCCCCGACCGCGACTACCGGATCGAGAACGGCTGGGTGGCGTTCACCCGGGCCGCGTCCGCCACCGACGTCCACTACCTCTGGGTCCGGTCGCCGAGCGGCGAGGAGCGCCAGATCCCGTCGTCGTTCGGCACCTCGTGGATCGACGCGCTCGCGCCGGACGGCACGGTCGTCTTCTCGGTCGGCGCGACGCGCTACCGCGTCCGGCCCGGCGGCTCCGCCGAGGCGGTGGGCGCCGCGCTGGGCCAGGTCCTCTGGCGCGACGGCCGGTTCGTGGCGCTGATCGGCGCGTCGATGTTCGAATTCCCGTAACGGCAAGTACGAAGTGGCAGTGGGTCAGTTTGAGGTAACAGCGGCGGCAGCGGCATTTTGACAGGATGAACGGCGACAGGATGCACAGGATGGTGGACAGGATGACGGCCCCGGGGAGCGACGCCTCCCGGGGCCCGCATCCTGTCCACCATCCCGTGCATCCTGTCGCCGTTCATCCTGTCAAAATGCCGCTGCCGCCGCTGTTAC
>DATFPD010000352.1:0-7006 GCA_035265005.1 Gemmatimonadaceae bacterium | reverse complement strand
CCGCCGCGCGTCCCTCGCGGATCTCGCGGATGAAGCGGTCCACGAGCGCGGCCACGGAATCCCGCGACACCGGCACGACCTGCTGGCGGCGGCCCTGGCGCGTCGCGCTCCAGACCACCACACGGTCGCGCAGGAGCGCGTACTCCACCAGGAGCGTCCCCTCGGGGAGCACCGCCTGCGTCGCGGCCAGCGTGGTAGTGGCGGGCGCCGCCGACGCCGGCGGCCGGATGGCGACGCGCCCGCGCTCGAAGTACGCGAACGCGGAGTCGGCGCGCCCACCGTCCAGCTCGACCTCCGTCATCCTGTCGAACACGTCCTCGACGGTCTCGTAGAGTGTTGCCCGCGCGTCCGCCGTCTCGAACGACTCGCGCTGGCGCTCGATCGCCGCGATCGCGCCCGCCAGGCGGCGGCGGGCGCCGGCGGCGTCTCCGGCGTCGCCCGCCGCGAGCGCGGCCTGATACAGCGCGGCCGCGAGATGGCCGTCCGCGTCCAGCTCGCGGTAGGCCCCGGCCGCCCGGGAGAGGATCTCGAGGGCGGCGCGCGGGTCCCGGTCGCGCGTCAGGCGGCCGATGACGAGCAGCACGTCGGCCCGCACGCGGTCGCGGCCGGGGCCCGGCGCGATCCGGTCCGCCCACCGGAGCGCGGTGTCCAGCGCCGCCCGCGCCGCCTCGGGGCGGCCGAGCGCGATCAGGTCGCGGGCGCGCGCGCGGTACGCCCACGCCAGCACCTGCGGCCGCCCCGTCGCCCGCGCCACGCCGAGCACCTCGTCCATCACCGCCAGCGCGGCGAAGCTGAGCCCGTCGGCGCGGGCGTAGGCGGCCACCGTCGTCAGGTGGTTGTTCAGGAAGTTGGACCGCCGGAACGGGGCGAGCAGCCGCAGGCCGCGCAGCGCCTCGGCGCGCCCGGCCGCCACCTGGCCGGCGAGGTTGAGCCCCTCGGCGAGCAGGTACGCGATCGCGCCCTGGTTCTCCGGCTCCCCGGCGCGCTCGAGGTACGGCGCCGCCTCGCGGTAGAGCCGGTTCGCGTTCTCGTAGGCCCCGCGGCGCAGCTGGCTCACGCCTAACGCCCAGACGGCCTTCCCGCGCAGCGCGGGCTCGGCGGGCGAAGCCTCGGCGGCGACGCGGGCGAGCCGGCGGTCCGCCGCCGCGTACCGCCCCCGCCCCAGGTTGATCTCCGCCAGGCCGGCCCGGGAGAACGCCGCCCACCGCGCCGCCGGCGAGCCCGCCGCGCGGAACGCGCCCTCCGACCGCGCGAGGGTCCGGGCCGCGTCGTCGTAGGCGGCGTGCTGGGCGAGCGCCACCCCCTCCGCGAAGGCCACGTGGGCGTCGGCGAGCGCGCGCGTGCGCCGCGGGTCGCCGGCGTGCGCGTCGATCGCCGCGAGCGCGAGGGCGAGGCTCTGGTCGGCGCCGGCGTCGTCGAGCGCCCGCGCGACCCGGCGCGCGGCCGCGAGCCGCCGCGCGGCGCGGGCGCCGTCGCCGTCGCGGACCGCGCGCCCCCAGTCGCGCAGCAGCCGGAAGCCGTGGTCGCGCGCGTCCTGCGGCGAGCGCCTGACGCGGGCGGCCAGCTCGGCCCGCGCCGCCGCGTCGTCCCCGCGCGCGAGCGACGAGTCGGGCGCGTCGCCCCAGGGCACCACGGCGTCCCGCTCGCGCAGGCGCCGGAGGTGCGACTCGGCCTCCGCCCGCCAGTCGGGGCGCCGCTCCGCCGCCAGGTAGCGCGTCCAGGCCTCGCGCGCCGTCGCCTCCAGGTACAGCCGCTCGAGGATCAGCGCGCGGTTGTACCGGGCCGCGGCGAGCGTCGAGTCGAGGTCGAGCGCGCGCCCCACCGCGTCGAGCGCCTGGAGCATCGCGCGCAGCTGCTGGTCGCGCTCGCCGAGCGCCAGGTACGCCACGGCGAGGTCGTTGAGCAGCCCCGGGTCCCGCGGCGCCTGACGCCGCGCCCGCTCCAGCGCCGCCACCGCGCGGTCGACGCCGGCCGGCGTCGCGTCGCGCCACCGCAGCTCGAGCATCGCCCGCGCGCGCAGCGCCTCCGGCGACGAGTCCGACCGCAGCCAGAGGCGCGCGTCGGCCGCCACCTTCGCCTGGCGCTCGAAGGCGTCGGTGCCCGGCGTCAGCGGCGGGCCGCAGCGCGAGCGCGGGATCGCCGCCGCGCCGTTCACCACGACGCACGGCTGCCACGCCGTCTGGCGGGCCAGCCGGCCGGGGGTGAAGCGGTCGCGCAGGAGCGCGTCCTCCACGCGCACGGCCGCGTCGCCGCCGGCGTCGCCCTGGCCCGTCGCCCCGTCGGCGCGGGTCCCGCACGCCGGCGCGCCGAGCATCAGCAGGAGCATCGACATCAGCAGCGACAACGACGGCAGCGGTGTCGGCGCCGGGCTAGTCACGTCGTGCGGGTTCCGGATGATGAGATGAGAGCGCCCGCCCCGCGGCCGCATCGGGGCCGCGGGCGATGTCCGGTCGGGCGCCGCGTCGCGCCGCGATCCGGGGACTCAGGACTTACTGGCCGAGCTCCGCGATGACCGACTCGAGCACGGCGGCGGCGTCGTCGAAGTCGACTGGCGACGTGGGCGGCCGGTCGGCGAGGTGGCGCAGCCGCTCGACCGCCGCCTCCGCGCCGCGCCGCTCGTCCGGCGCGAGGCCGCCGATCGTCCCGTCGATGCGCTGGAGCTCGCGCATCGCGGGGCTCTCGGCGTCGAAGAAGCTCGCCTGACGGGCCCGCGCCGCGAGCCGCGCCGCCTCGCACCAGGCGCCCAGGTCGAACCACGGCGCCGCGCCGCTGAGCGAGCGCAGCTCGGCGGCGACCTCCTCCCGCTCGGCGCGCTCGGCGCTGCCGCGCGCGACCTGCTCCACGTGCATCGCGACCGACCCGCCCATCTCCACCCCGGACGCCAGCCTGACGAGCGAGCCGCCGATCGAGCGGCTGGCCGCCGTGTCCTCCGCCGACAGCGCGAGCTCGAGGTCGGCCATCCGGACGCCCATGCGGAACGCGCGCGTCCGGCCGGCCAGCGCCTCGTCGTCGCCGCGCACGGCGGACCAGCCGAGGCGGTCCCAGCCGGCGCCGAGCGCCGAGACGCCGCCGCTGCTGGCCGCCAGCTCCCGGGCCGCGCCGAGCGCGAGCGCGCCCTCGCCGCGCGGCTCGCGCGGCGTGAGCACCGCCACGCCGACGGCGGCGGCGGCGAGCAGCGCGCCGCCGACGAGGAACGGGCGCCTCCTCCAGCGCGCGGGACGCCGCTCTCCGCCCGCGGCCCGACGCTGCGTCGGCGGCGGCTGATGCTGCTCCTCCAAGGTCCCGGCGTCCGGCTGCGGGGCCTCCAGCAGCGGACGGACGCCCTCCGGCGGGCCGTAGCCTCCCAGCGGAGGACGCGGCGGCAAAGGCGGCACCGGCCGCTCGCCCCCGAGGTCGGTCGCCAGCTCGCCGAGGACGGCGCTGGCTTCGAGAAACGCGTCGTACGAATCGTCGGACCGAGCCAGCACCGCGAGGACGCGGGTCCGCTCCTCCTCGCTCAGCGTGCCGTCGAGCAGCGCCGCGAGCGTTTCGGGATCGATGGGTTCGTCACGCAATGGAGTGCGTCCAGCGAGGGGGCTCGGCCGACGACCAGCGGCGGGCGATTGCGGCCATATGAGTGATAGACGGCCACGCCTTCGCGACATACCGGCCGGACCGGGGCGGGGCGATCACCACGGGAGGTCTCCGCTGAGGAAGTCGGAGGCGAGCGAGCGGTCGATCCCCCGCGTCTCGAGCGCCGCCCGCAGGCGCTCCTGGATCCGCTCGATCCGCCGGTAGAGCGCCTTCTGGTCGAGCCGCAGCGTGCGCGCGACGTCGGCGACCGACCGGTCGTCCCAGAATCGCATCCGCAGGATCAGCCCGTCCTCGGGCGGCAGCTCCGCGACGAGGTCGAGGAGCGCGCGCTCCACCTTCTGTGAGGCGGCCTCGTCGCGGTACCCCGGCGCCGCCGCGGGGTCCGCGAGCGCGCCCGCCTCCGACTGGGGGACCGCGTCGAGGCTGATCTCGCCGGTCGGCTGCCGCTCCGGGAAGCTCGCGGCGAGCCGCCCGATCTCGCCGTCGTCGAGCGTCACGCCCGAGGAGCGGAGGATCTGCGCGGCCTCGCGCATCGGGTAGCGGTCGCGGTAGAGCAGCGACTCCAGGCGGATCGCGACCGGCCCGAGCCGCTTCGCCGCCGCCGACGGCCGCCACCGCCCCCACCGACTGTTCCGGTAGTCCCGGAAGAGGTTGACGAGGACGGTCGTCAGGTACGTCGGGAGCGAGCTGCGGCCGCCGAACTTGCGGAAGACCGCGTAGTCGCCGTCCATGAGCCGGGCCTTCGCCCACGACCCGAAGTCCTCCGCGTCCGCGGCGCTCAGCGCGTGCCGCCGCGCCTGGATCGCGACGACGCGATCGATCAGCGGCAGACTCGAAAGGAACATCCGCTCCGGATTCGAGGCGGCGCTGACGGTCTGGGACGACATTGAGCGGGATGTGGGATCGGGTGTTTGGGTGCGACCAACGTAGGATGCTCGGCCGATCTCGGCCAGAGGGGAGGGGGGGAGGGGCCGCGTCCCTCGTCAGGCCCGCCGGCCGCCTTCGCGCATCCACTTGACGAATGGCTGCACCGGGAAGAGAGATGAGAGGTGATGCCTCTCTCCCATCGATTCCGACCCGCCGCGGCTACGCTCGCCGCGCTCGCCGCGCTGATGCTCCTCGCGCCCCTGCAGGCGGCGGCGCAGGCCACGAAGCGCAATCCGCCCGCGAAGGCGCCCGCGAAGGCGCCGACGAAGCAGCCGCCCAGGCAGGGCGCACCGCAGCCGGCGGCCCAGCAGCCCACGCCGCCGCCGCCCATGCCCCCCGCGCCGGTCGGGCGGCTCGCCGGCGCGCTCGGCGACAGCATCCACGGGGCGCCGCTCGTGGGGGCGGTGGTGGCGGTCGAGGGGACGCCGCGGTCGGGGGTGAGCGACGAGGACGGACGGTTCGTCGTCGACAGCGTGCCGCCGGGGTCGCACGTCGTCACCGTCCAGCATCCGCTGCTCGACAGCCTGTACCTGTCGGTCGCGACGCCGCCGGTGCACGTCGCCGCGGACAGCGTCACGCTGCTGAACATGGCGATCCCGTCGCTCGGGACGATGATCGGGAGCGAGTGCCCGCCGGCGACGTCGCGCCTCGGGCCCGCGCAGTTCGCCGGGCGCGTGCTGGAGGCCGACTCGAAGCAGCCCGCCGTGGGGGTGCGCGTGCTGCTCGTGTGGATGCAGCTCGCGGTCGGCACCGACATCGGCCTGCGCCGGACGCCGCGGGTCCGGACGGCGACGACCGACGTGCAGGGCTACTACCGGATCTGCGGCGCGCCGGGCGCCCCCGAGGACGCGTCGGTGCAGGCGGAGCGCGGACGCGTGCGGACGGCGGAGGTGCCGGTCGCCATCGGCGAGACGGGCATCGGCCTCCGCTCGCTGCTCATCGGGCCGGCGAGCGACAGCGCCGCCAGGACCGGCCGGGCGGTGGCCGCCGGGCGCGTGGTGGACACGGTGAACGTTCCGGTGGGGAACGCGCAGGTGAGCGTGGAAGGCGCCAGCGCGGTCACCACCACCAACGAGCGCGGGGAGTTCACCCTGGACGGGCTCCCCTCGGGGACGCAGGCGCTCGTCGTCCGGCGCATTGGCTTCGCCCCGTCGCGGACGATCGTGGACCTCGCCGCCGACGCGCCGGCGCGGGTGGCGGTGCGGCTCGAGCGCGCGGTCCCGCGCCTGGCGGTGGTGGCGGTGACGGCGCAGAGCGAGGCGCTCTCGCGGGTGGGGTTCGAGGACCGGCAGCGGCGCGGGATGGGGCGCTTCCTGGGCCCCGACGACCTGGCGCGGCTCCAGCCGCAGACGGTCACCTCGGCGCTGCGCAACGTCCCCGGGCTGCGGGTGGTCCCGAGCGGGAACGGTGGCTACACCGTGCAGAGCTCGCGCGACGCGATGGGCGGCTGCGTCAACTTCTGGGTGGACGGCGCCCCCTTCCGCGAGATGTCGCCGGGGGAGCTGGACCAGACCTTCCCGGCGAGCCAGGTCGCGGCGATCGAGACCTACCAGGCGACCGACGCGCCGCCGCAGTTCTCGTCGGTGGGGCAGGGGGCGTGCACGGTGGTCGTGATCTGGACGCAGGCGTCGGTGCAGCGGCGGCGGTGAGAGCGGCGACCGGCGACTGAGAGCTCGCCTTCCCGGCACCCACTTGCCACGCGGCATCCGGGCGGGCCATGCTACACGCATGCCTTCCGCCCGCCGGTGATCGCGCCATGAAGCTCGCTTCGCTCTTCGCCATCCGCAGCGGCGCCGCGCAGGGGGGCGAGCGGCCGCGCGACGACGAGCTGGACCTGTTCGGCCTGACGCACCCCGGGCTCGTGCGCGCGGAGAACCAGGACCACTTCCTCCTCTGCACGGTGCACCCGCAGGTGGTGATCCACGGGACGAGCCTCCCCAACCCCGAGGCGCTGGCGCTGCGCGGGGAGCGGCTGGCGACCTTCCTGCTCGTGGCCGACGGCGTCGGCGGGAGCGCCGCCGGGAGCAAGGCGAGCCGGCTCGCCACCGAGGCGGTCACGCGCTACGTGGCCACGACGCTGCGCGCCTACCACGCCGCGGGGTCGGCGGGGGAGGGGCAGCTCATGGACGCGCTGCGCGCCGCGGCGATCGAGGCCCACCACGCGGTGCGCGCGGCGTCGGTGGACCGCCCGGATGAGGCGGGGATGGCGACGACGCTCTCGCTCGGCGTGGTAGTGTGGCCGTGGCTCTACGTGGTGCAGGTCGGCGACAGCCGCTGCTACTTCTACCGGGACGGCCGGCTCCGCCAGGTCACCCGCGACCAGACGCTGGCGCAGGCGCTGGTAGACGAGGGCGCGATGTCGGCGGCCGACGCGCAGCGCTCGCCGCTCAGCCACATCCTCTCCAGCGCGATCGGCGCCCCCGAGGCGCTCCCCGAGGTCACGCGCGTCGACGCGCGCCAGCTCGGCGGGGTGCTGCTCGTCTGCACCGACGGCCTGACGAAGCAC
>DATFPD010000351.1:0-2181 GCA_035265005.1 Gemmatimonadaceae bacterium | reverse complement strand
CCAACCGGCCAGCGCCCAGAGCGCCCCCGGGAGCAGGAGCGCGCCGAACCCCGCCCGCGCGTCCCGGAAGCGGGCCACCCACCCGGCCAGGAACAGTCCGGTGATGAGCGGGGTCCACTGCCAGAAGGCGTCCCAGAGCGTGAGCATGAGCATGACGCACACGTATTCCCACGGCTGCGCCAGGAGGTCTTCGCCCCACAGGACCCCGGCGATCCGGACGATGTACCCTCCGGCGACCGCCGCCCAGAGGCCCGCCAGCCCGCGGGTACGCCAGAGCAGCACGATCGAGAATACCAGTGCGGCCGCCGCGGCCAGCCGTCCGCCGAGCCGGCCCAGGTCGAAGTAGCCCGACACGTCCCGCTCGAAGTGCTCGGCGCCCGCGAGCTGGATCAGCCCCGGCACGAGCACTACCACGGCCGCCGCCGCCGCGGCGGTCGCCACCCGGTCGCCGAGTGTGCCCGTACGCACCCGCATCTCGCCTCGCGTCATGATTCGGTCTCGCCTAACGGTGGAGTCCGTACCGCTCGGCTCTGGCACGCCACGCGGCGGCCGGCCAGGTGGTCGACCGGGTCCGACATGGCGTGAAGCTACGGGGCGCCGGTGACGCCCCGGTGACGCCCTCATGAAGACTCGATTAGCTCCGGGCCCGCCGGGGCCGGCAGCGGCCTAACGCCCGATCGCGAGGGAGAGCCCGACGGTGACCGCGACGTCGTTCGCGCGAACCCGCTGGAACTCGCCGAAGGTGTACCGGTCGCTCTCCACGTCCAGCCGCGCGCCGAGCCGCTCGGCCACGCGGACGCGCAGGCCGGCGGCGAGCGAGAGCCCCGTGCCGCCGTCCGACTGCCGGTCGGAGAGCGGGTTGTCCCCCCAGCGCACGTGCACGACGCCGGCGCCGGCGTGCAGGGCGACCGGGCCGCCGCGCGGGTTCGCGCGCGCCATCGCCCGCGCGCCGACGACGAGCGCGCGCACGTCGCCGGCGCGCTCGGTCGACCAGCGGGTGGCGTAGCCGGTCACGGGATCGACCCCGCGCGTCTCTATCCGGCGCTCGTGGCGCGAGGTGGCGACCGACAGCTCGGCCCCGAGCCGGCGGGTCACCCACGAGGTCGCGCGCGCGCCGAGCTGCACGCCCTCGGCGAAGCGCGACCGCTGCTCCATCCTGAACCCGTTGGCGTCCAGGCGGTCGAACCCGAAGTACCGCTGCGGCATGTTGCTGCCGACGAACGGCGTGACCTCCACCTGGGCCGCTGCCGCCGCTGGCAGGGTGGCCAGGGCCAGCGAGCAGATGATCGAGCCAGCGCGCACGGACGAGCTCCCGGAAGACGACTCATCCATTCTAACGCGGCGCCGCGCCCCGCGCCCTTGCCACGGGCCGGGACGCGGGGCATCGTAGCCTTCCCTCCTTCCTGCGTGGCCGCCGTGAAGACTCTCCAGAGAGTCGCTGCGCTCTTCGCCACTCCGCCCAGCAGCACGCTCCCGGCCGAGCTCAGGCCGCGAGACGACGAGCTCGATCTCTTCGGGCTCACCCACCCCGGGCTCGTGCGCGCGGAGAACCAGGACCAGTTCCTCCTCTGCACGGTGCACCCGCAGGTGGTGATCCACGGGACGAGCCTCCCCAACCCCGAGGCGCTGGCGCTGCGCGGCGGGCGCCTGGCGACGGTTCTCCTCGTGGCCGACGGCGTCGGCGGGAGCGCGGCCGGGAGCAGGGCGAGCCGCCTGGCGACGGAGGCGGTCGTGCAGTACGTCGCGGCCTCGCTCCGCTCCTACCACGTCGCGGGCTCCTCGGGCGAGGAGGCGTTCGTCGAGGGGCTGCGCGACGCGGCGATCCAGGCGCACGAGGCGGTGCGCGCCGCCGCGCGGACGCGACCGAGTCAGTTCGGGATGGCGACGACGCTCTGTCTCGCGACCGTCGTCTGGCCCTGGATCTACGCCGTGCAGGTCGGCGACAGCCGCTGCTACTTCTACGAGGGCGGCCGGCTCCGCCAGGTCACCCGCGACCAGACGCTGGCGCAGGCGCTGGTGGACGAGGGCGCGATGTCGGCCGCCGACGCGCAGCGCTCGCCGCTCAGCCACATCCTCTCCAGCGCGATCGGCGCCCCCGAGGCGCTCCCCGAGGTCACGCGCGTCGACGCGCGCCAGCTCGGCGGGGTGCTGCTCGTCTGCACCGACGGCCTGACGAAGCAC
>DATFPD010000350.1:0-2105 GCA_035265005.1 Gemmatimonadaceae bacterium | reverse complement strand
CTGGACGCGCAAGCACGCGGCCGTCCACGTGAGCGGCAGAGTCACCGCCCGCGGGCGCAGCTTCGAGATCGACGGCGACGAGGGCTTCCTGGACGAGTCGGCCGGCTACCACGCGCGCCATACGGCCTGGCGCTGGTCCGCGGGCCTCGGGCGGACCGACGACGGCCGCCGTGTGGCTTGGAACCTCGTCGACGGCGTGCACGACGCGCCCTCGTCGAGCGAGCGCACCCTCTGGGTGGATGGTCAGCCGCACGAGGTGCCGCACCAGGAGTTCGCAGACGACCTCAGCTCCGTGGGCGCGCTCAGCTTCCGGGAGTGGTCGGCGCGTGAGTCGCACATGAACCTCGTGCTGATGCGGAACAGCTACCGGCAGCCTTTCGGCGAGTTCAGCGGAGAGCTGCCGTGCGGTTTGCGCCTCGCCGAGGGCTACGGGGTGATGGAGGTCCATGATGTGCGCTGGTGACGAACTTCCTCGCATGGCTCGCCGCTCTCGTCGGGCTGGCCAGTCCGGGCGCCGAACCGGCTGTCCCCGCGGCAGACGTGCAGCGGCCGGTCCGGTTGACGGTCGCGGCGTCCGGTGACCTGCTGATCCACTCGCCGGTGGCCCAGCGCGCGTTCTCGCTCGGCGGCGGCCGCGGCTACGACTTCGCGCCTCTGTTCGCGCCGGTCAGGCGCCGCATCGCCCGGGCCGACGTCGCGCTCTGCCACATGGAGACGCCGCTGGTGCCGGGTCCCGTGCAGGGGTACCCCAGCTTCCGCACGCCACCCGACCTGGCACGCTCGGTCCGGCGGGTCGGCTGGGACGTGTGCAGCACCGCCTCCAACCATTCGCTGGACGCGGGCGAATACGGGGTCGGCACGACGCTGCGCGCGCTGCGCCGCGCGGGCGTGCGCGCCACCGGAAGCGCGCGCTCGGCGCGCGACCGCAGGCGCACAACCATGCTGCGCGTGCGCGGCGTGCCGGTGGCGTTCCTCTCCTACACCGCTGTGTCGAACGGACAGGCGGTGCCGCATCCCTGGACCGTGAACTGGGCGTCGTCCGGGCTGATCCTGTCCGACGCGCGGCGCGCCCGGCGGCGCGGCGCGCGCATCGTGATCGTGAACCTGCACTGGGGCAGCGAGTACGTGCAGCCAGTCACGCCGCAGCAGCGTGCGCTCGCGCGGCGGCTAACCCGCTCGCCGGCCATCGACGCGATCGTCGGGCAGCACGCCCACGTGGTGCAGCCGATCCGGCGCGTGAACGGCAAGCCGGTCGTCTTCGGCGAGGGCAATCTGATCTCCAACCAGACGGCGGCCTGCTGCGCGATGGCGGCCCAGGACGGCCTAATCGCGCTGATCGACTTCGTCGTCCGGCCCGGCCGGCACGCACGCGCGCGCCGGATTCGCTACGTCCCCACCTGGGTGCGCCACCCGGACCTGACCGTCCTGCCGGCTGCCCCCGGCTCGCCGTCGTGGAATCGCACCGTCAGGGTGGCCGGCCGCCGCCCGGGAATCCGGCCACTCGCGCCGCGCTAGCCCGCAGTAGGGTCCGGCGCCATGAGGATTCGCGCCGCCGTTCTGGAGGAATTCGCCAAGCCGCTCGTCGTCCAGGACGTCGAGCTCGACGGGCCCGGTCAGGGCGAGGTGCTCGTGCGCCTCGCCGCCTGCGGCGTGTGTCACACAGACCTCTACACCGCGAGCGGCGCCGACCCGTCCGGCTATGCGCCCACCGTGCTGGGGCACGAGGGCGCGGGCGTCGTGGAGGAGGTCGGCGAGGCCGTGAACAGCGTCGCGCCGGGCGACCACGTGGTGACCCTGTTCTCGCCGCAATGCCGCGAGTGCATCCACTGCGTCTCCGACAAGACGAACATCTGCCTTGCCATCCGCGAGCAGCAGAACAAGGGCTACCTCCCGGACGGCACCACGCGCCTGCACCGCGACAGCGAGGACATCAGGCACTTCATGGGCACGAGCACGTTCGCCGAGGCCACCGTGATGCCCGAGATCGCGCTCGCCAAGGTGGACCCCGAGGCAGCGCTCGACGTGATCTGCACGCTCGCCTGCGGCGCGACCACAGGCATCGGCGCCGCGCTCTACATCGCCAAGGTCGAGCCGGGCTCGACCTG
>DATFPD010000349.1:0-3480 GCA_035265005.1 Gemmatimonadaceae bacterium | reverse complement strand
CCCCACCACCGCGTCTCTCAGCGCATGCGCGGTGTGCGGGCCGCGCCGCGCGCCCAACCACAGGGCGGCGTACACGCCGAGCAGGGGAACGAAATACCATCGTGCCGTCAGCGGCCACCTGACCGGCCTGGTGCCGCGCGTATCGTCTGTGCCCATCTGCCCCTCCGCCCGACGCCGGCGCCGCGATTCGGCGCCGGCGTCAGGCGGGCGTGCTCACCCGCAGCCGCCGCAGCCCTGGCCGCCCGTCGGCCGCCCACCCGGCGGGAACACGCGCACCAAAATCGTCTTCGTCTGCCCGCCCGCGCGGCCCGTAATGTACACGTCGCCCGGGGCGAGCGCCGTGAACTCGAGGCGCGAGACGCCCGGCGACAGCGGAACCTCCTTGAGCGTGACGATGCCGGGCCGGTCGGTCGTCCACGTGAACGTCGCCGACTTGACGATCAGCCCCGCCGCGTCGATCGCCGCCGCGCGCAGGTAGGAGCTCTCGCCCGGCTCCAGCCACGTCTGGCCGAGCCCGATCACGATCGCCGCCACCGGCGGCGTGGCCCCCGGCACCGCCTCGGCGGTGAAGGTCGCGCGCTGCCCGCCCGCCGTCGCGACCGCCGTCTGCGTGCCGGCCGCCGGCCCGAGCGTCCAGAGCCCGACCGCGCGCCCGTCCACGCCCGTCACCCGGGCGTGCAGGTAGACGTAGATCGATCCGCCATCCGGCGTGCTCCACTCCACCGGGACGCCGGCCACCGGCCGCCCCGCGCTGTCCAGCGCCTGGACGACCAGCAGCTCGCGCAGCGTCTCACCGGGGGCGAGCGTCTGCCCACTCCCGCGCTCGGCGACCAGCGTGAACGCTGCCGACTGCGGCGGCGGCGTCTGCTCCTGCTGTTGCTGCTGTTGCTGCTGCTGTTTCGCTGGCTCACGCTGCAGCGTCTGCGTGGCGTCCGTCTGCTGCGGCCCCACGGGGTCCGCCTGCTCGCTGCACGCCACGCCGCCGAACAGGAGGAATCCCGCCAGCCAGGTCCGCCGATTCATCGCGACATGTACCACAATCTCCTCCCGCTTCAAACTGGTGCATCCGCGCGGCGTCGATCATCGTCAAGCCGCGTGGGGATGAGCGAGGCAACGTCCGCGCCACGCGCGGGCGGCAACGCGGGATGCCCGCGGGCCCGCGGTGTCGGGCCGCGTTAGGTAGCCGCGCCGCGGCGCTCCAGCGTATCTTCCGGTCATGCGCGCTCCGCTCCTGCTCGCCTGCCTGGCCGTCTTCGGCTGCCCGGGCTCGCCCCCTGCGCAGGGCGAGAGTGCGAGGCCGCAGCCGGGCGACTATCTGCTCTCGATCACCGAGCAGTGGGGACGAGAGTCGCCCCTCGGCGACCTGCGCCAGCGTGCGCTCCCTCCCGGGGACATCGAGGCGCGCCTCTGGGGCGGTTACGGCCTGGTCGGCACCTCCGGGCTCGTGCTGCGCCGCCGGCAGGGCCAGTGGAGCGCCTGGCGCGCCCAGGTCCACTCGTGCCGCATGTACATCCCGATCCCGGTCGGCGACACCATGTCGGCGGCCTCGTCGCGGCGGTATGAGGCCGAGGCGCGGGCGCACTGCGGCGAGGGGCGCGGCGACACGCTACGCGCCGCGGTCGTCATCTCCGCCGACACGCTGGCACTACTGCCCCTCTCGCCGCCGGCCGACGCCGACGACGTGTGGCGCGGGGCGGTCGCACGGGGCGTGCTGACACTGCCGCCCAGGGTACCGCGCCGGTGGATGAGGTCGGACGGCTTCACCTACGTCCTCGAGGTGCGGCAGGGCGACGAGTACCGGGCCTCGGTGATCGAGCACACGGACCCGCCGGAGAGCGACGCGGACCGTCAGGTCCAGGCGGTGTACGCGTGGCTCGTCAGCCGCTTCGACTCGGCGGCGACCCGTCGCCTCGTGCCGCTCGGCCAACGGCGTTAGGTGCTTGATGCGCGTCCGCCCCTACCGCGACTCCGACTGGAGCGAGTGGCTCCGCATGTCGCTCGCGCTCTTCCCCGGCGCCACGCCCGAGGAGCACGAGACCGACATGCGCGCCTTCCGCGCGCGCGCGGACGCCGAGGTGTTCGTCGTCGAGCGCCCCGACGGGCGGCTCGCGGGCTACGTGGAGGCCGGCACGCGCGACTACGTCGACGGCTGCGCGACCAGCCCGGTGGGCTACATCGAGGCGTGGTACGTGGATCCGGACGCGCGCCGCGTCGGACACGGGCGAGCGCTGCTCGCCGCCGCCGAGGCGTGGGCCCGCGCCCGCGGCTACGGCGAGATGGGGTCCGACGTGCTGATCGACAACGCGGTCAGCCAGCGCGCGCACGAGCGCGCGGGGTACGAGGAGGTGGACCGGGTGGTGACGTACCGGAAGTCGCTCGACACGTCCTGAACGGAGGCTCGACGGAACTGCCCGGATGCGTCGAAGCCTGACGACTCGGGCTGCATCAGCCCGGAACGAGGGAGGACAGCTGGCAGTAATCGCCCGGGCCGTCATCGTTGGCATGCTGGTCATGATCGCCGGGACGATCCCGCGGAACCTCCTCTTCGCGGCGAATCTGCGGTATTACGCGGGCGTGCCGTGGGCGGTACCGCTGACCGCCGGGTACCTGTGGCTCTTCTGGCGCTACCTGAACGGCGCGGGGCCCCCGGACGAGACCGCGGAGGAGCGGCGCGCGAGTCTCCGCGCCAACCGCCTCCCGGGCCGCGTGTGGGCGTGGGCGCTGGTGGCCGGCGGGCTCGGCATCATCGCGCTCGTGCTCGCGCTCCGCGTGGCGAATCGAATGGTCGTGCTCCCCGACCAGCGGCTCCCGGATCTCGCGCAGGTGCCGCGGGCGACCGCGCTGTCGCTGCTCCTCATGGCCGCTCCCGTCGCCGGCGTCGTGGAGGAAGCCGCGTTCCGCGGCTACATGCAGCGCCCGATCGAGCGGCGCTCCGGACCGGCGGTCGCGATTCTGGTCACGGGGACGATGTTCGCGGTGGCCCACCTGGACTTCACGCTCGTCCTCTGGCCGTACTACGTCGCCGTGGCCGCGCTCTACGGCATCGTGACTTACCTGACGGACTCGATTCTGCCCGCGGTGGTCCTGCACACGCTCGGGAACATCTATTCGAACCTCGACCTGTGGCTGCACGGCCACGCCGAATGGCAGGCGCCGTCGGGTCCCGCCGCGCTGATCTGGGAAAGCGGCGCCGATCGGTCGTTCTGGGTCATGATTCTCGCGCTTCTCGTCGCCGCGGCGGCGGCGGTACTGGCCTACGTCCAGCTGGCGCGCGTCGTTCGATACGCGCCTGTCTCGGCCGAAGAGCCAGAGGGCTCCGGCGCCGCCTAGCCGCATCGCCGGCCCGACGCAAAAGGTTCGGTGGTGGGTCAGTTTGATGCGACGGCAGCGGCTTTGACAGGATGAACGGCGACAGGATGGACAGGAGGGTCGACAGGATGCGGGCCCCGGGACGCGGCGTCTCCCGAGCGGCCGTCATCC
>DATFPD010000348.1:0-4203 GCA_035265005.1 Gemmatimonadaceae bacterium | reverse complement strand
GCCACCGCTCCTCCTCGGCGCGGCGCGCGGCCAGCCAAGCCAAGTCGACGGGAACGGGAACAGCAACGGCAACGACAACGGCGACGGCATTTTGACAGGATGAACAGGATGGACAGGATGGTGACCAGGATGGGGGCCCCGGGATGTGCAGTCTCCCAAGGCCCTCATCCTGGTCACCATCCCGTTCATCCTGTTCATCCTGTCAAAATGCCGTCGCCGTTGCCGTTGTCGTTGCCCCGAACCGGCCCACTCGCGGTCGACAATGCGCCAGGGCGCTTACTGCCGGCGTGCCGGATCCGGGCGGGCGCGGCCGTACGGGCGCTAATCCCCAGGTATCCGTGGCCCGTTCTGCCGTTTCACGGCACGAACGTGTGGGTGAGCTTGACGCGGAGGAAGCGCGCGTCGGAGCGGGGGCGGGGCGGCTCGCCGGCGTCGGCGGCCGAGCGATCGGTGTTGAGCCCCTCGTCGTACACCAGCCAGAGGTCGCTCCCCTCGCGGAAGTTGTAGCGCACGCGCAGGTTGACGCCGGCGCGCTCGTCGACCGAGTTGAGCTGCGTCAGGGCGACCGCCGACAGCCGCGCGTTCGCCGCCACGCCCACCCGCAGCCGCACGACGTGGGCGTCGAGCGCCGCGTCCCGGTCGGGGAAGCGGATGCGGTTCAGCTGGTACGACCCGCCGACCTCGAGGTGCCGCGACAGGTTCCACGTGGGGTCGAGGGTGAGCTGCGTGCGCCACCCGTCGTAGAACTGGCCGGCCCGCAGGTCCACCTCCGTGCGCAGGAGCGGGCCCGGCGGCGGCTGGAAGTTGAACCAGAGCTCGGGGAAGTGGAACACCCCCGGCTCGACCGCCGCCCCCTTGCCTAACGTGAAGGCCTCGCGGACGTCCTCGTAGTTGTGGATCACCTCCACCCACCCCCGCCCGCCTGACCGGAAGGCGTAGCTCCACCAGTACGCCATGTAGTACGTCTCCAGCGAGCGGTCGGCGTTCCGGAGCCAGTAGAAGGCGATCGCGCCGGGGCCGTGGCTCCGCAGCCGCGAGTGCTCCGGCAGGACGGCGTACTCCGAGAACAGCGAGAGCCGCGTCACGTCGCTCCGCGGCAGGAAGCCGAGCTCCGGCCGGTAGACCTCGCCGATCCGCTGGAGCGAGAAGGTGTAGGTGAGCCCGCGGCTCGACGGCCGCTGCCACTGCGCGTAGAGCTGGCCGCGGTCGGCGAGGCCGGGGCGCGCGCCGGCGCCGGCGCCGCCGGCGGCGGTGTCGGCGTCGTCGAACGTCGCCGCGCCGCGGAGCGTCAGGTAGTCGGTGCCGAAGAAGCGCAGCGACGCGTCCAGCCCGGCGGCCGCGTTGTAGCCGCCGTCGGCCGTCGCCCGGCTGGTGACCATGCCGCCGGCGTAGGAGTAGGGGTTGAGCACCCGCCGCCTGACGCGGACCACGCCCAGGTTCTCCGACGGGATCTCGTCGCCGCGCCGCGCGGTCTGCACGTCGAGCGCCGCCACGTCCCACGCGCCGGCGCGCGCCACCACCCGCGCGCCGCCGAGCATCCGGATCGGCGTGCGGTCGGGCGCGAGGCCGATCCGCCGGCTGTGGAAGAGCCGCCCGCCGGAGCCGAAGTCGAACTCGAACACCCCGGCGCGCTCCTGGAAGAACTGCCGCTTCTCGGGGAAGAAGAGCGGGAACCGCGTCAGGTTCACCTGCTCGTCGTCCGCCTCCACCTGCGCGAAGTCGGTGTTCGCCGACAGGTCGAGGTGGAGGTTGTCCGTGACGTCGTACCGCAGGTCGGCCCCGACCTCGCGCACGGCGTGCTGCCGGCTGGCGTACGCCGCGCCGCCCGGCGGGAGCGCGGCCGTGCGGTCCATGCCGCCGAGCGCGTACGGCGTCACGTAGACCGGCCGCCGCGGCCGCACGCCGCGCAGCACCACGTCCTGCATCACCGACGGCTGCCGGAACTCGTAGCGCGGGTCGATCGCCGGAAAGGTCACGCGCTCGCTGCTGCGGGCGACGAGCCGCGTCACCGTCAGCCCCATCACCACGCGACCGTCCCGCTCCTGGAAGCCGAGGCTCGACAGCGGGATCCGCACCTCGGCGAACCACCCCGCGCCGGTCACCCGCGTCGCCACGTCCCAGACCGCGTTCCAGCTCGAGTTGCTGGTGCGGCCGTCGCCGCTGATGCTCTCGTCCATCCGCACGCCGGCAGGGTTCGTGTAGAACCAGAGGGCGTTCTCGTTGTCGTTGAAGCCGTCGACGAACAGCGCGAAGGTGTCGTCGCCGCTCCAGCGGTCGCGGTAGAGCGAGTTGACGCGGATCCCGTCGGGGCGCGAGTCGTAGAACCACCCCGCCGCGTACAGGTACTCGTCGTCGTAGGCGACGCGGATCTCCGTCCGCTCGACCGGCGCCCCGCCGAAGCGCGGCGCGTACATCGTCAGCGGCAGCGCGGGGACGCCCGCCCACGCGCTGTCGTCCAGCACGCCGTCCACGCGCACGGGCGCCGTGAGCCGCGGCAGCTCCAGCTCGCCGCGCCCCTGCGCGGCGGCGGGCGCGGACAGCATCGCCAGCAGTGCGCCGCCGCCGGCCGCCCACCCGACGCGCCGCATCTCAGTGCCCCGCGGGGACGGACATCGACGGCGGGTCGAGCCGCGCCCAGACGCCCCAGCCGCCGAAGAACTCGGTGACCGCGAGCACGATCTCGTTGCGCCCCTTCCGGAGCGGCAGGTACACGGCCTCGCCCACCGTCTCCATGACCCCGCCCAGGTCGCGGAACGGGTACGGGTTCATCCCGGAGAAGAGCGGCCGGCCGTTCGCGAACACCACCACGCCGTCGCTGTAGCCGAAGTGCAGGCGCCGGTACTCGTCGCGGTCGGCGTCGACGTACGTGCGGGCGTAGACGACCTTCGAGCGCGGGACGCGCCCGCCCATCACGCTGTCCGGGTCGCTCGGCGCGCCGGTCTCCGGGCTCCGGCGGTAGCGGCTGATGATCACGAGCCCGAGGGGCTTCCCGTTATGCAGCTTCCACGGCTCGGCGCGCACGGGCTCCCAGCGGAGCGAGGCCGCGTCAGGCAGCACGCCCGGGCGCACCGCCGCGGCGTCGCGGTCGCCGGAGAGCTCCCAGTCGAGGACCGTGCCGGGGGCGAAGTCGGCCGGCGCCGGCGCCGCGTAGCCGCGCGGGTCCGGCGTGTAGCGCAGGTTCGAGAAGTACGCGCCGTTGCCGAACGAGCCGGCCCAGAACCCGATCCCCCCGCTCCCGTAGCCGAGCGCGAGCCGGGGGACGGTGAGCACCGGCTTCGGGTCGTCGCCCAGGTAGACCTTCGCGGTGACGCCCGCGAGCTCGACGCGCACGCGGACCCACCGGTCGCGCGGCAGCTCCGCGGTGGCGTTGGCGTCGGGGCCGTGGAAGAGCTGCCACGTCCCGCCGCCGTTGAGCCCCGCCTGGTACTGCACCGCCTCGATCGTCCCGCTCGCCACCGGGCGGAACATCACCATCTCGAAGGCGTCGGCGGAGCGCGCGCGGAAGACGGGCGCCAGGAAGCGCGTCCTCCCGACCATCGCCATGTCGAACTCGATCGTCCCGTCGCGCAGCTCGACGCCGCGCGCCAGCGCCACGCCCTTCCCGAGGTACAGGCTCTGGCGCCCGAGGAAGCTGCCGAAGCGGAGGCTGTCGCCGGCGAGCGTCCAGTGCTCGGCGTCGAGCGGGACTTCCACCGGCTGCTGCGCGGCGGCCGACGCGTCGAGGAGCAGTGTGAGTGCGAGTGTCGTCCCGCACGCGCGCAGCGCGCAGCATGCGGGACGACCGTGCGGCGAAGTCATCATCGCACGACCAGGTTCGAGAAGTAGCCTTCGGTCCCCACGCCGATCCAGAGCGCGATCGCACCGCGCCCCTCGCCGGGCTTCATGTCGTTCACCACGAGCGTGGGCTGCGACGCGCCGTTCACGTAGAGCAGCGCCCGCCCGCCGGCGACGACGACCTTCACGCGCGTCCAGGCCCCGGGCTCCATGTCGGCGTAGGACTCGTACACGCCCGGCTGCTCGCGGCGCAGCCGGTGCCACGGGAAGTCGGGCTCGGCGACGTACTGCGTGGCGTGGTTGCGCCGCAGCTGGTCGTCCGAGCGGCCGTTGGTGGGGCGGAGGTAGAAGCAGCGGAAGTGCGTGCGCTCCGGCCGCACGTGGAACGCGACGCCGATGAAGCCGCGGACCGAGGTGTCCGCGCCCGCC
>DATFPD010000347.1:0-17027 GCA_035265005.1 Gemmatimonadaceae bacterium | reverse complement strand
GCGCGGTTGGCATGACGTTCGAGGAGGCGTCGAGCGGCGGCGGTGCGATCAGGCGCAGCGACGGCACGGTGCTCACCCTGCGCGACGCGGCGTGGCACCACTACACGGCGGCCTGGGCGACGCTGCTCACGACGGCACGCCGCGCGAGCGAGCGTGTGCGCGACTACGCGGAGTTCAGGCGAAGCGCGGTCACCGACGGCGCGCGAACCGTCCCGCGCGCGGTGGTGTTCGAGCGCGACGAGCAGGATCGCGCGGACTCGCTCGCCGCCCTGCTGCGGCGCAACGGGATCGACGTGGGCTTCGTGCGCGGCGGCACGCGGCTCGCCGACGCGGCCGAGCACGGAGGCGCGCGCGCGGGCGTGGCGACGGTGCCCGCCCAGCCGACGGGGCCGACGCGTCCCGACGCCGTCGGCGGCGGGTACGTGGTGGACTTTGCGCAGCCGCAGGGGCGGCTGGCGCGGGCGCTTCTGGAGCCCGACGCGGTGCTGGACTCCGCGTTCATCGCCGAGGAGAACGAGCGCCGGCGAACCGCGCAGGCCAGCCGCTTCTACGACATCACGGCGTGGTCGCTCCCGTACGCGTATCGCCTGCGCGCGTGGTCGGTACGCGGCGCGCCCCCGCCGTCCGTGGGCACCGCGCCGCGATCGGAGCCCGCGCGTATTCGGACCGACTCGGCCCGGGTGATGACCGCCGCGCCGGAAGTGCTGCCTCGCGCGCGGCATGCGTACGCGTTCGCGTCGGGGAGTGAGGCGGCGATCCGCACCGTCGCCGCGCTGCTGTCGGACAGCGTGCGCGTGTGGTACGCGCCGCGCAGCTTCGTATCCGGCGGCGTGTCCTTTCCGCGAGGCGCGTTCGTCGTGCGGGTGGCCGGCAACGACTCTTCGGTGCACGATCGCATCCGCCGACACGCCGCGGCCAATGCACTGCTCGTCGTCTCGCTCGCGTCCGCGCTGGTGGAGCAGGGCACGGATCTCGGGAGCAACAGCGTCTACCCGGTCAGGGCGCCGCGCGTCGCGCTGGTCGGCGGCGCGCCCATTCAGGGCACCTCGTTCGGCTTCGCGTGGTTCGCGCTCGAGCGGCGCATCGGCATTCCGGTGACGACGGTGGACGCTTCGACGCTTGCCGGCCCGGTGCTCGACGAATTCAACGTGCTCATCGTCCCCTCGGTCGCCGCGGCCGCGTTCGAGCGCACGCTCGGCGACGCCGGGCGCGACCGCATCGCGCAGTGGGTCCGGGGCGGCGGCGTCCTCATCACGATCGACGCCGCGACCGGGTGGCTCGCGTCCGAGCGGTTGGGGCTCTCGCGGCTGCGCGCCCGGCGCGACAGCGCCCGCGCCGACAGCAGCGGCGGCGCGCCGCTCCCCGCGGACGTCCCGGGCGCGATCGTCCGCGTCGTCGGCGACACGCTGTCCCCGCTCATGGCCGGCGTCCACGACCGCGAGTTCGCCGCGATGGCCAACTCCGACCGCGCGTACACGGTCCCGCGCGACCTCCGCGCCGGCGAGGCCGTGGTGCGGTACGCCCCGCGCGACCGACTGCGACTCGCCGGCTACCTGTGGCCCGAGTCCCCCGCGCGCCTCGCCGACTCGCCGTATCTCTGGACGGAGCGCGTGGGCCGCGGCCGGGTGATCGCCTTCGCCGGCGAGCCGAACTTCCGCGACCTCTGGCGCGGGCTGCTGCCGCTGTTCGCGAACTCAGTGCTCCTGGGCGCGAGCTTCTAGCGCGGTTGCCGCCTGGCTGTTCACCACGGAGCAGGCGGAAGGCTGCGGAGGAGCACGTCAGCCCCTCCGTCATCCCCGCGGAAGCGGGGATCCAGACAGACCAGAGCCCGGCCCTGGATCCCCGCGTCCGCGGGGATGACGAGCCCTGGATCCCCGCGTTCGCGGGAATGACGGGCGCGCGGGGATGACGGGCGGACGGGCTCCCCGGCGCGCCGGGACGCATACCCACCCGGCAACCGCTGTAGCCCTTCCGTAGTGGGTCAGTTCGAGGGCAGCCGCCGCGACGGCAACGGCAACGGCAACGGCAACGGCATTTGGACAGGATGCACAGGATGGTGAACAGGATGACGGGCCCCGGGAGGCCTCCCGAGCGGCCCTCATCCTGTTCACCATCCTGTGCATCCTGTCCAAGTGCCGTTGCCGTTGCCGTTGCAGTTGCAGTTGTCGTTGCCTCAAACTGACCCACTACCAGCCCTTCTCCCCTCACTCCCCCGACTTCGTCGCGCCTGTATATTCCCCCGCCATGGCAACCAAGAACGCGACGGTCCTCGACCAGCGCGCCTTCGACCGCGCGCTGAAGCGGATGGCCGATGAGATCGTCGAGCTGAACGAGGGGACGGACGACCTGATCATCGTCGGCATCCAGCGGCGCGGGGTGCAGCTCGCCGACCGGCTCGTCCGGGTGATCGAGGAGCGCGAAGGGGTCAGGGTCCCCCGCGGCGCGCTCGACATCACGCTGTACCGCGACGACCTCCAGACGGTGGGCCCGCGTCCGGTCGTCGGGCCCACGGACCTGCCATGGGAGGTGGACGGCAAGCGCGTCGTGATCGTGGACGACGTGCTCTACACCGGCCGCACGGTGCGCGCGGCACTGGACGAGCTGGCGGACTTCGGGCGGCCGGCGCGGATCCAGCTCGCGGTGCTCGTCGACCGCGGCGGGCGCGAGCTGCCGATTCACGCCGACGTAGTGGGAAAGCGCCTGGACGTCGCGGCCGGCGAGCGAGTGGACGTGCTGGTCGAGGAGCTGGACGGGCGCGATGAGGTGGTCCTCACGAGGAAGGGGCCGGCCGACGCATGACGAGCGCGCTCGGAAAGGACCTGCTCGGACTCGAGCACCTCACCGCCGAGCAGATCCTCACCATCCTCGACATCGCCGAGCCGTTCAAGGAGATCAGCGAGCGCGCCATCAAGAAGGTGCCGACGCTCCGCGGCGCCACGGTGGTCAACCTGTTCTTCGAGGCGTCCACGCGCACGCGCATCTCCTTCGAGTTCGCCGAGAAGCGCCTCTCCGCCGACTCGGTGAACGTGGCCGCGCAGGCGTCCAGCGTGGTGAAGGGGGAGACGCTGGTGGACACCGCGCGCAACCTCGAGGCGATGCGGATCGACATGGTGGTGATCCGCCACCACTCCTCCGGGGCGGCGCAGTTCCTGGCCGAGCGGATCGAGTCGAACGTGATCAACGCGGGCGACGGGATGCACGAGCATCCGACGCAGGGGCTGCTCGACCTGCTCACCCTGCGCGACAACTTCGGCGACCTGGCCGGCCGCCGCGTCTGCATCTGCGGCGACGTGCTGCACTCGCGCGTCGCGCGGTCCAACATCTGGGGCCTCAAGAAGCTCGGCGCCGAGGTGGCGGTGTGCGGGCCGCGGTCGCTGCTGCCGTGCGCGATCGACGAGTTCGGCGTCACGGTGTTCAACCGCATCGAGGAGGCGATCGAGTGGGCGGAGGCGCTCAACATCCTGCGCCTCCAGCTCGAGCGGATGCAGGGCGGCTACATCCCGTCGCTGCGCGAGTACAACCGGGTGTTCGGCGTGACGCGCGAGCGGCTGGCCCGCGCGCCGCGCGACATCGTGATCCTCCACCCCGGCCCGATGAACCGCGGCGTCGAGATCGACTCGGACGTCGCCGACAGCGAGCACAGCGTGATCCTGGACCAGGTGACGAACGGTGTAGCGGTGCGCATGGCGGTGCTCTACCTGCTCGCCGGCGGCCGCCCCGAGCTGGCCTCGGCGGCGAAGGGGCGGGCGGTGAGCGAATGAAGCGCCTCCTGCTCCGCGGCGGGCGCGTGCTGGACCCGTCGCAGGCGCTCGATCTGGAACGCGGCGACGTGCTCGTCGCCGGCGGCAAGATCGAGCACGCGGGCGAAGCGCTCGGCCGCCTCGAGGACGGCGCGGACGACGTCGAGGTGATCGACTGCGCCGGCGCGGTGGTGTCGCCGGGGTTCATCGACGTGCACTGCCACCTGCGGGAGCCCGGGCGCGAGGACGTGGAGACGATCGCGACGGGCGCGCGCGCGGCGGCGGCGGGCGGGTTCACCGCCGTCTGCGTGATGCCGAACACCGACCCCGTCACCGACAACCAGGCCGCGGTGGGGTTCATCCTCCGCCAGGGGCAGCGCGCGGCCGCGGCGCGCGTCCACCCCATCGGCGCGATCACGGTGGGGCAGAAGGGTGAGTCGCTGGCCGAGTTCGGCGAGATGATCGCGGCGGGAGCCGTCGCGATGAGCGACGACGGGAAGCCGGTGGCGAGCGCGCAGCTGATGCGCACCGCGCTCGAGTACGCGCGGACGTTCGGCGTGCCGGTGGCCGACCACTGCGAGGAGCCGACGCTCGCCCGCGGCTGGGCGATGAACGAGGGCGTGGTGAGCGGGCGGCTGGGGCTCAAGGGGCTGCCCAGCGAGGCCGAGGAGATCATGGTGATCCGCGACATCCTCCTGGCGCGGCGCACCGGCGGGCACGTGCACCTCTGCCACATGAGCACCCGGGGGTCGGTGGAGCTCATCCGCTGGGGGAAGGAGCGCGGGATCGGGGTGACCGCGGAGGCCTGCCCCCACCACCTCTCGCTGACCGAGGACGCGATCGGGGCGTACGACACGAACGCGAAGATGAGCCCGCCGCTGCGCACCGCCGCCGACGTCGAGGCGATTGTCGGGGCGGTGCGCGACGGCACGATCGACGTCGTCGCCACCGACCACGCGCCGCACCACTACGACGAGAAGGAGCGCGAGTTCGCCGACGCGCCTAACGGGATCGTGGGGCTGGAGACGGCGCTGGCCGTGCTGACGACCTACCTGGTCGAGCCCGGCGTGATCGACCTGCCGCTGCTGGTGGACCGGATGTCGGTGTCGCCGGCGCGCGTGTTCAAGCTCCCCGGCGGCACGCTCCGCCGCGGCGCCCCCGCCGACGTCACCGTCTTCGACCCGGCGGCGGAGTGGGTGGTGCGGGCCGCGGACTTCCGGTCCAAGGGGCGGAACACGCCGTACGAGGGGATGCGGGTGAGGGGACGGGCAGTGTACACGGTCGTCGGAGGCGACGTCGTCTTCAGACGTGAATCGGCCACTCGCGGTACGTCGGCAGATCGCTGAGGTCTGCAAGCGCCTGTACGAGCGGGGCCTCATCGCCGGCCCCGACGGCAACGTCTCCGTGCGCATCGGGCCCGACCGCATCCTGGTCACACCGTCCGGCCTCTCGAAGGTGGACGTGACGGCCGAGGATATGGTCGAGGTCGATGCGCGAGGGGCGCCGCGGCGCGGCAGGCGGCGCGCGTCGTCGGAGATCGCGGTGCATCTCCGGATCTACGAGCGGCGCGCCGACGTGGCGGCCGTCGTGCACGCCCATCCGCCGACCGCGACCGGGTTTGCCGTCGCGGGGGAGGCGTTGACCACGCCGGTGTTGCCGGAGGTTATCTTTCAGATGGGTCGGGTTCCTCTGGTGCCGTACGCGCTGCCCGGCACGGAGCGACTCGCCGACGCGTTCGAGCCCTTCGTTCGCGAGCACGATGCCTTTCTGATGGCGAACCACGGCGCCGTCACCGTCGGCCGGACGCTGCTCGAGGCGCACCAGCGCATGGAGAGTCTGGAGCACGCGGCCCGCATCCTGCTGGTGGCACGCATGTTAGGGCGGGTTAACGCCCTCGCGCCCGAGGAGGTGGAGCTGCTGAACGCGGCGCGCGAGCAGGCACGGCGTGTCGCTCACGAAGGCGCTCATTCCAGACGTCCAACGACGGACGCCAGGCGGAGGAGTCGATGACGAGCCCGGTAGACAGGCAAGGTGCTGGCGGGGGAGGGGCCGAGGGCGAGAGTCCGATGGCGGCGATCGCCGCCCTGATGCAGGAGCGCGCCCGGTTCGAGAGCTGGCTCTCGACGCTCGAGACCCGGCGTTCGGCCACCCCGACACACGTGTTCGACCGCGTCCGAGGCGACTACTCGCGGCGGCTGCAGCACGTGCTCGACCAGATCGCCTCGCGGGCGAGCGACCTCCGGCAGACGCGCGATGCGCTGACGGGGCGGCTTTCGAGCCTCCAGAGCGACGAGACCGCCCGCCGGGACGAGCGCGCGGAGGCCGAGCTGCGAGCCGCCGTCGGCGAGTTCACCGACGAGCAGTGGCAGGAGGTCAGCGAGCGCAGCGACGGCGAGATCTCGCGCCTCGTGAGCCAGCGCCAGGAGGTGACTGGCGAGCTCGGCCGCCTGGAGGAGATCCTGGCGATCGCCGAGGCACACCGCCCGAGCTCGCAGCCCTCGCGCGCGCCGTCCGGCGAAGCGCAGCGCCCCTCGGTCGAGATCGCCGAGATCACGGCGCGGGAAGCCGCGCCGCCCGCGGCAGCGGCCGCACCCTCGCCGCCGACGCCCCAGCCACCCGCGCCATCGGCCGACGAGCTCTCCGCGAGCAGCTTCGACTCCTTCGTGGCTGGCATGCAGGGGATGGGGCAGACGCCCGCCGCGGGAATTCCCGCGGCCGACAGCGCGGCGCGCTCCCCCGGGCTGGCCGACATGCCCGACGCGCCCGCCGTCTTCGCCCCCGAGCCCGCCGCCCAGCCGGCCGCACGCGGACCGCTGGCAGACGTGGGGAGCGCCGCGCCGTCCGAGGACTTCGACGAGCTGGCGTTCCTGAAGTCGGTCGTGGAGCCCGCGCGGAACGAGCCCGGCGCGCGGCCGGCCGACGGGAACGCGGCCGCGGGCGGAGCCGGCCCCGCTTCGGCAAGGCCGGGCGGCGCGCCGGCCCCGTCGCCGGCGGGGGCGACCGCGGACGGCGGCTCGGGCTTCGACCTGGGGATCGGCGAGTCCGACGTGCGGATGAGCGCATCGTCGCTCCGCGGATTCGGCGAGGAGGAAGCCGGCGCGGCTCTGAGTCGCGGCCCGGGCGCCGTCCCGACGGGCGGCCCGCTCAAGCGCACGACATCGCCGTCGCTGCACCGGATGGCGACTCCCGACGCCTCCAGCGCCGGCGTGGGCGCGTCCCCCTCGCAGCCGAAGGAGGAGGCCCCACGCCGCCCGACCTACGACAGCATGCCGAGCATCCTGCGCGGGATGCAGCCCCAGCAGGAGAAGACCCTCAAGTGCCAGGAGTGCGGGACGATGAACTACCCGACCGAGTGGTACTGCGAGAAGTGCGGCGGGGAGCTGGCGGCGATGTAGAAGGGCGATTCGTGATTCGCGGTGCGCGGTGCGCGATGCGCGAAGGGCCCCGGGATCCTTCGCTGCGCTCAGGACAGGCTAGCAGGAGGATCCCGGGGCCCTTCGCGGATCGCGCACCGCGAATCGCGGTTACGCCGTCGCGGTCTGCGCTCTGGCGAGCTGGCTCTTGTGGCGCGCGGCGTTGTTCTTGTGGATCAGCCCCTTGCGGGCGGCGCGGTCCAGCAGCTTGACTGCCTGGAGGCGCTCGTCGGCCGTGGCCTCGTCCGAACGTGCCTTCTTGAGGGCGGTGCGGAGCTGCGAGCGCTGCGCGCGGTTGCGCACGTTCGCGGCGCGCGACTTCCGCATGTTCTTCTTCGCGGACGGGATATTCGGCACGGACTAGCTCTCCAGAAAATACGATGGGACGCCACTTCGGCGGAGCGGGAAAGCTAGGCCGGCAGTGAACGGATGTCAAGGCGCCGCTTGACTTTGACACCATCGGACGCCGCGGCTACCTTATCGCCCACCCGCCCTCGCCGGTCGCCGCGCTCGCGGCCTCGACCTCCGCATCGACCTCCGCCTCCACCACCCGGCCCCAGACGTTGGAATTCAATCTCGGCACCTTCCTGATGGTCGCGCCGATCCTGCTGTTCTCGATGACGGCGCACGAGTGGGCCCACGGGTACGCCGCCCTGAAACAGGGCGACCCGACGGCCTACCAGATGGGGTACGTGACCTGGAACCCGGTCAAGTACATCGACCCGATCATGACCATCATCGTGCCGATCATCTCGTTCTTCTGGTGGCACTTTCCGTTCGGCGGAATGCGGTCGGGACCCATCCGGTCGCGGAATTTCCGGAACTTCAAGCGCGGCGACATCATCGTCTCGCTCGCCGGAGTCGCGGCGAACTTCACGCTGATCTTCGTCTTCGCCCTGCTCTTCGCGCTCACCGGTCTCGTCGGCCGGCTCGCCCCCGCGATCGCCTCGCCGCTCTCGACGCTCCAGACCATGGCGTTCTGGGGGATCCAGCTCAACACGATCCTGGTCGGCATCAACACGCTCCCGCTCCCGCCGTTCGACGGGTCGGTGCTCCCGCGGCACCTGCTCCCCGCGGCGTGGGCGGCGGAGTATCAGAAGCTCCAGCCGTTCGGCTTCTTCATCATGGTGTTCGTGTTCACGATCGGGACGGGGATCCTCTACGCGTGGATGACTCCGTTCCTCTTCATCCAGCAGATCGTGATCGCGGTGGTCACGCCGCTCGCGCTCGGCCGCGGCGGATGGGCGCTGTAGCGCCGCACGCGCCGGCGGGCGCCTCGCTCTCGGCGGGGCTGCAGGGGGAGACCCCGGCGTCGTTCGTCGTCGAGCTGGCGCAGTTCTCGGGGCCGCTCGACCTGCTGCTCTCGCTCATCCGGGACGAGCGGGTGGACGTCTACGACATCCCGATCGCCCGCATCGCCGAGCAGTTCCTGAAGAAGCTGCACGAGCTCCGGCTCGACGAGGCCGCGGACTACCTTGAGATGGCGGCCCGCCTGCTGCGCATCAAGGCGCAGATGCTCCTGCCGCGCCCCGAGGGGGACGAGGCGTGGGAGGACCCGCGGGCGGAGCTCGTCAGGCGGCTGCTCGAGTACCAGCAGATGCGCGAGGTCGTCGACCTGCTGGAGCGGCGCGCCGAGGAGCGGCGCAACCGGTTCGCCCGCTCGTACGCGCAGGCCAACACCTCGTCAGGCGTGGCGCCGGCCCCGCCGCCCGCGTCGCCGCTCACGCTCTCGCTCGCCGAGCTGCTCTCGGCGGTGGACCGCGTGCTCCGCATGACGAAGGAGCCCACCGTGCACACGGTGGTGGCGCGCCCGCTCGACGTGGACGGCGCCATCACCACCGTCCGCACGCTGCTCTCGATGCGCGGCACCGCGCGGTGGCAGGACCTGGCGCCGAAGGACCCCGAGCCGTGGCAGGTGCTGTCGCTGCTCCTCGCGCTCCTGGAGCTGGCGAAGCGGGGCGAGCTGCGGCTCTACCAGCCGCGCCCGTTCGCGAGCGTGGAGGTCACGCGTGACGCCGCTAGCGAAGCTGCTTGAGGCGGCGCTCTTCGCGAGCCCGCGCCCCATCCCGACCGACGAGCTTGCGGGGCTGGACGCTGAGGCGTCCCCCGCGGCGCTGAGCGCGGCGCTCGAGGAGATCCGCGAGCACTACGACGTGGACGGCCACGGCGTGGAGCTGGTCGAGGTCGGCGGCGGATGGCAGATCCTCACCCGCGCCGAATTCACCGAGGCGATCGAGCGCGCGCAGCTCGCGGCCCGCCCGCAGCGCCTATCCGCGGCGGCGCTGGAGACGCTGGCGATCGTCGCGTACCGGCAGCCGATCGGGCGCGCCGAGATCCAGGACATCCGCGGCGTGGACGTGGGCTCGATCCTCAAGTCGCTGCACGAGCGCGGGCTGATCGACGTCGTGGGGCGCGGCGAGGGGCTGGGCCGGCCGCTGCTCTACGGCACGACGCCGATGTTCCTGGAGCAGTTCGCGCTGCGGCATCTCGAGGAGCTCCCGCGTGCGGACGAGCTGGCGATCGCGCTGCGCGCCGGACCGCGGTCGGCGTGATCCCGGGACGGTGACGGCCGACTCGTCGATGCGCATCCAGCGCGCCCTCGCCCGCGCGGGCGTGGCGTCGCGTCGGCGGGCCGAGGAGCTGGTGGCGGCCGGGCGGGTCCGGGTGAACGGCACGGTCGCGGAGACCGGGCAGGTGGTGGACCCAGCGCGCGACGAGATCACCGTCGACGGCCGCGCCGTGCGCCCACCTGCCCAGGCGGGCGCCGAGTGGATCGTGCTGAACAAGCCGGTGGAGGTGATGACGACGCGCCGCGACCCGCAGGGGCGCCGGACCGTCTTCGACCTCGTGCGCGACGTCCCGGGTCTGACCTACGTCGGCCGGCTGGACTACATGACGGAGGGCGTGCTCCTGCTCACGACCGACGGCGCCGCCGCGCACGCGCTGACGCATCCGAGCGGGGGCGTCGAGCGCACGTACGAGGTGACGGTGCGCGGCGCCGCCGACGAGGCCGCCCACAACGCCCGCCGCGGCGTGCTGCTCGACGACGGGCCCGTCCACCCGACGGACGTCTCGGCGACTCCGCTGCGGGACGGGCGGTGGCTCTTCCGGGTGACGATCGCCGAGGGGCGGAAGCGCGAGGTCCGGCGGCTGTGCAAGGCGCTGGGGCTCTACGTCGATCGCCTGGTGCGGGTGCGATACGGGCCGGTGGAGCTGGGGCCGCTGGGGTCGGGAAAGACGCGCGGCCTCACCGACCGTGAGAAAACGGCAATGGAAGGGCTGCTGCGCCGGCTCGGCGCCCGATGACCATCGCCGCGGTGTGGCGCTTATCTTGAAACGCTCTCGGCTTCACGCGGTATAAGCCGTGAACAGTTCACGTCTCCAACGGAGCGAACAGGTGGGCACAACGGTCGCGCAGGCGGCGGATGCGGCACTCGTCCAGAACGTGATGCGGCAGGTCGGGAAGCGCGTCGTCGGCCAGGACTACATGGTGGAGCGCCTGCTGATCGGGCTGCTGACGGGCGGACACGTGCTGCTGGAAGGGGTGCCCGGGCTCGCGAAGACGCTCACCGTGCGCACGCTGGCGGAGACGATCAACACGACGTTCCAGCGGATCCAGTTCACGCCGGACCTGCTGCCGGCGGACGTCGTCGGGACGCAGATCTACGATCAGTCGAATGGCCAGTTCTCGGTGAAGAAGGGGCCGATCTTCGCCAACGTGATCCTGGCCGACGAGATCAACCGCGCGCCGGCGAAGGTGCAGGCGGCGCTGCTCGAGGCGATGCAGGAGAAGCAGGTCACGATCGGCGGCACCACCTTCAAGCTCGACGAGCCGTTCCTGGTGCTGGCGACGCAGAACCCGATCGAGCAGGAGGGCACCTACCCGCTCCCCGAGGCGCAGGTCGACCGCTTCATGCTCAAGCTGCGCGTCGGCTACCCGAGCCGCGACGAGGAGAAGGAGATCATGCGCCGGATGGCGGGGGGCGAGCCGATCCCGGTGCAGCGGGTGGCGGAGCCGGGCGCGATCATGGAGGCGCGCCGGCACATCGCGGAGCTGTACATGGACGAGCGCATCGTCGACTACATCGTCGAGATCGTGCACGCGACGCGCTCGCCGGCCGAGGCCGGTCTGAAGGACCTGGCGCCGCTGATCGAGTTCGGCGCCAGCCCGCGCGCGACGATCGCGCTCGCGCAGGCCTCGCGCGCCCACGCCTTCCTGCGCGGCCGCACCTTCGTCACGCCTGACGACATCAAGGCGATCGCCCCGGACGTCCTGCGCCACCGCGTGCTGATCACCTACGAGGCCGAGGCTGAAGAGGTCACGAGCGACGAGATCGTGCGGCGGGTGCTGGCGAGCATCGAGAGTCCGTGAGGAGCCGGGATGGCGGGCGATGGGACGACGGGCTGACGGGATGACTGGATGAAGAGCCCCAAGGCGAGCGACCGCGGCGCGGCGTCGAGGCGGACGGGAGCGTCGTCGGCCCGCCATCCCGCCATCCCGACGTCTCGCGACGGCGCGCGCGGCTCGGCGAAGATCGCCGAGACCGAGCCCGCACGCGAGCGGCGAGTCGTCGGCGTCCCGCCCGAGATCCTCCGCCAGGTCAAGCTGATCGAGCTGCGGACGCGCGGGCTGGTGAACTCGCTGTTCACGGGCGAGTACCGGTCGGTGTTCAAGGGGCAGGGGATGGAGTTCGCCGAGGTGCGCGAGTACGTCGAGGGCGACGAGGTGCGCACCATCGACTGGAACGTGACCGCCCGCATGCGGCGCCCGTTCGTCAAGCGCTACATCGAGGAGCGCGAGCTGACGGTGATGCTGGCGGTGGACCTCTCGGGGTCGGAGCGCTTCGGCACCGTGACGCGCTTCAAGAGCGAGGTGGCCACCGAGCTGGGCGCGGTGCTGGCGATGTCCGCCATCCGCAACAACGACCGCGTCGGCATCCTGCTCTTCACCGACCAGGTGGAGCACGTCGTCCCGCCGCGGAAGGGGAGGCGCCACGCCCTGCGCGTGATCCGGGACCTGCTGGTGCACGAGCCCGTGGGGCGCGGCACCGACATTCCCGCGGCGATCGACTACCTGGCGAAGATGCTCCGGCACCACACGATCATCTTCATCATCTCGGACTTCATCGGCGCGGACATCGAAAAGCCGCTCAAGTTCCTGGCGCAGCAGCACGACGTGGTCGCCGTGACGGTCGAGGACCCGAGCGAGCGCACGCTCCCCGACGTGGGTCTGGCGCGGCTCGCCGACCCGGAGACCGGCGTGACGGTGGACGTGGACACCAGCGACCCGGACGTCCGCGCGCAGTACGAGCGGCTGGTGCAGGAGGAGTCGAACGCGCGCCGCAAGCTGCTCCGCCGGCTGGCGATCGACGAGATCCCGGTGGGCACCGAGGCGGGCTACCTCGAGCCGCTCCTCCGGTTCTTCCGCAACCGCGAGACGCGCGTCCAGCGGCGCCGGTGAGCCCGTGATCGCCCTCGCTCTCGCGCTCCTGCTCCAGGGGGCGCCGCCCGCCGCGCGTCAGCAGCCGCAGGCGCAGCTCCCGCCGCCATCGCCGACGCAGCCGCAGCGCGGCGTGACCGTGCTCCCGGAGACGGTCACCGTCGGCGAGCCGTTCCGGATCGTCGTGCGCATCCGGGCCGCGCGCGGCTCGCGCATCACCTTCCCGGCCGGGCCCGACTCGCTGGCCGGCGTCGAGCTGCTCGACCCGCTCCAGGTTCGCACGCTCGACACGGCCGCGGCGGTGGAGCAGTCGGCCACCTACCGGATGGCGGCGTGGGACGTCGGCGACCAGCCGTCGCGGCTGACCGAGGTGATCGTCGAGACGGACGGCGTGCGCCGCGGCGTGCCGGTCCTGCTCGCCGACGGCCGCTCGGCACGCGTGTTCGTGCGCAGCGTGCTGCCGCGCGACAGCGCGCAGCGCGTGCCCAAGCCGGCGCGAGCGATCTTCGAGACCGCGCCGCCCTGGTGGCGGATGGCGCTCGTCATCGCGGCCGCGGTGCTGGCGCTCGCCCTGCTCGGGTGGCTGCTCTACCGGCGCTGGCGGCGCCGTCGTCAGGCGGCGGACGCGGCGATCGACCCGTACGCGTACGCCGAGCGCGAGTTCGCGCGGGTCGAGGCGCTGGGGCTGGTCGAGGCCGGGGAGCGCGGTCGGTTCGTGGCGCTGATGGTGGAAGTGATGCGGGACTACCTGGCGAGGCGCCTGCCCGGCGCGGCGCCGTCGCTGACCAGCAGCGAGCTGGTGACCGTCCTCCGCGGCACGCGCGGCGTGCCGGTGGACCGCCTGACGACGGTGCTCGGCGAGGCCGACCTGATCAAGTTCGCGCGGCGGCAGGTGACCGCCGACCGCGCGCGCGAGCTGGCGCGCGAGGCCCGCGCGATCGTGCGCGCGGTGGACGAGGCGCAGGCCGCCGCGGCGGCCGAAGCGGCGGCGGCCGCCGCGGCCGCCGCCGGGAACGAGCCGCGGGAGCGCGCGGCATGAGCGCGGCCGGCCGATGATTCCCTCGCTGTCGGGACTGCCCGTCGGGTTCGCGACGCCGTGGGCGCTGCTCGCGCTGCTCGCGCTGCCGGCGTGGTGGTGGTGGCGCCGCCGCCGCCGGCCGCCGGCCATCATCTTCTCGCGCGCGGCGGCGCTGGAGCGGCTGCCGCGCGCCGGGCGCGCCGTCGCGCGACTGCTCTTCATCAGCCGCAACCTCGCGCTCGCCCTGCTCGTGATCGCCGCCGCCCGCCCGCGCTCGGCGGGGCGCACGGAGACGGTGACGAGCGAGGGGATCAACATCGTGGTGGCGTTCGACATCTCCAGCTCGATGCTGGCCGAGGACTTCCAGCCGCGGAACCGGCTCGAGGTGGCGCGCGAGAAGGTGAAGCAGTTCATCGTCGCGCGAAAGAACGACCGCATCGGCGTCGTCGCGTTTTCCGGCGAGGCGCTGACCCAGGTGCCGCTCACCACCGACTACCCGGTGGTGCTCCAGGCGGTGCAGCAGCTCCAGCCCGGCCAGCTCGAGGACGGCACCGCCATCGGGACGGCGATCGCGACCGCCGCCAACCGCCTGCGGGACGCGCCCGGCCGGTCGCGCGTGATGGTGCTGCTCACCGACGGCGTGAACAACCGCGGCTCGATCGACCCGCGCACCGCGGCGCGCGCCGCGGCGCAGTTCAACATCCGCATCTACACGATCGGCGTCGGCACCGAGGGGATGGCGCCAGTCCCGGTTGGGCGCGGGCTCTTCGGGCTGCGCTACGAGAACCGGCCGGTGGAGATCGACGACGCGCTGCTGACGGAGGTCGCGCAGATGACGGGCGGCCGCTACTTCCGCGCGACGAGCGCCGAGGCGCTCCAGCGCATCACCGAGCAGATCGACCAGCTGGAGCGGACGCCGGTGCGCACGCGGAGCTACGTGCGCTACTCGGAGCTCTTCCGCTGGCCGCTCACGCTGGCGATGCTGGCGCTGGCGCTGGAGCTGGGGCTGCTGGCGTGGAAGGGGCCGCTGCCATGACCTTCGAGACGCCGACCTTCGACTACGCGCCCCTGCTGGCGCTGGCGCTCCTCCTCCCGGTGGCGGCGGTGATCCTGCTGCTCGCCTGGCACCGGCGTCGGCGGGCGCGGCTCTCGCGCCTGGGCACGCCGGAGATGATCGCGCGCCTCGCCCCGGCGGCCGCGGCGCGGCCGGTGGCGTGGCGCGCCGTGCGCCTGGCGACGGCGGCGGCGCTGCTGGGCATCGCCATCGCCGGCCCGCGGTGGGGCGTCGAGCGCCAGCTCGTGCGCGGCGAGGGGATCGACATGGTGCTCGCGCTGGACGCGTCGGTCTCGATGCTCGCCACCGACGCGCGCCCCAACCGCCTGACGCAGGTCAAGAACGAGGTCCGCAGGCTGCGCTCGCTCTCCGGCGCGGACCGCGTGGCGCTGCTCGCGTTCGCGGGGCGCTCGTACATCCTCACGCCGCTCACGGTGGACAACGGAGCGCTCGACCTCTTCCTCGACAACCTCGATCCGTCGGTGGTCGGGCAGGCCGGCAGCTCGATCGCGCGCACGCTGCGGCAGGGCACCGACCTGCTGCTGGTGACCAAGACGGGGAGCGACCGCGCGCTCGTCATCATGAGCGACGGCGAGGCCTTCGAGCCACAGGAAGATGTGGAGGCCGCCGCGCGGCGGGCGGCCGAGTCGGGGATCAGTCTGGTCACCGTCGGCTTCGGCACCGCCCAGGGCTCCACGATTCCGGTGCGCGACGAGAACGGCCAGACGGTGGAGAAGCGGGACGAGAACGGGCAGGTCGTGGTGACTCGCTACCACCCGGAGCTGCTGCGCGCCGCCGCGACCGCCGCCAACGGCACCTTCATCGACGCATCCGAGTCGGACAAGGCGGGGAAGATCCGCGGCGCGCTCGCCCGGCTGCGCACGCAGTCGCGGGCGCTGGAGGCGGGGCGCGAGCGCACGCCGCGCTTCCAGCTCTTCGTGCTGCCCGCGCTGCTGCTGCTGCTGCTCGACACGCTGCTCGCCGAACGGCGCGGCCGCCGAAGCGCGCGCGGACCGGCGGCGGCGACCGCGGCGGGGCAGGCGGCCGCGGCGCTGCTGCTGGCGCTGCTCCCGCTCGCCTCGGGGTGCGGCGGCACCGGCCGGCTGCTCGGCGAGGCCGACGCCGCGTTCCGCGCGAAGCAGTACGCGCGCGCGGCGGCGCTCTATCGTCAGGCGATCGACGCCGGCGACCGAACGCCGCAGACGGCCTACAACTACGGGACCGCGCTGGTGAACGCCGACTCGCTGTCGCAGGGCGTGGAGGCGCTGGACCGCGCCCTCCAGACGGTGGACCGCGCGCTCCGCGAGCGTCCGGCCGACCGCGCGCAGCTGGAGGAGGTGCAGTTCCGGACGCTCTTCAACCAGGGGCTCGCCCACCTGCGGCGCGGGCTCGCGATGTCCGGCGACTCGGCGCAGCCGGAGCTGGACGCCACGCTCGCGATCTACAAGCGGGCGCTGCTCATGCGCTCGACCCACGGCGACGCGAAGTGGAATTACGAGCTGGCGCTGCGGAAGAAGCAGAGCGGAGGGGGCGGTGGCGGTGGCGGCGGCGGCCAGGACTCGCCGTCGAAGAGCGAGAGCCCGACCAGCGAGGCGCCGGCGCCGCAGCCGCGTCCGGCCGGCGGGATCGGCCGCCAGCAGGCCGACGAGCTGCTCAACAGCGCGGCGCGCGACGAGCGCGACGTGCAGGGTAAGCGGCAGAAGCAGAACCGGGCCGAGCCGCCGCCGGGCGGCAAGGACTGGTGAGCCGGTGCTGCTGACCGGGGCCGCCCTCGTCTTCGCGCAGATCGGGCTCACCGTCACTGCGCCGGACACCATCACCGCGCGCGTGCCGGCGACGGTGCGGGTCGCCATCGCCAGCCCCGTGTCGTGGGCGCACGAGCTGGTGGTGCCGAAGCTGCCGCCCGGGTACGCCCTGGTGCGCGTGGGGATGGAGACTCGGGTCGACTCGGCGGGGCGGCGGAGCTGGTGGAAGACGAGCGAGCACGAGCTGCAGCTCACCGCCGCTCGCGCCGGCGCGCTCTACCTGCCCGGCTTCGAGGTGCGCAGCGGTGCGCTCGTCACGCGCTCCAAGCCCAGGCGCATCGTGGTGCGCGCGGGCGCGCCGGACGTGGTGCCTGAGATCGTCTCGCGCGCGCCGCTCGACGAGTCGCGCGCGGTGGACTTCCACGGCATGGCGACGCCGGCGCGCGTGTACGTCGGCCAGCAGGCCACCTACCAGGTGGGCGTGTTCCTGGATGACGAGGTGCGCTTCCGGCTGCGACGCAACCCCGAGTTCCACCCGCCCGAGCTCCGCTCGGCGGTGGCGTACGACCTGCCCGGCCCGGTCGGCAACCCGCCCGTCCGGCAGCTCGGCACCCGGC
>DATFPD010000346.1:0-16136 GCA_035265005.1 Gemmatimonadaceae bacterium | reverse complement strand
GTGCTCCAGCGGGTGGGACACACCGAGACGGCCGTCGACCTGGCGCGGCTGGCCGGGCTCGTCCCCGCCGGCGTGATCTGCGAGATCCTGGACGACGACGGCGCCGCGATGCGCCGGCCGCAGCTGGAGGAGTTCTGCGAGCGCCACGGGCTCACCTTCATCACCGTCGCCCAGCTGGTCGAGCACCGGCTGGGGAGCGAGCGGCTGGTGCACCGGGTGGCGCAGGCGCGGCTCCCCACGCCCTTCAGCAAGGAGCCGTGGACGATCATCGGCTACCGGAACGACGTCGACTCGCACGAGCACGTGGCGCTCGTGTTCGGCGAGATCGGCGACGGCGAGGACATCCTGGTGCGCATGCACTCCAAGTGCCTCACCGGCGACACCTTCCACTCGCTGCGCTGCGACTGCGGCTACCAGCTCGACACGGCGATGAAGATGATCGTGGCCGAGGGGCGCGGCGTGATCGTGTACCTGGACCAGGAAGGGCGCGGCATCGGCCTGCTCAACAAGCTGCGCGCGTACGAGATCCAGGACACCGGCAAGGACACGGTGGAGGCGAACGAGCAGCTCGGCTTCAAGCCGGACCTGCGCAACTACGGCATCGGCGCGCAGATCCTGCTCGACCTCGGGCTCAAGTCGATCCGGCCGCTCACCAACAACCCCAAGAAGATGGTCGGACTCGAGGGGTACGGGCTGCGCGTCACCGAGCGCGTGCCGCTGGTGGCGCCGGACACGGACGAGAACGCCGAGTACCTGGAGACGAAGCGGACGAAGCTCGGCCACCTGCGGGCGCTCTGATGGCCGAGTTCTTCGGGCTGCCGTCGGGAAAGGGGCGGCGCTTCGCCGTCGTGGCGAGCCGCTTCAACGAGGAGATCACCAGGCCGCTGGTGGACGGCGCCATGGACGCGCTCATCCGCCACGGCGCCGCGTTCGAGGACGTGGACGTGGTCTGGGTGCCGGGTGCGTGGGAGCTGCCTTACGCGGCCCGGCTGCTCCTGGCGAGCGAGCGCTACAACGCGCTGGTGGCGGTCGGCGCCGTCGTGCGCGGCGAGACGCCGCACTTCGACTTCGTGGCCGGCGAGGCGTCGAGCGGGCTGGCCGCCGCGAGCGCCGAGTACGACACGCCGATCGGATTCGGGCTGCTGACCTGCGACGACATGGAGCAGGCGCGCGCCCGCGCCGGCGGCGAGCACGGCAACAAGGGGTGGGACGCCGCGCTGGCGGCGCTGGAGATGGCGGACCTCGCCGAGCGCCTGACGGCGGCGATGGAGTGCGGTGGCGGCGGCGGCGACGAGCGCGATGGCGATCAGAACGAGAGTTGAGACGCGCGCCCGCGCGCGGGCGCTGCAGGCGCTGTACGCGTGGGACATGCGCGGCGAGCGCGACCTCGACCGCGTCGCCTCGCAGGTCTGGGACGACCTCGCGGTCGCGCCTGACGAGCGCGAGCTCGCCGGCATGCTGATCCGCACGGTCCTCCGCGACGGCCGGTCGATCGACGACCAGCTGCGCGTCGTGACGACGAACTGGCGCCTCGAACGGCTCGGCGCCATCGAGCGCTCGGTGCTGCGCCTGGCGGCCGCCGAGCTCACGCGCGGGGACACGCCGCCGCGCGTCGTGATCCAGGAGGGCGTCCGCCTCGCCGAGCGCTTCGGCTCCTCGCGCAGCGCGCGCTTCGTCAACGGCGTGCTCGACGCGCTGGCGCGACGGATGGGGCGCCTGTGATCGGCGTGTGAACCTTCTCGTCCTCAACTGGCAGGACCGCGAGAATCCCCAGGCGGGGGGCGCCGAGCTTCACCTGCACGAGATCTTCGGACGCATCGCCGCGGCCGGGCACCGGGTCGCGCTGCTCTGCGGCGGCTGGCCCGGCGCGGCGGCGCGGGCCCGGCTGGACGGGATGGACGTGCACCGCGTCGGCACGCGCTACACGTTTCCGTTCCTCGCCAGGCGCCACTACCGGCGCGTCCTGGCCAGCGAGCCATGGGACGTGCTGGTGGAGGACGTGAACAAGGTTCCGCTCTTCACCCCCCGCTGGGGCGCGCGCAAGGTGCTGACGGTGGTGCCGCACCTGTTCGGCGGTACCGCCTTCCGCGAGGCGCCGCTCCCTCTGGCCGCGGCGGTCTGGCTCGCCGAGCGCCCGCTCCCGCTCGTGTACCGGAACGTCCCGTTCGAGGCGATCAGCGAGAGCACCGCGGACGACCTGGCCGCGCGCGGCATCCGGCGCGGCGCCGTCCGCGTGGTCTACTGCGGCATCGACACCGAGCGCTACACGCCAGAGCCCGCCGCGCGGGAGCCGCGCCCGCTGTTCGCGTACCTCGGGCGGCTGAAGCGCTACAAGGGCGTGGACGTGGTGATCCGAGCCTTCCACCGGCTCCAGAATCAGGACGCCACGCTCGAGATTGCTGGCACGGGGGACCACCGTCCGGCGCTCGAACGGCTGGTCGATTCGCTTGACCTTCGCGGCCGCGTGACGTTTCTTGGGTTCATCAGCGAGGAGGAGAAGCTGCGGCTCCTGCGCCGCGCGTGGGCGCTGCTGTTCGCCTCGCCGAAGGAAGGATGGGGGATCACCAACCTCGAGGCCGCCGCGTGCGGAACGCCAGTCGTCGCGTCGGACTCGCCAGGCATTCGCGAGTCGGTCCGTCACGGGGAGACCGGCTACCTCGTTCCACACGGCGACGCCGACGCGATGGCCGCGGCGGTCGGCCGGATCGCCGCCGACCCGGCGCTCGTCGCATCGCTCGGCGAGCGCGGCCGGCGCTTCGCCGAGGGGTTCACCTGGGAGCGGGCGGCGGCCGAGACGCTCGCGTATCTGGAGGAGATCGTCGAGGACCGATGGCGGGGATAGGACGCGACTCGCGATCCGCGATTCGCCGCTGCGCCGGGGAGCGATTGCCTCCCGAGGCGGCGGCGAATCGCGGATCGCGAGTCGCGAGATACGTGTACCGCTCAGCTGGGAGGGTAAGCCCGTGAGAATCATCTTCCACGCCCACAACGCTCCGACCGTCTCCGAGCGCCTGCTCGACCGGGCCCAGGAGGCGCTCGACCGCATCGGCGCGCGTCTCCCGCGAACGCGCGACGCGGTGGTGCGCTTCGCCGGCGACGGACCGGTGCGCCGCGTGGAGATCGCTCTCCGGGCGCCTCGGCAGCGGGACGTGGTCGCGCTGGGGGCGGGGAAGTCGTTCGGCCCGGCGCTGACCGCCGCCCTGGCGCGGCTCGAGGCGCAGATCGCGCGCGTGCGCCGGCTGGACGCGCGCGTCCGCCGCGCGCGGGTGGCCAGGGAGCGCGCGCGAAGTGCGCTGACCGCGTGAGCCCGGCGTGAGCAAGCTGTTCACCGTCGGGCAGCTGCTCGAGCGCACGCGGCACACGCTGCTCCTCGAGCACATCCCGGACACGCCTGACGGCCTCGACCGGGCGATTCTCTCGTCGGACGTCTCCAGTCCCGGGCTCGCGCTCGCCGGCTACGTCGAGCGGTTCCCGGGGCGGCGGCTGCAGGTGATGGGCGAGACCGAGATCACCTACCTCACCCAGCTCGACGAGGCGGAGCGCGCGCGCATCCTGCGCCTGTTCTTTTCCTTCCCGCTCCCCTGCGTCTTCGTCACGAAGTCGCTCGAGCTGCCGGGGGGGTTCCTCGAAACGGCGCGCGATGCGGGCGTCCCGATTCTTCGCTCGGCGCTCAAGACGAACGAGTTCTACCGGCGCGTGAAGCCGGTGCTGGAGGAGGCGTTCGCGGCGACGACGACGCTGCACGGCTCCCTCGCCGACGTGTTCGGCGTCGGGCTGCTCTTCCAGGGCAAGAGCGGCATCGGCAAGTCGGAGTGCGTGCTCGACCTCGTGGAGCGCGGGCACCGCCTGGTGGCGGACGACCTGGTGTTCGTGGCGCGGCGGGGGAACGAGATCCTGATCGGCCGCGGCCACGAGCACCAGCGCCACTACATGGAAGTGCGCGGCATCGGGCTCATCGACATCCCGGCGATCTTCGGCATCCGCGCGGTCCGGCAGCAGAAGCGCATCGAGGTCGTGGTGCAGCTCGCCGAGTGGAACCGGGAGTCGGCGGTCGAGCGCACCGGACTCGATACGGAGACGACGACCGTCCTGGACGTGGAGCTGCCGAAGATCACGGTGTTCCTGAACCCCGGCAAGAACATTACGGTCATCGCCGAGGTGATCGCGATGAACCATCTGCTGCGCTACAGCGGCATCGACCCGGCGGGCGCGTTCAACGACCGGCTGATCGCGCGGATGCGCCGCGCCGCCGCGGACCGCGGGCTCCCGGCGATCGTCGGGAGCGCGGAGGTGCGGCAGTACCTACAGGAAGACGATGAATAGCGAAGGCGGGGAAGCGGCGGCGGCGAGTCCGCGGGCGATCGTGGCCGGTCACGGCGACTTCGCGGCGGGCGTCATCTCCGCGGTCGCGCAGATCACGGGGCGCGGGGAGGTGTTCGTCGCGATGACGAACCGCGGCCTCGCGGCCGAGGACATCGCGAAGCAGATGCGCGACCATCTGGACGCCAGCGGCGCCCACGTGGTGTTCACCGACCTGCCGGCGGGGAGCTGCACCATCGCCGCCCGACGGCTGATGCGCGAGCGCCCCGACCTCGTGCTGGTGACGGGCACCAACCTGGCGACGCTGCTCGACTTCGTGTTCAACGGCGACACGTCGGCAGAGGCGGCGGCGCTGGCGGCGCAGCACGCGGTCGCCCGCGGGCGCGAGTCGCTGGTGTGTCTCCCCAGCGCCCCGGGGGCGGCGAGTGGGCGTTGAGCTCTACCGGATCGACGACCGGCTCATCCACGGGCAGGTGGTCGTGGGCTGGGGTCAGCCGCTCGACGTCGGATTCATCGTGCTGGTCGACGACGAGGTCGCGGCCAGCGAGTGGGAGCAGGAGCTGTATCGCATGGGAGTTCCGCCGGGCGTGGACGTGTTCTTCGAGTCGGTCGAGACGGCAGCCCACGACCACGATCGCTTCCGGGGCGACGAGCGCGCGGGGATCGTCCTCACCGGCGACATCGCGACGATGACGCGGCTCGTGGACCGCGCCAACGGGTCGATTCGCGCCGTCAACCTGGGCGGCATCCACCACCGCGCCGGCCGCACCCAGCGGCTGCGCTACGTGTTCCTCACGCCTGACGAGGAGCGGCAGCTGCGAGAGCTGGCGCGGCGCGGCGTCGCGGTCACCGCCCAGGACGTTCCCGCCGCGCGGCCGGTGCCGCTCGACGACGTCCTCGCCGGGACGGGTGACAGCTGATGCTCCTCGAGCTGCTGCCGCTGGTGATCCTCGGGGCCGTGCTCGGCCTCGACGTGGTCAGCTTCCCGCAGGCGATGGTCTCGCGGCCGCTCGTCGCCGCGACCGCCGCCGGGGCGATGATCGGCAACCCGTCCGCGGGGCTGCTCGCGGGCGCGACGCTGGAGCTGTTCGCGCTCGAGACGCTCCCCTTCGGCGCGTCGCGATACCCGGAGTGGGGCTCGGCGGCCGTCGTCGGCGGGGCGCTGTACGCGGCGCAGCCCCTCGACACCCCGGGGGCGATGACGGCGGCGGTCGCCGGCGCGCTGGCCGCGGCGTGGACCGGCGGGTGGAGCATGTTCCTGCTCCGGCGGCTCAACGCGCGTCTCGCCAGGCGCCGGCTGGCCGCGCTCGCCCGCGGGTCGCGGCTCACGGTCGTCGGGCTGCAGGTGGCGGGGCTCACGTTCGACCTGGTGCGCGGCGCGGCGCTCACGCTGCTCGGGCTGCTGGTGCTGCGGCCGATCACGGACACGGCGATCGTGCGCTGGTCGGTGGACCCGCGGTTCTCGCGCGCGGTCGTCGTCGCCGTCGCCGCGTCGGTGGCCGCGGGCGCGGTGTGGAAGATCTTCCACACCACCGCGGGCGCCCGCTGGTACTTCCTCGCCGGGCTCGCCGCCGGACTCCTCATCATCCGCTTCGGCACATGACCGCGACCTCCGCCTCGCCGGCAACGCCCGCGGCCCCGCCCCCCCGCACGCCGGCGCTCCCGCTGCGCACGCGCGCGGCGATCCTGATCCGGCTCCTGGCCATCCAGGGATCGTGGAACTACGAGATCCTGCTCGGCAACGGGATCGGCTTCTGCGTCGAGCCGGCGCTGCGCCTGCTCCCGGGCGGCGTGGGCGGCGAGCGGTATCGCCAGGCGCTGGCGCGGCAGAGCCAGTACTTCAACGCGCACCCGTACCTGGCCGGCGTGGCGGTCGGCGCGCTGGCCCGCGCGGAGCTGGACGGCGAGCCCGCGGCGAAGATCGAGCGCTTCCGCACGGCGCTCTGCGGCCCGCTCGGCAGCGTCGGCGACCGGCTGGTGTGGGCCGGCTGGCTTCCGTTCTGCTCGCTGCTCGCGCTGGCCGCGTTCGGCTTCGGCGCCGGGCCGGTGGCGGTCCTCGCGATCTTCCTCGGCGTCTACAACGCCGGCCACTTCGCGCTGCGCATCTGGGCGCTCGACGCGGGGTGGCGCGGCGGCATGCGCGTCGCGAACGCGCTGGCCAACCCGGTGCTGCGGCGCGGGCCGGAGCACATCGTCCGCGCGGCCGCCTGCATGGCGGGGATCGCGCTGCCGCTGGCGCTGAACCGAACGATCGACACCGGCCGCGCGTTTACCGGGGTCGTGCTCGTCGCCGTCGCGGTCGGCGGCGTGGGGCTGGCGCGCCTCCAGGGGCGCGCCGAGGGGTGGCGGATCGCACTCGGGGTTCTCGCGCTGTTCGTCCTCATCTCGGTGGTCCGCCATGGCTGAGCGAGAGGTCCAGATCATGAACCGGAACGGCCTCCACGCCAGGCCGGCCGCCGAGATCGTGAAGGCGGCGGCCAAGTTCCAGAGCGACATCACGATCATCCGCGACGACATCGAGGTGAACGGCAAGAGCATCATGGGCGTCATGATGCTCGCCGCGGAGTACGGGTCCACGCTCAAGCTGAAGGCGGACGGCCCGGACGCCGAGCAGGCCGTGAACGCGATCGCCGACGTGATCGCGAAGAAGTTCGGGGAGAGCTGATGGGACTCACCCTCCGCGGTCTGGGGGCCTCCCCCGGGATCATCGAGGGGCCGGTGCACCTCCTGCGCTGGGAGGTGCCCGACGTCCCGCATCGCGTCATCTCCGACGACGAGATCTCGAGCGAGATCGAGCGGCTGCACGACGCGATCGCGCGGGCCAAGGACCGCCTGAAGAAGGTCCGCGACCGCGCCGAGCAGCACGCCGGCCAGAAGGAGGCCGAGATCTTCGAGGCGCAGATCCTGATCCTCGAGGACCACACGCTGCTCTACAGCGTCGACTCGCTGATCCGGCAGAACCAGTGCGCCGAGTGGGCGTTCAACCTCGTGCTGCTGGAGTGGCGGCAGCACTTCGCGCGGCACACGCAGGCAATGATGCGCGAGCGCGTGGCGGACCTGACCGACGTGCAGATCCGCGTGCTCACGCTCCTGCTCGGCCTGGACGACCACGACCCGGTGGACGTGCCGAAGGGCGCCAACGCGGTGCTGGTGACGCACGACCTGACGCCCGGACTCACCGTGCAGCTCGACCGCGAGGCGATCGCCGGCATCGCGACCGACGCCGGCACGCGCACGTCGCACGTCGCCATCCTGGCGCGCTCGCTCGGCATCCCGGCGGTGGTCGGGCTGCGCGACGCCACCCGCCGGCTGCGCGGCCACGAGCGCGTGGTGCTCGACGGCAGCGACGGCGTGCTGGTCGTCGACCCGAGCCCGGAGGAGATCATCGCCTTCCACCGCCGCGCCCAGCGCGAGCAGGTGATGGAGGCGGAGCTGCGCACGCTGGCCACGCTCGAGCCGGTGACGGCCGACGGCGTGCGCGTGACGCTGCGCGCGAACGTGGACCTCCCGGAGGAGGCCGAGCAGGCGGCGACGAGCGGCGCCGAGGGCGTGGGGCTCATGCGCACGGAGTTCCTGGTCGTCGGGCGCACGTCGATGCCTGACGAGGAGGAGCAGTACGCGGCGTACGTGCGCGTGGTGAAGGCGTTCGGCGGCCGGCCGGTGATCATCCGCACCTACGACATCGGCGGCGACAAGCTCCCGGTCGGCGGGTTCCCGGCGGAGGCGAACCCGTTCCTGGGCTGGCGCGCGATCCGGATGTGCCTCGACCAGCCGGACATCTTCCGGACGCAGCTCCGCGCGCTCCTGCGGGCGGCGATGCACGGGGACGTGCGCATCATGCTCCCGCTGGTGGTCACGATCGACGAGGTGCGCCAGGCGAAGGTGCTGCTCGACGAGGCGGCGCGGGAGCTGGACGCGCGCGGCGTGCCCTACCGGCGCGACGTGCCCGTGGGCGTGATGGTCGAGACGCCGGCGGCCGCGGTGGCCGCCGACACCCTGGGCGACGAGGTCGACTTCTTCAGCATCGGCACCAACGACCTGGTGCAGTACACGCTCGCCGTGGACCGCGGCAACGCGAACCTCAACTCGCGCTTCACGCCGCTGCACCCGGCCGTGCTCCGGCTCATCCAGTCGATCGCGCGGACGGCGCGCGAGTTCGTGATCGACGTCGCGGTCTGCGGCGAGATGGCGTCGCACCCGATCACCGCGTTCGCGCTGATCGGGCTCGGCCTGCGCCAGCTCAGCGTGAATCCGCGCTCGGTGCCGCTCGTGAAGCGGCTGGTGCGCTCGATCAGCGTCGCCGCCGCCGAGAAGGCCGCCGCGGCCGCCCTCCGCACGCGGAGCGCCGCCGAGGCGGAGGCGGTGCTCCGCGGGCCGCTCATCGAGGCGCTGGGGGCCGCGGCGCTCGAAGGATAGGCCGGGTCCGCGTTGGCTTGCTCCTTGCGCCCGGGCCCGGTTATGATTCACGACTCGCGGGGGCGCGCATAAATCACGCGCGAGCACGGCTTTACCACTTCCCGCCTTCCGACCTTCTCAAGGACTGTTCGTGCTGGACCGCTATCTCTTCACCTCCGAATCCGTCACCGAAGGGCACCCCGACAAGATCGCCGACCAGATCTCCGACGCGGTGCTCGATGCGATCCTGACCGACGACGCGACGGCGCGCGTCGCCTGCGAGACGCTGGTGACCACCGGCCTGGCCTGCGTGGCCGGCGAGATCACCACGACGACGTACGTCGACATTCCGCAGCTCGTCCGCAGCACCATCGACCGGATTGGCTACAACGACGCCTCCTACGGCTTCGACAGCAAGACCTGCGCGGTCATCAGCACGATCGACAAGCAGTCGCCGGACATCGCCCAGGGCGTGGACGTCGGCGGCGCGGGCGACCAGGGCATGATGTTCGGCTTCGCGACCGACGAGACCGCCGAGCTGATGCCGATGCCGATCGTCCTCGCGCACCGGCTCACCAAGGCCCTGTCGGAACGCCGGAAGAGCGGCGACCTGCCCTGGCTCCGTCCCGACGGCAAGGCGCAGGTGACGGTGCGCTACGAGGGCGGGCGCCCGGTGAAGATCGATACGATCGTCGTCTCGACCCAGCACGCCGAGAGCGTCTCGACCGAGGAGATCCGGCGCAAGGTCATCGAGCAGGTGATCGAGCCGTCGCTGCCGAAGGAGATGATGCACGACAAGGTGAACTACCACATCAACCCGACCGGCCGCTTCGTCATCGGCGGGCCGCAGGGCGACGCGGGGCTCACCGGCCGCAAGATCATCGTCGACACCTACGGCGGCATGGGCCGCCACGGCGGCGGGGCGTTCAGCGGCAAGGACCCGTCGAAGGTGGACCGCTCGGCGTGCTACGCGGCGCGCTGGGTGGCGAAGAACGTCGTCGCCGCCGGGCTGGCGAAGCGCTGCGAGGTGCAGGTGGCCTACGCGATCGGCGTCGCCGAGCCGGTGTCGGTGCTCGTGGACACGTTCGGCACGGGCACGGTGCCTGACGAGGTGATCGACCGCGCGGTGCGCGAGGTGTTCGACCTCACGCCGCGGGGGATCATCCAGGCGCTGGACCTGCGCAAGCCGATCTACTCCGCGACCGCCGCCTACGGCCACTTCGGCCGCACGCCGGAGACGCAGGGCAACGGCAAGGACGGCCGCACGCTCTTCACCTGGGAGCGCACCGACAAGGTCGACGCGCTGAAGAAGGCGGCGCGCTGAGGGCGGTCGATCGGCGGCTCGGGACCGGCCCGCGGACGGAACAGCGTCCGCGGGCCGCCTTCGCACTCGTGGCCGCTTGCGGTGTAGAAGACTTCGGACGCACTATGCGGTAGCGCGGCGGTCGGCCGATTCCGATGGCCGATAGCCGATAGCCTTCAACGGAGTTCTCCCCGCCGTGATGGTCGAAGTCACCGTCGCCCGGCTCGGGCTCGACAGCTCGACGCAGTCCTACGTCGTCATTCTCCAGGAGAAGGGCGGGACGCGCCTGCTCCCGATCTGGATCGGCCAGCCCGAAGCCGAGTCGATCGTGATGCAGATGAAGAACGTGCGCCGCGAGCGGCCGCTCACCCACGACCTCTGCAAGCACCTGATCCTCGGCATGGGCGGCTCGCTGCGCCGCGTGCAGATCACCAAGGTGCAGAAGAACACCTACTACGCCGAGCTGCACATCCAGCAGCGCGGCAGCGGCGACGTCGTGTCCATCGACGCGCGCCCGTCGGACAGCATCGCGATCGCGCTCCGCCTCTCGGCGCCCATCTACGCGCAGGAGTCGCTGCTCACGACGGTCGAGGAGGAGGAAGAGGAGGAGGAGCAGCGGCCGGAGCAGGAGAGCCCACCGTCGTTCGGCGCCCCGCCCAAGCCGCCGGCCGCGAGCACGCCGCAGCCGCCGCAGCCCTCGAGCGAGGAGGCGAGCTCGGAGGCGCTGAAAGAGTACCTGGAGCGGCTGCGACCCGAGGACTTCGGGAAGTTCAGCCTCTGACGGGGCGCCGTCTCGGGCTGGCCCTCGCGGCCGCCACGGCCGCCGTGGCCCTGGTGCTCGCCGCGGTGCTGCCGGCCGCGGCCGCGCGCGCGCAGCGTGAGCCACCGGCGGCCGGAGCCCCCGGGCGCCGGGTCGCCGGCCGGGTGGTGCGGCCGGGCCTGACCGAGATGCTGCCGGTGCGGGGCGCGTGGGTGACGCTCCATCGAGTCGCCGCCGTCGGCGCCGGGCCGGTCGACTCCGCGCGCACCGGCGCCGACGGGCGCTACGCCTTCTCATACCACGCCGCCCCGGACGACGACGCGCTCTTCATCGTCTCGGCGACGTACTCGGGCATCACCTACTTCGGCGCGCCGCTGCGCGAGGCGGACGTGAGCGGCGAGCCCGCCGAGGTGTCGGTCTTCGACACGAGCTCGGGCCCGCTCCGCCTCACCGTCCGCGGCCGCCACGTCGTGATGACCGGCGCCGCCGGCGACCGCCTAACGGTAGTCGAGGTGTACGAGGTCGCCAACGACAGCTCGGTGACCCTCACCGGGGGCGCGGCAGCCGCCGCCACCTGGTCGGCGCCGCTCCCGCCGGCGGCCGAGGGGTTCCGCGTGGGGCAGGGGGACATCTCCGCGGCGGCGGCCGCGGCCGAAGGGGGGCGCGTGCGGGTGTACGCGCCCTTCGCGCCCGGACTCAAGCAGCTCTCGTTCTCGTACGAGCTGCCCCGGGCGGCGTTCCCGCTCGCGCTCTCGGTCGACGCGGCCACAGACGTGCTCGAGGTGCTCGTCGAGCCGCAGGGCGCGCGCGCCGAGGGCGCAACGCTGGCCGAGGTGGACCCGGCGAGCGTGGAGGGGCGGACGTTCCGCCGCTTCCTGGCCCAGGACGCGCCGGCGGGCGCGACGGTGCGCGTGACGCTGGGCGCCGCGGCGCCCGGGCGGCCGTCGCGTTATGCGCCGTGGGGCGCCGCGCTGGCGGCGGGGCTGCTGCTGGCCGCGCTCGCCGCTGCGCTCGCCAGGCGCTCGGCCCCGGCCGCGCCCCGGCCGCCCGACGTCTCGCCCGCGGCCGAGGCGCTGGCGCGCCGCATCGCCGAGCTGGACGACGCGGGCGAGGGCGACGCGCGCGCCGCCGAGCGCGCCCGGTTGAAGGAGGAGCTGCGCGCCGAGCTTGCCGGCGGCGGGGGCGCTCGGTAGATTCGGGCTGGCGGTACGAACGCCGACACAACTGAAGCACGCGGACGGGGACCACGGAAACCGGTGCGACGCCGGTGCGGCCCCGCCACTGTATCGGGTAGCGCGACGAGCACCACCGCCGCGCCCAACGCCGGCTCGATGCGCCACTGACCCGCGACGCGGGTTGGGAAGGCGAGCCCGGCGGCCCGAAGCCAGGAGACGATCCCGGTCCGCGCCACACGTTCACCCTCGGGGGAGGGGAGGTGGCCGGAGTGCGCACATGCGCTCTTCGCGTCGCGGGCATCCTCCACTGGATGCCCGCTTTGCGTTTCTGGGAAGAGAGCCGCCCCGCGCGGCGATGGCTGCTCGCGTTCGCCGCCGCGCTCGCCGCGACCGCGTGCGGCGAGCGACGCGCGCCGGCGCGCGACAGCACCGCGCCCGCGGCGCCCCCGGCGCGCGCCTCGACCGCGCCGGCCGTGGACGACTTCGGCGACACGGTCCGGGCGGCGGCCCCGCCGGCGCGCATCGTCTCGATCAACCCGGCCACCACCGAGCTGCTGTTCGCGCTCGGCGCCGGCCCGCGGCTGGTGGGGCGGTCGAAGTGGGACGAGGCGCCCGATTCGGCGCGGCTCGTGCCGGAGGTGGGCGACGGGCTATCGCCTAACGTGGAGGCCATCCTCGCCCGGCGCCCGGACCTCGTCGTCCTCTACGCCAGCGCCAACAACCGCGCTGCCGCCGAGCGCCTGCGTGCCGCCGGCGTGCGCACGATCTCGCTCAAGATCGACCGGGTGGAGCACTTCCGGCGCGCCGCGGCGCTGCTCGGCCGCGTCACCGGTGACTCCGCGCGAGCCCGGACGGTGGTCGACTCGGTCGACGCGTCGCTCGAGCGCGCGCGGCGCGCCACCGCCGCGCTCCCGCGGCGCACGGTGTTCTGGCACGTGTGGGACGCGCCGCTCATCACCATCGGCGGCGGCAGCTACATGACGCAGCTGGTCGAGGCGGCCGGCGGGCGCAACATCTACGGCGACATGCCTGACGTGTCGCCGCAGGTGTCGATGGAGGACCTCCTCCGCCGCGACCCGGACGCCATCCTCGCCGGCCCCGACGGCGCGAAGCGCATCGCCGCGGACCCGTCGTGGCAGAGGCTGCGCGCGGTTCGGACCGGGCAGGTGCTGGTCGTCGATCCGGATCTGGTGGGGCGGCAGGGGCCGCGGATGGGTGAGGCGGCGCTCGCCATCGCCAGGCTGCTGCACCCCGGCGCGCTCGGCGACTCGGCCCCGACGCGCCCCGCGCGATGACGGTGCGGCACGCGTTCTGGCCCGTCGCGCTCGCGGCGCTGGCCGCGCTGGCGACGGCGGCGATCGCGCTCGGCGCGGTGCCGCTCGCGGTCGGCGACGTGTGGGGCGCGCTGTTCGGGCGCGGCGACCCGCTGGCGGTCGCGATCGTGCGCACGCTGCGGCTGCCGCGAGTGACGCTGGCGGCGCTCGTGGGCGCGGGGCTCGGGATGAGCGGGGCGGCGCTGCAGGGCGTCCTGCGCAACGGCCTCGCCGAGCCGTACCTGCTTGGCGTGTCGGGGGGCGCAGCGGTGGGCGCGGCGGTCGCGGTCAGCCTGGGCGTGTCGTCCGCGCTCGGCGTGCCGCTCGCCGCCTTCGCCGGCGCCGGGCTCGCCGTGGCGCTGGTGCTGCTGGTGGCGCGCGCCGCCCGCGCGCACGCCGACCCGCGAACGCTGCTCGTGGCCGGGGTGGTGGTGGGCGCGTTCGCGAACGCCGCCATCATGGTCGCGCTGGCCAACGCGCCGCCCAACACCGTGCGCAACGCGCTGTGGTGGATGATGGGGTCGGCCGCCGACGCGGACTGGTCGCGCGTGCGCTGGCTGGCGCTGTTCGTCGCCGCCGGCGGGCTCGGACTGCTCTGGGCCGCGCGCGAGATCGACGCGCTCTCGCTCGGCGAGGACCCGGCGGCCGGCCTCGGCGTGGACGTGGACCGCGCGGCACGCCGAGTCTACGCGCTGGCCTCGCTCCTCGCGGCGGCCACGGTGGCGGCGGCCGGACTGATCGGGTTCGTGGGGCTCGTCGTGCCGCACATCGTGCGGGCGGCCGGACACCGCGGGCACCGCGCGCTGGTGGGCGGCTCGGCCATCACCGGCGCGGCCCTCGTGGTCGCCGCGGACCTCGCGGCGCGTGCGCTGCGCCCACCGGCCGAGCTGCCGCTCGGCGCCGTGACCGCGCTGGTCGGGGTCCCGTTCTTCCTGGCGCAGCTCAGGCGGGGCCCGTGATCCGGTTCGAGGGCGTGGTGGTGCGCTACCCGCGGCGCGACCGCCCAGCGGTCGACGGCGTCACGCTGGACGCGGCGCCGGCGTCGGTGACCGCGGTCGCCGGGCCTAACGGCAGCGGGAAGAGCACCCTCGTGCGCGCGCTCATCGGGCGGGTGCCGCTCGCCGCCGGGCGGGTGCTGGTCGGCGGGGAGGACGCGCGCGCGGTCGGCCGGCTGGCGCTCGCCCGGCGCGTGGCGGTGGTGACGCAGCGCGAGGAGCCGGCGTTCCCGCTCGAGGTGGGCGAGTACATCGCGATGGGGCGCTTCCCGCACCGCGCCGGCTGGGGCGGGGCGGGCGCGGCGGACCGCCGGGCCGTGGCCTTCGCCGCCGAGCGCGCTGGAGTCGCCGAGCTCATGTCCCGCCAGACCGACGAGCTGTCGGGGGGCGAGTGGCAGCGGGTGCGCATCGCGCGGGCGCTGGCGCAGGAGGCCGGTGCGCTCGTGCTCGACGAGCCGACCACCTTCCTGGACGTGGCGCACGAGATGGCCGTGTTCGAGCTGCTCGATGCGCTGGCGCGGGACGGCATGACCATCCTGCTGGTGAGCCACCAGCTCAACCTCGTCGCCCGCTTCGCGACCACGATCGTGCTGCTGCACCGCGGGCGCGTGGCCGCGAGCGGCGCGCCCGCCGACGTCATGCGCGGCGAGACGCTGGAGAGCGTGTACGAGTGGCCGCTGGTCGTGACGCGCGACCCGGCGGTCGGCGCGCCGGCACTCGTCCCGCTCCGCGGGCGCGGAGGCCGGCGCTCGTGATCGCGGCCCTGCTGGTGCTCGCGGCCCTTCAGGCACCGCCCGCCCGCGGCGCGACCGTGCGCGGCACGGTGCTCGACGGCGCGACCGGCGGGCCGGTGGCGAGCGCCTCGGTGGGCACGCGCGGCGCCGAGCCCGTGCTGACGGACGCGCTGGGCCGCTTCGTCGTCGCGTCTGCCGGCGGGGACACCCTGCTCGTGCGGCGAGTCGGCTACCGTCCCGCGCTCGCCGCGCCGGCCGGGGCCGCCGAGATTCTCGTCAGGCTCGTGCCGGTCGCGGTGCCACTGGGCCGGGTGACGGTCGTGGCGCGGGACGAGGCGGACGCCGGTCGGATGCAGGCCGCGGTCGCCGTGCGCGAGCTGCGAGAGGCCGGCGTGCGGAGCGTCGCGCAGGCCGCGTCGCGCCTGCCGTTCGTGGCCGCGCGCGGCACGCACGGCGACGTGCGCCTGTCGATGCGCGGATCGCGCGCCGATCAGGTGCTGGTCACGCTCGACGGCGTGCCGCTCAACGATCCGGCCGTCGGCTCGGCGGACTTCGCCGACCTGCCGCTCGCCGCGCTCGGCGGCATCGCCGTGCTGCCGGGCGCGAACCCGCTCGGCGGCCCCGGCGCTTCCGGCGGCACGCTCGCGCTGACCAGTGGGGACGGCACGGTGCTCTCCGCGTCGGGCGGCGCCTTCGGCCGGTACGAGGCGGAGGGCGCGATGCGGGTGCCCGTCGCCGGCGGGCGCGTGCGCCTGGGCGCGGCGGCCGGAGGCGCGCGCAACGACTTCCGCTTCGTCAACACCGCGGACGCGCGGCTCACGCCGGACACCGCCGAGCGGCGCGTGAACAACGACGAGCGGCGGCGGGCGGTCTTCGCGTCCGCGGTGCTGCCGCGCGTGCAGCTGCTCGCGCTCGCGTCCGAGGTGGAGCGGGGGCTCGTCGGCGGGATGAACGTGCGCACGTACGACCACGACCGCGGACACACCGGCCGCCTGCTGCTTCGCGCGGCGAGCGACTTCCGAGGCACCTCCGTCTCGGCCTCGGCGCGCGGGCTCGCGACACGCTACCGCGACCAGCTGCACCCCGAGAGCGACGCCGACGCACGCTCGGCCTCCGTGGACGTGGAGGGTTCGCGCGCGCT
>DATFPD010000345.1:0-24557 GCA_035265005.1 Gemmatimonadaceae bacterium | reverse complement strand
CGCTTCGGCGCCGCGTGATTGCTCTCAGCCGGCGGAGGCTCTCGCGCGGCAGCGGCTCCAGCAGGTCGTCGCCCACGCCCAGGAACCCCCTCCACGCCGCGCCGTCCACCGGCGCGAGTCACTGGCTCGCCTCGGCGAACGAGACGGTCGCGAAGTAGAGCATCGCCTGCGCCGCGAAGAGGTCGAAGTGCGCCATCGCCTCGTACGCGCCGGCCACGACCAGGTCGATCTGATCCGCCTCGGCGCCGAGTGCCGCCTCGTAGCGCGCGAGCAGCCGCGCGTCGGGCACGCGACGGGACCCCGCCTCCGACTCGAACGCCAGCGCCAGCCGCTCGACGGCGCGCAGCCCCCAGGCGATCCCCGTCGAGAAGAGCGGGTCCACGAAGGCATACGCGTGCGGCAGCAGCGCCCACCGGCCCCCGGCCGCCCTCGTGAGGCGATGCTGGATCGCCGGCAGGAACGCGATCGCCATGAGCGGCGTCGCCTCGGCGAACGCGCGCTCGATCGTCGGATACCGCTGTAGCAGCGCGCGCCAGAGCGCGGCAACATCGGTTCCCCCCGTCTCCCTCGTTCAGCAGCAGCTTGTACAGGCAGAGCAGCACCGCGCCGCTGTCGATCCCGCCGGAGAACGGGACGCCGATCGGCGCCGCGGGGTCCCCCGGTCGGGCCGGGGGCAGGCCCCCGGGTCGAGCCGGGGGCAGGTTCTGCGCGGCGAGCCAGCGGCGCAGCTCCTCGTAGACGGCCTCGACGTAGTGGCGGCCGATGACGTCCAGGTCCGTGGGGAGCGTGCCGCGGGGCGGGTCGAAGAAGCGGCGGTGCACGGGATTCGGGTCGGGGCATCCGACCAGGCGCAGCGTCGTGACGTGGTGCGCCGGCACCATGCGCGTGTAGCTCGGGTGGAACTGGTCGGCCCAGCCGCGCCGCGCGAGCTCCGCGGCGATCGCGTCGATGCGCTCGGCAACGATCAGCGCCGGCCCGTCGGCGGCCTTCGCCAGAAAGTAGCGCAGCGGGCGGTCGAGGCTCCGCGCCAGCAGGACGCGCTCCCGTCCTGCGCCACCAGGGCGAAGGAGCCGTCGAGGTGCAGGACGTCCTCCGGCCGACTGGCGAGCAGCCTGCGCCGAGCCTCAGATTCGTCGATCGTCCAGAGCCGCTGGGACTCCGCCGCGATCAGGTTGATGACGCGGGCGATCGGCACCTGCTTATTCATGCGAGACAACTCCCCTGTGATGGATTCCACGTTTCCCGCGTTCCCGACCGTCGCCCGCGCACGTCGCGCGGGAATCTGCTCGCTCCTGCTCGCGCTCGCGTCGGCCGCCGCCGGCTGCGGGAAGAAGGACCGCCCGCTGTTCGAGCTCCTGAGCGCGAGCCGGACCGGCGTCACGTTCGCGAACACGATCACCACCAGCGACTCGCTGAACGTGCAGACCGACGTCTACATCTACAACGGCGCAGGGGTCGCCGTCGGGGACGTCGACGGCGACGGGCTGCCGGACATCTACTTCGCCGGCAACATGGTGTCGAGCCGCCTGTACCGGAACAAGGGGGAGATGCGGTTCGAGGACGTCACCGAGCGGGCCGGCGTGGGCACGACGCGGTGGGCGACCGGCGCGACGATGGTCGACATCAACGGGGACGGGCGCCTGGACATCTACGTCTCCGTCTCCGGGCCCGAGCGGTCGAAGGCGGCGGACCGGGCGAACCTGCTGTTCGTCAACAACGGCGACCGGACGTTCACCGAGGCCGCGGCGAAGTACGGCGTCGCCGACACCGGCTACACCACCCACGCCGCGTTCCTCGACTACGACGGGGACGGCTGCCTCGACCTCTTCCTGCTGAACAACTCGCCCCACGACTTCTCGCGCGGTGAGGCGACGCGCCACCACCCCTCGGGGATGCGCGGCGAGACGCCGGGCAGCCACAACCAGCTCTACCGGAACGACTGCCGCGGCTCGTTCACCAACGTCTCGGCGGCGGCCGGCATCCTGCGCGACGCCGGCTACGGGCTCGGCGTGGTGGTGGCGGACTTCAACCGCGACGGGCGGCCCGACGTCTACGTCTCCAACGACGCCACACCTAACGACGTGCTGTACGTCAACAACGGGGACGGGACGTTCGCCAACAAGGCCGGCCGGTGGCTCAAGCACGCCAGCTACGCCGGGATGGGGGTGGACGCCGCCGACTTCAACGACGACGGCTGGCCCGACGTCGTGCAGGCGGACATGCTGCCGCGCGACCTGGCGCGCCGCAAGCGGACGGGCGGGTTCGTCACCCACACCACCTTCGTCGAGGCGCGCGGCCGCGGGTTCCGCGACGACTACAGCGCCAACACCCTGCAGCTGAGCAACGGCGTGACGGCCGACGGGGACGTCGTCTTCAGCGAGGTCGCGCGGCTCGCCGGCGTCTCGGCCACGGACTGGAGCTGGAGCACGCTGTTCGCCGACTTCGACAACGACGGGCGCAAGGACATCTTCATCAGCAACGGCTACCCCAAGGCGGTCAACGACCTGGACTACCAGACCGCCATGTTCGCCCAGCGCCGGGGGCTGGTGGGGCGCGCCCCCACCCGGGTCGAGCTGGAGCTGCTGAGCAAGCTCCCCAGCTACGACGAGTCCAACTACGTCTTCCGCAACGCCGGCGACCTGACGTTCACCGACGAGACCAGGGCGTGGGGGATGGAGCGCCCGAGCTACTCGTACGGCGCGGCCTACGCGGACCTCGACAACGACGGGCGGCTGGACCTCGTGGTGAGCAACGTCGACGCGCCGGCGTTCATCTACCGGAACGTCGCGCCCGACGACGACGACGCGCACCACTGGATCCAGGTCCGGCTGGAGGGGGAGGCGCCGCGCGGGCGCAGCGCGGGGATCGGGTCGGAGCTCGTCCTCACCGCCGGCGGGCGCAGGCAGTATCTCTACTACAGCCCGTACCGCGGCTTCATGTCGACGATGGACGACCGCGCGCACTTCGGGCTCGGGCGCGTCCGCCGCGTGGACAGTCTGGAGGTGACGTGGCCCGACGGGCGGCGGCAGCTGCTGACGAACCTCGACTGCGACCGGCTGCTGGTCCTGAAGCACGCCGACGCGACCGCGCCGGCGCGCCCCGCCGCCGCCGCCGCCCCGCCCGGGCCGGCGAGCGACCGGCTCTTTCGGCCGCTGGACGCGCGTCAGGCACCGTCGTACGTGCAGCGGGTGGGGTCGGCGGTGGACTACGGCGTGCAGCCGCTGCTGCCCTACATGCTGTCGCGGCAGGGCCCGCCGGTCGCGGTCGCCGACGTCGACGGCGACGGGCTGGAGGACGTGTTCGTGGGCGGCACGCCCGAGGGCCCGGCGCAGCTCTTCCTGCAGCGGAGGGCCTGCGCCGGGCGAAGCGAATGTGACGGCGGCTTCGCGGCGTCGCCCCGCGGCCAGCCGTGGGCCGCGCCTGGCGAGCGCTACGACGACTGGGGGGCGCTGTTCTTCGACGCCAACGGCGACGGGCACCCGGACCTGTACGTGGCGAGCGGCGGGTATCAGGTCGCGCCCGAGTCGCCGTCGCTGCAGGACCGCCTCTACATCAACATGGGCGGCGGGCGCTTCGTGCGGGACTCCGCGGCGCTGCCGCCGATGCGCACCAGCACCGCCGCCGTGCGCGTCGGGGACTTCACCGGCGACGGGCGGCCGGACCTGTTCGTGGGCGGCCGCCTGACGCCTCGGGCCTACCCGCTGCCCACCAGGAGCTACCTCCTCCGGAACGACCCGTCGCCGGACGGCTCGGGCGTGCGCTTCACCGACGTGACCGACGCGGTCGCCCCGGAGCTGGTGAAGCCGGGCGGGATGATCACCGACGCCGTCTGGGTCGACTTCGACGGCGACGGGCGCCTCGACCTCGTCACTGTCGGCGAGTGGATGCCGATCCGGTTCTACCGGAACGACCCTTCGCCTGACGGCTCAGGGCAAGCTCGCTTCACCGAGGTCACCGGGAGCACGCGGCTCCCGCCGACGCGCGGCTGGTGGTACAGCCTGGCCGCCGGCGACTTCGACGGCGACGGCCGCCCCGACCTGGTGGCGGGGAACCTGGGGCTCAACTACTCGTACACGACGTCGGCGGCGGGAAAGTTCGGGGTCTACGCGGCCAGCTTCACCGGCAACCAGACCACGGACGTCGTGCTCACCCAGGCGGTGGGCGGCGTGGAGTACCCGGTCGGCGGCCTGGCGCCGCTGGGGGAGGCGATCTACCCGCTCGGCATGCGCTTCCCGACCTACGGGTCGTTCTCCCGGGTGACCGCCGAGCAGGCGTTCGGCGCCGCCGCGCTGCGGCAGGCGCTCCACTACCAGGCGGACACCTTCGCCAGCCTGGTCCTGCATAACGATGGGGGCGGCGCGTTCAGCGCCACCCCGCTGCCGAACCTGGCGCAGATCGCGCCGATCCGGTCCGCCCTGGTCCACGACGTGGACGGCGACGGCCGCCTCGACCTGATCGTCGCGGGGAACCTCTACGACGCCGAGCCGAACACGCCGCGGGCCGACGCGGGCAACGGGCTCTGGCTGCGCGGCGACGGCCGCGGCCACTTCACGCCGGTGCCGCCGGTCGCGAGCGGCTTCCTGGCCCCGAAGAACGTCTCGGGGCTGGCGCTGGTCGGCACGCCCCGGGGGAAGGCCGTGCTGGTCGCCAACACTGGCGACTCGCTCCAGGCGTTCGGGATCGGCAAGCGTTAGGTCGTTAGGTCGACAAACGTCAAGGCGGCGGCGGCGAACACTCGCCGCCGCCGCCGCCCCGACGCCGTACGCCGTGCGCGTCGCCCGCGTCGCTTACCAGCCGGTGTTCTGCTTCAGCTGGGCCACGCCGGCCACCTTGCTCAGCTCGATCTGGATGGCGGGGATCGGGAAGAGGTTGTGGCGGGCGCTGTAGGCCTCCGCCCCGAGGAGGTAGAGGCGCCGGTTCTTCTCGACCGCGACGTACGGGTTCAGCGTCTGCTCCGCGATGTTCCAGCGGCGCAGGTCGAAGAACCGCTGCCCTTCCATCGCCAGCTCGAGGCGGCGCTCGTAGCGCACCGCCGTGCGGGCCAGCTCCTTGGTGGCGAACGCCGACGCCGGGTACTGGCCCACCTGGTAGATCGCCCACTTGACCGACGGGTCGCCGAGCGGCACGGCGATCCGGGTGTCACCGGCGCAGGTCGGATACGAGACGAGCTCGATGCTGTCCCGCTTCCCCGGGTCGCCGACCGGCAGGCCGCACCCCTGTACCTTGACCGCCGCCCGCTGCCTGACCTGGTTGACGATCGTCCGCGCGTTCGCCAACGACCCGGCCGCGGCCTCCACCTCCGCCTCGGCCAGCATCAGCAGCATGTCGGCGTAGCGGAAGATGTGGATGTTGACGCCGTTCAGCTGCGACGCCGTCCATCCCACGGTGCTCTCGGAGCCGCTGGCGTTCTCGTGGATGTTCTTCTTGGCGCTGTACGGACCGCCGTAGGCCGGGGCCCGAATCCAACCCGGCTCGTGGAGCCCCCAATCCTTGAAGGGCACGCCGTCGCGGCCGACCGTCCAGTCCATCCGCGGGTCGACCGGCACCTTGACGTCGGAGTTGAACACGGCGTTCCGCGCGTTCCAGGTCGCGTCGGTCAGGGCCAGCGGCAGGCCGCTCCCATCCACCGCGTAGAAGTTGAGCAGGTTCTGCGCTGGCTGGTGGAAGCCGCAGCAGCCGAAGTGGCTCCCGGAGTGCGGGAAGTTCAGCCGCTCGCCGTAGTTGGCGTCGTTCCCGTCCTGCGCGCCGTCGTTCACGGCGGCCTGGTACGCCAGGATCGTCTCCTTGCCGTTGGCGAACGCCTGGAAGCCGGTCCAGACCTGGTCGAAGCTCGGCTGGAGGTCGTAGTGCCCGCTCGCCTGCACTTCCCGCAGCGTCGTGAGGGCGTTGTCCCACTGGCCGGCGTACGCCTGCACGCGACCCTTGTAGGCCTTCGCCACCCACTGGTCCACTCGCCCGACCTGCCCGTTCCGCTTGTCCGGGGAGAGCAGCTTGACCGCCGAGTCGAGGTCCTTGAGGATCTCCGCCACCGCCTCGGCGCTCGTGATGTTCGCCTTCCGGAAGTCCGGGTCGTCCTCGCGGTAGTAGGGGATGTTCCCCCACATCCGCCACGCCTCGAAGTGGTAGTGGGCGCGGAGGAAGATGGCCTCGCCCGCGATCGCCTTGGCGTCGGGGTCCTCGATCGCGCCGGGCTTGCTGGTCCGCACCGTGTTGAGCAGCCGCAGTGTCGCGTTGCTGCGGACCACCCCTTCGTACGCGCCGCGCCACTTGTCGTTCAGGTAGCCTTCGGCGTCGGCGGTGGACCAGTGGTAGGCCTCGATGTCGTTGATCGGGGGCTGGTCGCTGGCCTCGGAGCCCTTGTAGGCGTCGTCGCTCGGGACGCTGCCCCAGACCCAGTTGCTGGCGGCGTTGCCCCACCCGCCGCCGACGCCGTTGTTCCAGTCGAGCGCTCGATAGGCGGCAATCAGGCTGGCCTCGACGCCGGCCTTGGTGAGCAGCGTCAGCTCGTTCAGCGTGCCCTGCGGCGCCGCGGCGTTGTCGAGGAAGTTCTTGCAGCCGCCGTACATCAGGGCGCCTGCAAGGAGCGCCGCGGCCGCCCCGCCGAGCAGTGGATGCCTCGTCTCGTTATGCATCGTCTCGCCTTCCCTGAGAGGGACGAATCGTTAGAACGTGGTGGACAGGCCGACGCTGATCGTCCTGTTGCTCGGATAGGTGCCGCGGTCGACGCCGCGATACTGGTCGCGGATGTCGCCGGCCGGGCCGAAGACGTTCGCCGCCGGGAGCGCCGGGTCGAGCCCGTCGTAGCCGGTGAAGGTGATCAGGTTCTCCCCCTGGAGGTACACGCGCGCGGTCGACGTCCACCGGTTCATCGACGACGGGAGGGTGTACCCGAACTGCAGGTTGCGCAGGCGGACGTACGAGCCGTCCTCGATGTAGAAGCTGCTGACCTGGTGGCTGTAGTTGTCGTTGATGTCGAGCTGCGGGTACTTGGCGTTCGTGTGCTGCGGCGTCCACGAGTCGGTCAGCAGGTCGCGCCGGACGTTCGTGGAGAAGTTGCGGAAGACGTAGAACTCCTTCTGCACGTCGAAGATGTCGTTCCCGAACGTCCCGAAGACGGTGGCGTTGAAGTCGAACGACCGCCAGCGCATCCCCGCGTCCAGGCCGGCCGTGAAGTCCGGGTGCGGGCTGCCGATGATCGTGCGGTCGGCCAGCGTCACCTTCCCGTCGCCGTTCACGTCCTTGAACTTGATGCGCCCGGGGGCGGCGCCGTCCTGCGTCGGGTGGGCCGTGACGTCGGCCGCGTCGCGGAAGAAGCCCTCGGAGACGAGCCCGTAGAACGAGCCGATCGGGTGGCCCACCTGGTTGATGACCTGGTTGCCGAAGCGGGTCGAGATCGGGCCGTAGAAGAAGTCCGTCTTGCCGTCGATCGAGACGATCTCGTTCCGGTAGTGGCTGCCGTTGAACGTGAGGTCCCACGACGCGCCCCGGTGGCCGAGCGAGAAGTCGACGCCGCTGTTCTTCATCTTCCCGATGTTGACGATCGGGGGCGACGCGACGCCGGCCGTGGCCGGGATCGGCGGGTCGAACAGCAGGTTGTTCGTCTCGCGCCGGTACACGTCGAGGACGACGTCGAGCTTGCCGTTGAACATCCCGAGGTCCGCGCCGACGTTCACGGAGCGGTTCTCCTCCCACTTCAGGTCGCTGTTGCCGAGCGAGATCAGGCGGAAGCCCGGCACCGCCGTGTTGTTGGTGCCGCCCACGTCGTAGAAGGTGTCGCCGCGTCCGCCGCCGAACTGCGAGATGATGCGGCCGGACGGGATCGACTGGTTGCCGGTGATGCCCCAGCCGAAGCGGAGCATCGCGTCGGAGAGGAGGCTGTTCCCGGCCAGGAACGGCTCCTGGGAGATGCGCCAGCCCACGCCGACCGCCGGGAAGGTGCCCCACCGGTGGCTGGGGCCGAGGTTCGACGAGCCGTCCTGCCGCAGCGTGAAGCTCAGGACGTACCTGTCGCCGAAGTTGTAGTCGGCCTTGCCGAAGAAGGAGAGCAGCGCGCTCTCGCCGCCGGTGCTGCTGACGTTCTTGGTGCTCGCGTCGCCCAGGAAGTCCTGGATGAACCGGTTGTTCAGGTCCGAGTTGATCAGCCCCGCGAGCGACCCGGTGAGGAACCGGTTCATGCTCTTGTTCGCCTCCTGCCCGAGGAGCAGGGAGACGTTGTGCCGCGACATCTGCCGCGCGAAGCGCAGCGTGTTGGTCCAGGTCCAGTCGGTGAACTGGGTGGTGTTCTCGTTGATCGAGTTCGTGAGCGTGGGCTCGGAGTTCTCGGGCGTGATCGGGTTGAAGCCGTTGAACGAGTTCTGCCCGAGGTTGAACCCGAGGCTGGTGCGCAGCAGCACGTCGTTGGTGACGTTCAGGCCGCCGAACACGTTGCCGAAGATGCGGTTGTTGCCGGTCACGTTGTTCCGCGCCTCGTAGGCGGACTTGAGCGGGTTGGTGTTGTTCCCCAGCCCCACCGCCTTGCCCGAGGCGAAGTTCCCGTTCACGTCGTAGATCGGGACGATCGGCTGCATCAGGATGTTCTTGCCGATGAAGCCGCCCTCGCCCACGTCGTCGTTCGGGATGCCGCCGCGCTGGCGGTCGGCGGAGATCGCCAGGTTCTCGCCGAAGTTGAACCGGTTGCGGGTGAACGCGGTGTTGGCGCGCACGCTCCCGCGCCGGAACCGGTTGTACGCCGCCGTGCCGCCCTGGTCGAAGTAGTTGAACGAGACGCCGTACGTGTTGTCCTGGCCGCCGCCCGAGACGTCCAGGTTGTAGTCGCCGACCATCGCCGACCCGAACACCGCGTCCCACCAGTTAGTGCCGGCGCTGCCGGGCATGATCAGGTTGTTGGGGTACGAGTAGGAGGCGACGTTGACGTTCGTGCAGACGCCGGTCTCGTTCTTCGGCCCGCAGTTGTTCGGCCAGATGTACGCCGGCACCGAGGGGTTGGTGACGCTGCCGTAGATGTTGGTCGGGACCGAGTCGACCGGGTAGCCCGCGTTCAGGTAGCTCCGCTTGACGACCTCGAAGTAGTCGAGGGAGTTCTGAATCAGGAAGTCGTCGTAGCCGCGCACGGGCGTCGCGACGCCGGTCCGCGCCCGGAAGGTGGCCCGGGGCGCCCCCGCCGCGCCGCGCTTGGTGGTCTCGATGATGACCACACCGTTGCTGGCCCGCGCGCCGTAGATCGACGCCGACGAGGCGTCCTTGAGGACCTGGATCGACGAGATGTCGTTAGGGTTCAGGAAGTTGATGTACGAGTCCTGGACCGGCACGCCGTCGATGACGTACAGCGGGTCGTTGTTCTGGAACGAGCTGACCCCGCGGATGCGGACGGTGCTGCGCCCGCCGGGCGAGCCGGCCGCCTCGACCGTCACGCCGGAGACGCTGGCGTCCAGCCGCTGGAGCACGCTGGCCGACGTCTGGCGGTCGACCGCATCGAGGTTGACGCTGCCGACCGCGCCGGTGATGTCCGCCCGCCGCTGCTCGGTGTACGCGGTGACGACGACCTCTTCCAGTCGGACGATCGGCTGCATCGTGACGTCGACCGTCGTGCGCCCGTTGACCGGCATCTGCACGGGCTTCTGGCCGGGGAGGGTGAAGTTCAGGACGGCGTCCGTGGGAGCCATCACGGTGTAGCGCCCGTTCGCGTTCGTGTACGCGCGAACCGAATCCGACCCCTGCACGCGGACCGTCACTCCGGCCAGCGCGGCTCCAGCTACGGTGGTCACGGCTCCGGAGACTCGTACCTGCTGCTGGGCGAGCGCCGTCCCACTCAGCGCCATCGCCAGCAGCACGCCCGCTCCCGCCGAACGAAGGCGGTGAGACGGGCCGATCCGGAACGAATGGCTACCCGACGGCATCTTCTCCATGGCAATCCTCCCAGTTGCGCACACGGGTTCTCAACTTCCTGGGCGTCGCATCGACTGCAGGCCCTGCATCTCGATCAACTGGCGGTACGTCAGGAGCCGGACGTTGCGGGCCTCGACCGCCGCGCGGAACCGCGGCGACGTGAGCCCGTCCAGCTCGCCCTGACGGTTCTTGCTCATCTCGGGGAGGGGGCCGTCGGTGTTCATGTCCACCAGCGCGGCCAGCTCCGGCCCGTCGACCCCGACGTGGGTGACGACGACGTTGTAGCGCGACTGGAGGCGGCCGACCATCGCCACCAGGCTGTCGGCCTTGTCCCGCGGCGCCGCCCAGTACTGGGGGTCGTGCCGCGTCTCGCCGAAGTACTGCGACATGCCGAGCCCGAACTCCCGCGCGAGTCGCTCCGAGATCTCGCGAAACTCCGGATCGCGGACCGCCGTACCCATGTGGTAATCGACGTAGTCGATCCTGAGCCCCGACCGGAGTGCGCGCTGGATCTGCGCCCGCAGCTCCGCCTCGACCTCCCGGAGGTCCGGGTGGTTCCGGGACAGGGCCTCGCCGGACGGAAAGAAGTACCCCTCGGCGTCCACCAGCGTGGGGACGGCACTGCGGCCTGACACGGGTCCCCACCGGTAGTTTTTCCACTCCGAGTTGAGCGTCAGGTGTACGCCGACCGCGACGTCCGGATGCCGCTCGAGGAGCGCCACCGTCTCCTGGTACCAGGGGCCCGGAAAGATGACCGACACCGACACGGGCAGCCCGCTCTCGATCAGCCGCTGCAGGCCCATGTTGACCGCGTGGCTCATCCCGCCGTCGTCGCTGCGAATGATGAGAGCGACCGGGCCGGACGCCCCCGCGGAATCCGCGGGTCTCGTCGCGTTCGCCGGACCCGCACGGCGGGTCGGCGCGCAGGACACCAGCGGGCCACACAGCAGTAGAGCGAAGCAGATTAGCAGCCGCGTACGACCTCCCTAACGAGGACGTCAGGTCTGCGCACTTCACGACGTGTCTGTAGCCCGAGCCGAGCCACAGGGGAGGAGGCTGCTCGGCGGACAACCTCATTTACGACCCCGGCCGGAGGTTGTCAAGAACGATTCGTAAATCGAATGGACAAACGTGGCCGGGAGTGAAAACCGCCCCGGGGCGGCCCGGCGCCCGGGACTTTCGACGCGTCCCCTCGGACGGCCGCGCAACAAACGTCGTTCCGACCCCCCGACGGCCGAGCGGATCGATCCCGGGCGCGGGCAGAAACCGGCGCCGGCGCGCCCGCCGCCGCCGCGAAAGTACGAACGCCGAACCTAACGCCGCGTCCGGAGTCCGACGCGGCGTTCGCGCTTCCAGGCTATTGACGCGCGTCGGCCGGACGCTATCGTCAGCCGGCGCGGCTCCCGCCGCCGCGACCCGTCACCCGAGCGATGCCCGACGCCGCGCACGCGCCTAACGCTGGCCCCCTCGCCCCGGCCGGCGCCGCCCCGGGGGCCGCCGGGGCACTCCGCCGGTGGCTGGGGCTCGCCGGGCCGGCCCTCGGGCTGGCGCTGGTGATCCTCGCGTTCGCGCTGCTCACCGACGCGCCGGGGCGGTACCTCTCCCCGTTCAACCTTCGCATCGTCCTCTCGCAGACGGTCATCGTCGCCCTGGGCGCGATCGGGATGACGATGATCATCGTCAGCGGGGGCATCGACCTGTCCGTCGGGGCGACGATCGCGCTGAGCGGCGTGGCCGCGGCGCTGGCGATCGGCGCCGGCTGGCCGCCGGCGGCCGGCGTGGCCGCCGCGGTGCTGCTGGGCGGGCTCGTCGGCCTGACGAATGGCCTGCTGATCACCGGGCTGCGCGTCGTGCCGTTCATCGCCACGCTGGGGATGCTCGGGATCGCGCGCGGGGTGGCGAAGTGGCTCGCCGGGGAGCAGACCGTCAACGTGCCGCCGACCTGGGTCAACGACCTGCTCGTCACGTTCCCGCGGCAGGCGTGGATGGTGCTGCCGCCCGGCGTGTGGATCACCCTGGCGCTGGCGGTCGTCGCGGCCACGGTGCTCCGCCGCACCGTCTTCGGGCGGCGGGTGTTCGCGCTCGGCTCGAACGAGCTGGCGGCGCGCGCCTGCGGCGTGGCGACGGAGCGGCTCAAGATCGTGACCTACGCCTCGGCCGGCCTCCTCTTCGGCCTCGCCGGCGTGATGCAGATGTCCCGCCTCCGGCAGGGGGACCCGACCGTGGCGGTCGGCACCGAGCTGGACGTGATCGCGGCCGTGGTGATCGGCGGCGGGAGCCTGCACGGGGGCGAGGGGAGCATCTTCGGCTCCATGGTGGGCGCGCTGATCATGGCCTTCCTGCGCAACGGCTGCCAGCAGATGGGGTGGCCCAACTACATCCAGGAGATCATCATCGGCGCCATCATCGTGCTCGCCGTCGCGCTGGACCGGGTCCGTGCCGCCTGGACCGCCTGAGCCGCCGGGGGGCGGCGGGGCCGGGGCCGGGCCGGGCCTAACGATCGTCGACGCGCACGTGCACTTTTGGGACCCCGCCGAGCTCCACTACCCGTGGCTGGACGGGCTCCCCGCGCTCGGCCGGTCCTTCCTCCCCGCCCACTACCGGGCGGCCGTCGGCGGGGCGCCGGTCGAGCGCGTGCTGTTCGTGGAGGCCAACTGCCTGCCCGACGAGAGCCGGCGCGAGGTGGCGCTCGTCGAGCGGCTGGCGGCGGCGAATGATGCTGGACCCCCCCGCGTCGCCGGAATCGTCGCCTTCGCCGACCTCACGGCGCCGCCGGCGGCGCTCGGCCGCGCGCTGGACGCGCTCGCCCGCCGGCCGCGCGTGAAGGGCGTCCGCCAGAACATCCAGGGTCACGCGCCCGGCTTCGCCCTCGAGCGCGGCTTCGTCGACGGCGTGGCCGAGGTCGGGCGGCGGGGGCTGACCTTCGACCTGTGCGCGACGCACGACCAGATGGGCGAGGTGCTGGAGCTGGTGGAGCGCTGTCCGGCGACGCGGCTCGTGCTCGACCACTGCGGGAAGCCCGCGATCCGCGACCGGCGCGTCGAGCCGTGGGCGGCCGACGTCGCCCGGATCGCCGACCACGAGCACGTCTGCTGCAAGCTCTCCGGGCTCCTGACCGAGGCCGGGTCGGCGAGCTGGCGCGACGAGGACCTCGTCCCGTACGCGGAGCACGTGCTCGCGTGCTTCGGCCCGGAGCGCGTGATGTTCGGCAGCGACTGGCCGGTGCTCACCCTCGCGGGTACGTTCGGCGGCTGGTACGGCTTCACCGAGCGACTCACCGCGAGCTGGAGCCCCGCCGAGCGACAGAGGTTCTACGGCGACAACGCCGTCCGCGTCTACGGGCTGTGAGAGTGTCGCCGTCATTCCCGCCTGCGCGGGAATGACGGCGGAAGTCGTCCGCGTTCATCTCGGGTCCGGCTTTTTCACTTCGTGAAACGCGATGCCTGAGCGCGAGCTCGAGAACAGGACGGCGATCGTGACCGGCGGCGGGTCGGGGATCGGCCGCGCCATCGCGATCGCGTTCGCGCGGGCCGGGGCGCGCGTCGCCATCCTGGACGTCGCCACCGAGGCGGCGGAGGGTGCGGTGCGCGAGATCGGAGTGGACGGCGACGCGGCGGCGTTCGTCGCCTGCGACGTGAGCCGGCAGCGCGACGTGGACGCCGCGTTCGCCGCGGTGCGCGAGCGCTTCGGAGCGCCGGACGTCCTGGTCAACAGCGCCGGGATCGCGCACGTGGGGACCGTGGAGCAGACGACCGAGGAGGACCTCGACCGCCTGTACGCCGTGAACGTCAAGGGCGTCTACAACTGCCTGCGCGCGGGCGTGCTGGCGATGAAGGGGCGCGGGGGCGCGATCCTCAACATCGCGTCGGTCGCATCCACCGTCGGCATCCCCGACCGCTTCGCGTACTCGATGACCAAGGGCGCGGTGCTGACGATGACCTACTCGGTCGCCCGCGACTACGTGGCGCAGAAGATCCGCTGCAACTGCGTCGCCCCGGGGCGCGTCCACACGCCGTTCGTGGACGGCTTCCTCGCCCGGAGCTACCCGGGGCGCGAGCGGGAGATGTTCGAGACGCTGTCGCGGACGCAGCCGATCGGCCGCATGGGACGGCCGGAGGAGATCGCCGCACTCGCCCTCTTCCTCTGCTCCGACGCCGCGGCGTTCATCACCGGCAGCAACTACGCGATCGACGGCGGCTTCGTGACCCTCAAGATGTGACGCGATGAAGCTCATTCGATTTGGCGACCCGGGACGCGAGCGTCCGGGGCTCATCCTCCAAGATGGCCGGCGCGTGGACGCGTCCGGCTTCGGCGCGGACTACGACGAGGCCTTCTTCGGCGGCGACGGCATGGAGCGCCTCGCCCGCTGGGCCGCGCGGGAGGCGGGCGCGGCGCCCGCCGTGGCGGAGGGCGCGCGCCTGGGGCCGCCCGTCGCCCGGCCGAGCAAGATCGTGTGCGTCGGGCTCAACTACCGCGACCACGCGCGCGAGACCGGCGCGGCGATCCCGGCCGAGCCGGTGCTCTTCTTCAAGTCCACGACCGCGCTCTGCGGCCCGAACGACGACGTGACGATCCCGAAGGGGAGCGCGAAGACCGACTGGGAGGTGGAGCTGGCGGTCGTCGTCGGCCGCCGCGCGAGCTACGTGGGGCGCGACGCGGCGCCGGCGCACGTCGCCGGCTACGCGCTGCATAACGACTACTCCGAGCGGGCGTTCCAGCTCGAGCGGGGCGGGCAGTGGGTGAAGGGCAAGAGCTGCGACACCTTCGCCCCGCTGGGCCCGTTCCTGGCGACGCCCGACGAGGTCGGCGACGTGCACGACCGGCGCATGTGGCTGACGGTGAACGGGGAGACGAAGCAGGACGGCTCGACCCGCGACATGGTCTTCGACGTCCCGACGCTCGTCAGCTACATCAGTCAGTTCATGACGCTGCTCCCCGGCGACGTCATCTCCACCGGCACGCCGGCGGGGGTGGGGCTGGGGCAGAAGCCGCCGGCGTACCTGACGGACGGCGACGTCGTGGAGCTCGGCATCGACGGGCTCGGCACCGCCCGGCAGCGGCTGCGGGCTTACAGTACGGCAACGGCTGAAATGGCCGCGGATTCACACGGATGAACACGGATCTGTCCTGTCAGCAGTCAACGCCCCTCTCGGCCAGCGGCGAGGAGTCTTGACTCGCGCATGGAGAGATCCGTGTCCATCCGCGTTCATCCGTGGCCCATTCGTCCTTCTCTCTACCCGCTGAGGAGTGTGCCGACCACCATCACCGCCGTCGACGCCTACGACGTCCGCTTCCCGACCTCGCGCGACCTCGACGGGTCGGACGCCATGAACCCGGACCCGGACTACTCGGCGGCCTACGTCGTCCTGCGCACCGACCACCCGCGCGGGCTGGAGGGGCACGGGCTCACCTTCACGATCGGGCGCGGCAACGAGCTGTGCGTGGCGGCGGTGCGGGCGCTCGCCCCGCTGGTGCTGGGCCTGACGCTGGAGGGGATCGCCGCGGACATGGGCGCGTTCTGGCGCCGGGTCGTCGGCGACTCGCAGCTGCGCTGGGTGGGCCCCGAGAAAGGCGTCATCCATCTCGCCGCCGCGGCAGTGGTCAACGCGGTGTGGGACCTCTGGGCGAAGGCCGAGGGGAAGCCGCTCTGGAAGCTCCTCGCCGACCTGAGTCCGGAGGAGACGGTGCGCTGCGTCGACTTCCGCTACCTCACCGACGCGCTCACGCCTGACGAGGCGCTCGACATGCTGCGGGCGAACGCGCCCAGCCGCGCGGCGCGCGAGGCCGAGATGCGGCGCGACGGCTACCCGGCCTACACGACCTCGGCCGGCTGGCTCGGCTACCCCGACGCCCAGATCCGCCGCCTCTGCCGCGAGGGGGTGGCGCAGGGCTGGTCGCACTTCAAGATGAAGGTGGGGCGCGACCTGGCGGACGACCTCCGCCGCGCGGCCATCGTGCGGGAGGAGATCGGGCCGGCGCGCCGGCTGATGATGGACGCCAACCAGGTCTGGGACGTGGGCCAGGCGGTCGAGTGGATGCGGGAGCTGGCGCGCTTCGACCCGTGGTGGATCGAGGAGCCGACGAGCCCGGACGACGTGCTCGGGCACGCGGCGATCGCGAGGGCCGTGGCGCCGATCGGCGTCGCCACCGGCGAGCAGTGCCAGAACCGGGTGGTCTTCAAGCAGCTCATGCAGGCGGGCGCGATCCGATTTTGCCAGATCGACAGCTGCCGGCTGGGCGGCGTGAACGAGGTGCTGGCGGTGCTGCTGCTCGCCGCCAAGTTCGGCGTCCCGGTCTGCCCGCACGCGGGCGGCGTGGGGCTCTGCGAGTACGTGCAGCACCTGGCGATCTACGACTACGTCGCGGTGAGCGCGTCGCTCGACGACCGGATCGTGGAGTACGTGGACCACCTGCACGAGCACTTCGTGGACCCGGTCGTGATCCGCGGCGGCCGCTACCTGCCGCCCACCGCGCCGGGCTACAGCATAACGATGAAGCCGGAGAGTCTCCGGACGTACGCGTACCCGGACGGGCCTGCGTGGACGGATCGGCTTTCATCGACCGGTATGGCTTCGGCTAGAGCAGGACACGGATGAACACGGATAGAGGCACGGATGAACGCGGATACACCTCGTCGGGCAGTATCCGTGTGCATCCGTGCTCCTATCCGTGTTCATCCGTGTCCTGCCGTTCACCAAGGCTCCAGGAGGCACGATGAGATCGAGGCGCGTGATCGGGCTCGCGTTGCTGCTGGCGGCGACTACCCTCCCGGCGCAGGCGCCGGCACGCGAGACCGCCGAGCAGCGGGACGCGCGGATGGCGTGGTGGCGCGAGGCGCGGTTCGGGATGTTCATCCACTGGGGTGCGTACGCCGTGCCCGCGGGCGTCTACAAGGGGGAGCGGACGCCGGGGATCGGCGAGTGGATCATGAGCCGCTCGAGGGTCCCCGTTCCGGAGTACGAGGCGTGGGCGCGCGCCTTCGACCCCGTGAAGTTCGACGCCGACGCGTGGGTGCGCGTCGCGAAGGGCGCGGGGATGAAGTACATCATCATCACGTCCAAGCACCACGACGGCTTCGCGATCTTCGACTCGAAGGTCTCGGGCTACGACATCGTGGACGCGACGCCGTACGGGCGCGACGCCATCAGGGCGCTCGCCGCGGCGGCGAGGCGCGCGGGCATGCGGTTCGGCGTCTACTACTCGATCATGGACTGGCATCATCCCGACGCGCAGGCGCCCAACTTCCCCGACTACAACTCGCGCACGAAGACGAACCCCAACTTCGGTCGCTACGTCGAGGCGTACATGAAGCCCCAGCTCCGGGAGCTGCTCACCCAGTACCCGGAGATCGACGTCCTCTGGTTCGACGGCGAGTGGATCCCCGACTGGAGCGACGAGCGCGGGCGGGAGCTCTCCGCCTGGCTCCGCGCGATCCGCCCGAGCCTCATCATCAACAACCGCGTCGGCCACTCGCGGCAGGGGATGGCCGGCATGAGCGCCAGCCGGGACGCGCCGGGCGACTTCGGCACGCCCGAGCAGCAGGTGCCGCCCGAGGGGCTCCCCGGCATCGACTGGGAGACCTGCATGACGATGAACGAGACGTGGGGCTTCAAGGCGTTCGACGACAACTGGAAGGACGCGCGCACGCTCGTCCGGACGCTGGTCGACGTCGCCTCGAAGGGCGGCAACTTCCTGCTCAACGTCGGGCCGACGGCCGAAGGCGTGATCCCGGAGCCGAGCGTGTCGCGGCTGCGCGAGATGGGCGACTGGATGCGGACCAACGGCGAGGCGATCTACGGCACGACTGTGAGCCCGTACGGCCAGCCGGCGTGGGGGCGCTACACCGCGAAGGGCCGCACGGTCTACGCGCACGTCTTCGACTGGCCGAAGGCGGGGACCAGGCTCGAGCTGACCGGCGTGAAGGAGAAGCCCTCGCGCGCCTACCTCCTGGCCGACGGGAAGCCGCTCGCCGTCGAGCCGGCGGGCGCGGGGTTCGCGGTCCAGCTGCCGGCGGTGCCGCCCAGCACCATCGCGTCGGTGCTCGTGCTGGAGATGGCGGCCGGCGGCCGATGATGCGGGCGGCGGTGCTGGTGGACGTCGGGCGCTTCGAGATGCGGGACGTGCCGGTGCCGGCGCTCGGGCCGCGCGAGGTGCGCGTGCGCGTCACGGCCGTCGGGCTGTGCGGGACCGACCTGCACATCGCCGCGGGCCACGGGAACTACCACCGCGACGGGCGCGGTCGCCTCGTTCCGCTCGCCGAGCAGCCGCAGATCCTCGGGCACGAGATCGCCGGGGTGGTGGAAGAGCCGGGACGCGACGTCCCCGACGTGCGGGCGGGCGACCGGGTCGTCGTGGACCAGGGGCGCACCTGCGTCGGCGAAGGGCGGGCCCCCTGGTGCGAGTACTGCCAGAGCGGCGACTCGCACCAGTGCGAGCACTACCGCGAGCACGGCATCACCGGCCTCCCCGGCGGCTTCGCCGAGTACGTGACGGTGCCGGCGGCGAACGTGGTGCGCGTCGAGTCGGAGCTGGAGCCGGCGGTGGCGGCGCTCACCGAGCCGCTCGGCTGCGTCGTGCACTCGACCGACCTGCTGATGCGCACGCCGGCGCGCTACGCGCTGTCCGGCGGGCGGGGCGCCGGCGTCGTCGGCCGCGCCGGCCGGGTCCGCTGCGCGCTGGTCTGCGGGGCCGGCCCCGCGGGGCTCCTGTTCGTGCAGTACCTGCGCAACGTCGTCGGCTTCGACGGGCTCCTGCTGGTGAGCGAGCCTAACGCCATGAAGCGCGCGCTCGCCGAGCGGTTCGGCGCCGAGACGATCGACCCGCTGGCGGCGGACGCGGCGGAGGCGGTGCGCGAGCGGACGGGGGGCCGGCGCGCCGAGCTGTTCGTGGAGGCCACCGGCTCGGCGGCCGTCTTCGCGGCCATCCCCACCCTCGCGCGGAAGCAGGCCACCGTGCTGCTCTACGGCCACGGCCACACGGGGATGGATCTGGCCGTGATGAACCAGGTGCAGTTCCTGGAACCCACCTGGATCACGCCCGCCGGGGCCTCGGGCGGGTTCGGGCCGGACGGCCGGCCGGCCACCTACCGCACCGCGTTAGGGCTGATCGAGCGGGGCACCGTCGACGTCGCGTCGCTGATCACCCACCGCTACCCCTCGCTCGAGTCGGTGCCGGCCGCCTTCGCCGGCGACCACCGACTGCCGGACTACGTGAAGGGCGTCGTCACCCTCGGAGGATCTCCCTCGTGATCAAGTCAGCTCTGGCCGCCTCGGTGCTTCTGGCTCAGCTCCTCGCCGCGTGTGGTGGCGGCGACGGCGACTCGCGCGCCTCGCAGAATCAGGCGGCGACACCGGCCGCCGGCGCGCAGAAGCCGATCACGCTCGCCGTGATACCCAAGGGCACGACGCACGAGTTCTGGAAGAGCATCCACGCCGGCGCCGTCCAGGCGTCGCGCGAGCTGTCGGCGCGGGGGGACTCGGTCGCCATCATCTGGAAGGGCCCCCTGCGCGAGGACGACCGGGAGCAGCAGGTGCAGGTGGTGGAAGGGTTCCTGAGCCAGGGCGTCCAGGGGATCGTGCTGGCGCCGCTCGACAACCGCGCCCTGGTGCGGCCGGTGGAGGAGGCGCGACGCGCCGGCGTGCCGACGGTGATCATCGACTCCGGGCTGGAGACGGACTCCATCGTCAGCTTCGTCGCCACCGACAACCACAAGGGCGGGCAGCTCGCCGCGGACCGCATCGGCGAGCTGCTCGGCGGGAAGGGCAAGGTGCTGATGCTGCGCTACGCCGAGGGGTCGGCCAGCACGGCCGAGCGCGAGCGGGGCTTCATGGAGCAGATCCGCGCGAAGTACCCGGGGATCGAGGTCGTCTCCTCCGACCAGTACGCCGGGCCGACGCGCGAGACCGCCAAGCGCGCGGCCGAGAACCTGCTCAACCGCTTCGGCGGCAGCCTCCAGGGGATCTTCACGCCTAACGAATCGTCGACGGTCGGGATGCTGCTGGCACTCCAGGACATCGGGAGGGCGGGGCGGGTGAAGCTGGTCGGCTTCGACGCCGGCCAGACGCTGGTCGACGCGCTGCGGGGCCGCCAGCTGGACGGGCTGGTGGTGCAGAACCCGATGCGGATGGGGTACCTGGGCGTGAAGACGATGGCCGACCACCTGCGCGGCCGGCCGGTGGAGCGGCGGGTGGACACCGGCGTCATGCTCGTCACCCCGGAGAACATGGAGTCGGCGGAGGCGAAGGAGGTGCTCAACCCGCCGATCGACCGCTACCTCACCGGCGGGTGAGCGCCGCGCCGGCGGCGGCGGGCGCGGCGGCGGCGGCGGCGCTCCAGGTGAGCGGCGTCGCCAGGCGGTTCGGCGCGACGGTGGCGCTGGACGCGGTGGAGCTGACGGTGGGCGCCGGCGAGGTCCACGCCCTGGTCGGGGAGAACGGCGCGGGGAAGAGCACGCTCATGAACGTGCTCGCCGGGACCCTGCGCCCGGACCGCGGCGAGATGCGGATCGCGGGAGCGCCGTACGCCCCGGCGTCCCCGCTGGACGCGCGCCGGAACGGCATCGCGCTCATTCACCAGGAGCTGTCGCTCTGCCCGCACCTGACCGTCGCCGAGAACATCGTGCTGGGCGCGGAGCCGGCGCGGTGGGGGTGGGTGGACGCCGCCGCGGCCCGCCGCCGGACGCTCGAGCTGCTCGGCCACTTCGACCATCCCGAGATCCGCCCCGATCGGCGGGTGGGCGACCTGCCGCTCGCGGCCAGGCAGGTGGTGGAGATCTGCCGCGCGCTGGCCGCGGACGCGCGCGTGCTGCTGATGGACGAGCCGACGAGCAGCTTCCAGCGCCAGGACATCGAGCGCCTGTTCGCGCTGATCCGCCAGGTGGCGGCGCGCGGGATCGCCGTGGTCTACATCAGCCACTTCCTCGAAGAGGTGCGGGAGATCGCCGACCGCTACACCGTGCTGCGCGACGGCCGGAGCGTCGACAGCGGCGCGCTGTCGGGAGTCGGCAACGACCACCTGATCACGCAGATGGTCGGGCGGCCGATGGCGGGGATCTTTCCCGAGCGGCCGCGGTCGCGGGGGGGCGAGGTGGTGCTCGCGGTACGCGACCTGGCGGCGCCGCCGGGGCTCGAGCAGGCGACCTTCGAGCTGCGGCGCGGCGAGATCCTCGGGATCGCCGGACTGATCGGGTCGGGGCGCAGCGAGCTGGTACGCGCGCTGTTCGGGCTGGGGCGCCCCGCCGCGGGGGAGGTGACGCTGCGGGGGCGGCCGGCCGCCGCGCGCGGCGCGGCCCCCGCGCGGCGGATCGCCGAGGGCGTCGGCTACCTGAGCGAGGACCGGAAGGGGGAGGGCCTCGCACTGCCGCTCTCGATCGCCGACAACCTCACCGCGACGCGGCTGGCCGCGTGCTCGTCAGGCTGGGGGTGGCTCGACCTGCGCCGGCAGGGCGAGGGGGCGCGGCGGTGGATGGAGGCGCTCCGCATCCGCGCCGGCTCGCCCGCACAGCTCGTGCGCGCCCTGTCCGGCGGGAACCAGCAGAAGGTCGCGCTCGGCAGGCTCCTCTACCAGGACGCCGACGTGCTCCTGCTGGACGAGCCGACGCGGGGGATCGACGTCGGGAGCAAGGCGCAGGTGTACGACGTCATCGCGCGCTGCGCGGCGGAGGGGAAGGCGGTGCTCATGGTCAGCTCGTACCTGCCCGAGCTCTTCGGCCTGTGCGACCGGCTGGCGGTCATGCGCCGCGGGCGCCTCTCGCCGGTCCGGCCGATCGAGTCGTGGACGCCTCACGAGGTGCTGGCGGTGGCGATCGCCGAGCCGGAGGAACTGCGGGACACGTCGTTCGTTGACACGGGCGACAGCCGCCCATCAATTGGATCGTCATGAGCAACCATCGTCTGCCGCGCCGCCGCTTTCTGCACGCCGCCGCACTCGGCGCGGCGGGCGCGACGTTCCACAGCCTCCAAAGCGAGGCCGAAGCGTCCGTCCCTGCTCCGCCCCAGGGCCCGGACCCCGCGCCGGTCAAGCTGGGCGTGGCGAGCTACTCGCTGCGCAACTTCCCGCGCGCGCGGGCGATCGAGATGGTGAAGGCGCTCGGCGTCCGCTACGTCAACCTCAAGTCGGTGCACCTGCCGTACGAGCTGCCGCCGGTGGAGCTCGCGGCCGGGCGGCGGGAGGTCGAGGCGGCCGGGCTCCAGATCGTGGGCGGCGGCACGATCACCTTCGAGCGCGACACCGACGACGAGGTGCGCAGGTACTTCGACTACGCGAAAGGCGCCGGCATGCCGCTCATCGTCGCCACCGGCGACCCGGCCATCCTCCCGCGCATCGAGCGATTCGCCAGGCAGTACGACGTCAAGGTCGCGATCCACAACCACGGTCCCGAGGACCGGTTCTACCCGTCCCCGTACGACGTGCTGAAGCGCGTGCGGGCCATGGACCCCCGGATGGGGCTGTGCATCGACGTCGGGCACACCGTCCGCACGGGCACCGACGTCGTGCGGGCGATCGCCGACGCGGGCCCGCGCCTGCTGGACATGCACGCGAAGGACCTGCGCGACCTGCGCGTGAAGGAGAGCCAGTGCATCGTCGGCGAAGGCGCCATCCCGATCGCCGACGTCTTCCGCGCGCTCCGGGCGATCCACTACGCCGGCTACGTCAACCTGGAGTACGAGATCGACGCCGACGATCCGCTGCCGGGGATGCAGCGGTCGTTCGCGTACATGCGCGGCGTGCTGGCCGGACTCGCGCCGGCGGGGGGCCCGCGCTGAGCGCTCACCGGCGGGGCCGCGGCGCGGGGCGGACGCTCGCCTGCACGCCGGGAAAGCGCGCCAGCACCTCCGCGCGCCGGCCCGCGTCGAGCACCGTGAGCGCCGTCGCCAGCGCGTCGGCCGTCGCGCCGTCCGGGGCGATCACCGTCGCCACCAGCCCGTTCGTCAGGCCGACCCCGGTGCGCGGGTCGACGACGTGCGAGTAGCGCGTCCCGCCGATCTCGACGAACTGCTCGGTCGGACCCGAGGTCGCGATCGCGGCGCGGGCGAGCCGCGCGGCACGCTGGGCGACCGCCGGGTCGGCGCCCGCCGCCTCCACCCGCCAGCCGCGGCGGCGGCGCCCGGCCGGGGGATCCCCGGCCACGATGTCGCCGCCGGCCTCGATCAGCGTCCGCGCGACGCCGCGCTCGCGCAGCGTCTCCACCGCCGCCTGCAGAATGTATCCCTTCGCGATCCCTCCGAGGTCGAGCCGCATCCCCGCGGTCGCGAGCCGCACGGCGCGGCGCGCGCTGTCCAGCGAGAGCTTCTGCCACCCCACCAGGGCGCGCGCCGAGTCGAGCGCGGCGGCGGGGGGCAGTCGCCCGCCGGGTGGCGCTCGAGGCGCCGCAGCTCGCTCTCCGGCCGCCAGTCGCTCATCACGTCCTCGAGCGCGGCGATTCGGGCGAAGCCGGCGCGGGCCGCCGCGCGCGCCGTCGCGTCGTCAGGCGCGTAGAGCACGATCCGCACGGCCACGCCCATGTGCAGCTCGGCGAACTCCCGGCGCACGCGCTGCGCGCCGGCCGGCGCGGCGGCGAGGGCCAGCGGCAGGGCCGCACGGAGCCACGATGATGCCGCGCGCGCCTGCCTCACGCGCCGCGCTCCGGGCGCTGGCCGCGGTCGCGCTGGGGGTGGGATGCCGAGCGGCCGCCAGCGGAACGCCGGCTCCCTCGCCGGAGGTCCCGCTCGTGGCGTATCGCGATTCGATCCCCGGCACGCTCGTCACCTTCGACATGGTGCCGGTTCCTGGCGGGACGGTCACGATCGCGGGACGCGCGGTGACGGTGAAGCCGTTCTGGATCGGGCGGACGGAGCTGACCTGGGACGCGTACGACCCGTTCGCCTTCGGGCCGGGCTCGGGCGGGGCGCGCGGCAGCGCCGACGCCGAGTCCCGGCCGTCGCGCCCGTACGGCGCACCCGACTACGGCTTCGGGCACGCGGGCTTCCCCGCGATCAGCGTGGCGCGCTCGGCGGCCGACGCGTACTGTCGCTGGCTGTCGGAGAAGACCGGGAAGCGCTACCGTTTGCCGACGGAGGCCGAGTGGGTGCGGGCGGCGGAGCTCGCGGCGGGCGGCGCCGGCGGCCTTGGCGCGGGTCGGCGCGACGAGCTGGCGTGGCACGCGGGCAACGCCGGCGGCAAGTCGCACGCGGTCGGCACCAGGCGGCCCGACGCGCTCGGCCTCTCCGACCTGTTCGGGAACGCGGCCGAGTGGGTGGCGAGCGACGACGGCCGGCCGGTGACGCGCGGCGGCTCCTGGCGCGACCCCGCCGACTCCGTGGGGCCGCGCGCCCGAGCGGCGCAGGACGAGTCGTGGAACGAGCGCGACCCGCAGATCCCGAAGAGCCCCTGGTGGCTCTCCGACGGACCGTTCGTCGGCTTCCGCGTGGTGCGGGAGCCCTGAGGTACGCCCCGAAGCACGGATCACCGTTAGGCAGCTCACTGGCCCGCCGCTCACCGAGGTGACGTCCCGATGACCGACCCGAGATCCCCGTCGTCGCTCTCCCGCCGCGCGTTCGTGCAGGCGACCGCGGCCGTCACCGCCGGGCTGGTGCTGCCGCGCGGGGCGCACGCCGCGGCGCCGCATGCGTCGCCGCACCCAGCGCCGCATCCGTCGTCGGCCGACCCGATCCGCGTCGGCGTCGTCGGCTGCG
>DATFPD010000344.1:0-8658 GCA_035265005.1 Gemmatimonadaceae bacterium | reverse complement strand
CAATCAGGCCTCCATCGCCGCCGTGAAGCGCGACATCCGCACGAAGGCCGGAACAGAGCTCCTCGACTTCATCCTGGCGGACATGCAGGAGCTCAGGCGGTACTTGTTCGCTCCGCAAAGCCGTCAGGTGATCATGGCTGGGATGGAGGCCGCCTGGTGGCTCAACGACCAGCTGGAGGCGTGGCTCGGCGAGAAGAACGCGGCCGACGCGCTTGCGCAGTCAGTCCCGAACAACGTCACCTCGGAGATGGGGCTGGCACTGCTCGACGTCGCGGACGTGATCCGCCCGCATCCGGACGTGGTAGCCTTTCTGCAGCAGGTGGAGGACGAGGGCTTCCTGGACGAGCTGCCGAAGCTCGCGGGCGGGCGGGAAGCGCGAGACGCCATCCAGTCCTGGCTCGACATGTACGGCATGCGCGGCGTCGGCGAGATCGACATCACGCGGCCGCGGTGGAGCGAACGCCCCTCCACGCTCGTGCCGCTCATCCTCGGCAACGTCAGGAACTTCGAGCCGGGCGCCGGCAAGCGTCGCTTCGACCAAGGATTGCAAGAGGCATTGAAGAAGGAACAGGAGCTGCTGGCGCGCTTGCGGGGTTTGCCCGACGGGGAGCGGAAGGCCGAGGAGACCAGGCGGATGATCGATCGGGTCCGCACGTTCGCCGGGTACCGGGAGTATCCGAAGTACGGCATGGTCAGCCGCTACTTCGTCTACAAGCAGGCCTTGCTGGAAGAAGCCAAGCGCCTCGTGCAGGCCCGCGTGCTTCGTACCCAGGAAGACATCTTCTATCTCAGGTTCCAGGAGCTACACGACGTCGTGCGCACGAACCACCTGGACGACCAGCTCATCCGCCAGCGCAAGGACGAGTTCAGGTCGTATCAGGCGCTCACACCGCCCCGGGTGCTCACGTCGGATGGCGAGGTCATCTCCGGGGCATACCGACGCGACGATCTGCCGGCCGGCGCGCTGGTCGGCTTACCCGTTTCCGCCGGGATCATGGAGGGGCGAGCCCGCGTCATCCTGGACATCGCGGAGGCCGATCTCGAAGCGGGCGACATTCTGGTCACGGCCTACACGGACCCAAGCTGGACGCCCCTGTTCGTCGCGATCGCGGGCCTGGTGACCGAAGTGGGGGGCCTGATGACCCACGGCGCGGTGATCGCACGGGAGTACGGCTTGCCGGCCGTCGTGGGGGTGGAGCATGCCACCCGCCTGATCCGGGACGGGCAGCGGATCCGCGTGCATGGGACGGACGGGTACGTCGAGATCCTGACCTGACGAGGAGGATGAGCCGGCCGCCGGCGCGACGCTACGGAGACGTCGATGACGTCGCGCCGGCTGTAGCGGAGGCAGCGGCCCACGGGGTCGCGCCCTGGTCAGAGCGTGCGCGCCATCGCCTCGCTCACGACGACGGCGCCGTGCGCACTGGCGCGCGGCGCCAGCGCACGTATCGTCTACCCCACAACCTGGAAGGGGGCGAATCATGGCCGGCGCGGACCGTGACCACTGGGGCGTGCTCGAGTCATTGTTCGACCGTGCGCTGGACCTCGGGCCCGAAGAGCGCGCCGCCCTGCTCGGCGAGTTGCGCGCGGGCACGCCCGACGTGGCCGCCGAGCTGGAGGCGCTGCTCGCCGGGGCCGCCGCCGCCGAGCGGCGCGGCTTCCTCGCGGAACCGATCGAACTACACGAATCGCGGCTCGAGGGGCTGACGGTCGGCGCGTGGACGCTCGAGCGCCAGCTCGGCCTCGGCGGCATGGGCACGGTGTGGCTGGCGCGTCGCAGCGACGGGCGCTTCGAGGGCCGGGCCGCGGTGAAGCTGCTCAACCTCGCGCTCCTGAGCGCTGAGGGGCAGGAGCGCTTCCGGCGCGAGGGCTCGATGCTGGCGCGGCTGACCCACCCCGGCATCGCGCGGCTGCTCGACGCCGGCGTGAGCGCGGCCGGCCAGCCGTATCTGGTGCTGGAGTACGTGGACGGGCAGCCGATCGACGAGTACGCGCACGAGCGCGCACTCTCCCGCGACGAGCGGGTGTGGCTCATGCTCCAGGTGCTCTTCGCCGTGGGGCACGCGCACGCCAACCTGATCGTCCACCGCGACCTGAAGCCGAGCAACGTCCTCGTCTCGCGCGACGGCGCGGTGAAGCTGCTCGATTTCGGCATCGCCAAGCTCATAGAGTCTGACTCGGTCGGCCGCCGGCTAAGCGGTAGCGCGACCGAGATGGGGGTCACGGGGGCGGCGGCGAAGGCGGAGGATACGGAGGACGCGAGCGGCGGGGGTCGCGGCCGGCGCGTCTCGCTCACCGCGGCCGGCACGTACGTGCTCACCCCGAGGTACGCGGCGCCGGAGCAGGCCGTCGGCGAGCCGGTGACGACGGCCACCGACGTCTACGCGCTGGGCGTGCTGCTGTACGAGCTCCTCGCCGGGCGTCACCCGACGGCCGCCGAGGGCGGCACGCCGGCGGACGCCATGCGGGCGCTGATGGAGGTAGAGCCGGCGCGGCTGGGCTTCGGGGACCTCGACGCGATCCTCGCGAAGGCGCTGCGCAAGGCGCCGGCGGAGCGCTACCAGACGGTCGGCGCCTTCGCCGAGGACCTCGAGCACTACCTGCGGCACGAGCCCGTGGCGGCCCGCCCGCGGTCGCTCGGTTACCGCGCGCGGAAGTTCGTCCGCCGCAACAGCACCGGAGTCGCGTTAGGCGTCGCGGCCGCGGCGCTCCTCGTCGGCGGCGCGGTGCGCGAGCGCGCCCTCCGCGGCCGCGCCGAGGCGCAGGCGCGGCGGGCGCAGGCGGTCGAGGAGTATCTGGTGAGCGTGTTCGGCGCGTCCGACCCGTACCGGCCGCCCGGCGAAGGGCAACCGGGCGGCGACGTCACGGCGCGCGAGCTGCTCGATCGGGGGGCGGCGCGGATCGACTCCGCGCTCGGCGACCAGCCGGAAGCGCAGGCGGAGCTGCGCGGCGTGCTGGCGCACGTGTTCGCTGACCTGGGGATGCTCGACCGCGCCGTCCCGCTGCTCCGGCGGGCGCTCGAGCAGCGGCGGGCACACTACGGCCCGCGCCACCCCGCGGTCGCGGAGACGAGCGACCAGCTGGGGGAAGCGCTCGTCGAGCTCGACCGCCTCCCCGAGGCCGAGCCGCTGCTGCGCGAGGCGCTGGCGCAGCGGCGGGCGCTGCTCGGCGGCCGCGACACGGCCACCGCCGCGAGCCTCGACCACCTTTCCACGCTGCTCCAGCAGCGGGGCGACCTCGCGGCGGCGGAGCCCCTGCTCCGCGAAGCGCTCGACATCCGCCGCGCCGCCTACGGCTCCGACCACGAGGCCGTGGCGGCGACGCTCAACAACCTTGGGGTGCTGCTCACCATGCGGGGCGGCGCCGACCGCGCGGAGCCGCTTCTCCGCGAGGCGCTGGAGAGCGACCGCCGGCGCTTCGGCGAGGACCACCCGCGGACCGCGCAGACGCTGCACAACCTGGGGTCCGCGCAGCAGCACCGGGGGCAGCTGGACGAGGCGGTGGCGCTCTACCGCCGCGCGCTCGCCGCGAAACGACGGGCGCTGGGCGACACGCACCCGAGCGTAGCGGCCAGCGTCCTCCAGCTCGGGCAGGTGCTCGCCGCCGACCTCGGGCGCACCGAGGAAGGGGAGGCGCTCATGCGCGAGGGGATCGCCCTCCACACGAAGATCTACGGGGAGCGCCACACCAGCGTCGCCGACGGCTACACCGCGCTCGGCAGCGTCCTGCGGTGGAAGGGCGGCGACCTCGACGGCGCGGCGGACGCCTACGGCCACGCGCTGGCGGTGAACCGCGCGCTCGACGGCGGCGTGCACATCCGCGTCCCGGTGGCGCTCAACAACATCGGCGGCGTGCTCCTCGCGCGGGGCGACGCGGCGGGGGCAATCTCGCACTTCCGGGAGGCGCGTGCGCTCTACGCGAGGCTCATGGGGGAGCAGAGCTCGCGTGTCGCGGCGACGACGGTCGATCTGGCCAGGGCGCTGCGCGAGCGCGGGGAGGCCGGCGACGCGAGGGAGGCGGAGCGGCTGTTTCGGGAGGCCATCGGCCGGCTCGACAGCGCCAAGGTGATGCAGCGCCCGTCGCTCGACGCCGCGCGACTCGGCCTGGGGCTGGCGCTGACCGACCAGGGGCGAGCGGCCGAGGCGCTGCCGATGCTCGAGCAGGTGACTGCGGCGCGGCAGGCTCCGGCGCGCGGTGGAGACGACTGGCGCATAGGTGAAGCGCGGCTGGCGCTCGGCACGGCGCTGCTGGCGCTGGGGGCGCGCGCGCGGGCCGACTCGGCGCTGGCGGCCGCCGAGCTCGTACTGCGCCGGCACGCGGCGACGCAGCCGGCGCTCGCCCGTCAGGCCGCGTCGGCGTTGCGCCGCGCCCGCGCGCTCGAACGCGGTTCAGTCACTCCTCGCTGACCTGAGGACTGCGAAGGACATAGGTCCAGGCGGTTCACCGCCAGAGTTCGCTGCATCGGAGGCGGCGATGCCGTGGCGCACCCGCTTGCGCTCGCGAATGCGGAGAATCAGATTTTCTGCATGTCACGACCCACTCGGACACTCTCCGTCACCGAGGCGGCGCGCCGCTTCGCGGACGTCGTCAACCGGGCGTTCTACCGCCAGGAGACGACGGTGCTCGTGAAGAACGGCGTGCCGGTGGCGTACGTGGCCCCGATGTCACCTACGGGGATTCCCGCGCGCGAGCTGGCCCACCGCTGGGCTCTGCTGCCCCGCCTCTCCCCGGAGGATGCGGAGGCGTTCGCCGCGGACGTCGCGGCGGCGCGGGCGGCGCTGCCTCCGCCCGCGGACCCCTGGGGCTGACGTGGGGGTGATCCTCGACACGGCGGTGCTCGTCGCCGCCGAGCGGGGCACGTTCGACATGCCGGGCTATCTCGTCGCGCTCGGCGACGAGCCCGTGGCGCTGGCCGCGATTTCCGCCTCGGAGTTGCTGCACGGGGTGGAGCGGGCGCGCGACCCGGCCATTCGCCAGCGTCGGAGCGAGTTCGTCGAGGGGGTGCTCGCCAACGTCCCGGTGATCCCGTTCGGGCTCGCCGAGGCGCGGACGCACGCCCGGATCTGGGCGTCGCTCGCCGCCGCCGGGACGCCGATCGGCGCGCACGACCTCCAGGTGGCGGCGACGGCGCTGGCGGCCGCCAGCGCGGTGGCCACGCTCAACCTGGACGAGTTCGGGCGAGTGCCAGGAATCAGCCTCGCGCCGATCGCGCCGTACCGACGCGCCTGAGGATCTCGTCGCTGGTTGCTCGAGAAGCCGCGTGACGGACTACGAAGGCTCGGTCCCCGCAAGCCGCCGGCCGGGTGCCCACGTCGAAGTGGCGCGTCCAGGCACCGCGGACCTCTTTCTCATGTCGTCGCTCGACCGTTTCGGCCTCGCTGGCCAGCCGGGGTGACATCCCAACGACGGCCGCCAGTTCGATGGCAGTTGTTCGTCAGCGCAGCCGCACGCGCCGCCACCGCTCGGTAGGAAACACGACGCCGAGGACGGCTCCGAATGCCGCGCCCCACTTGGCGCCCTCCTGTGCCGCGCGCCAGTCGCGGCTGTAGTTCGGCCATTGGCTACCGCCGGGATCGTTCTCGAGCGCGGTGCTGATGGCTCCGACGATCGCGAGACCTAACGCGCGCTCGAAGGCGCTCGCCGCGCGCGACGTGCCCCGGCTGACGTCGAGACGGCGGATGTTGGCGCGCGCGACGGTCAGGCTTCCCGCGGTGCCGGGGACGACCAGCCGAAGGGTATCGTTGCCGATGTCGCTGACCGTCGCGCGCAGGAGCTGCCGGCGCCACGGTCCGTTCTCCTGCTGATGCGCTTCCGGAAGCCAGACGCGCACGCGCACGCCCGGCTGCACGCGCTCCGGGAACTGGGCGGCGGCAGTCGCTGAGCTCGAGGCCAGCATCGCCGCGGCGATGACGAGATGTCTCATGTCGTGAAAGGGGCCAGTGGTACGGCAGCATGCGGTGCCCACGGCGCGGCACCGGGGTCGGTGGATGGCAGCGGGCGCGCCGGACTACTCCGGCTCGGCGGGGATGCACGCGTCGTACGCGAGCAGGTCGCCGGGCTGGCACTGCAGCGCCGCGCAGATCGCCTCGAGCGTGGAGAAGCGCACCGCACGCGCCTTCCCCGTCTTGAGGATCGAGAGGTTCGCGAGGGTGATGCCGACTCTCTCGGACAGCTCCGTCAGCGTCATTCGGCGCTCGTGGAGCAGGTCGTCGAGCTTCACGATGATCGCCACGGTCACACCGTGCCTTCGAGGTCCGCGCGCATGCGCGCGCCGTGCTCGAACACGCGGGCGAGGACGAACAGCAGCATCACGGCGACCCACGGAGTGAACGAGAAGCTCCAGTCGATGTGTATGCCGAGCGCGGCGAACGCATCGCTCTTGGCGACGGCGCCGACGACCAGGTGCAGGAGCTCGAGGGCGAGGACGGCGATGGCGATCGCATTCAGCCGCCGCGCGTTCTCGACGACGAATGGATCGCCGGCCCGCACCGTCAGGAGCATCGCGCGCAGCCGGGCGAAGATGACGTGCGCCACCGGCACCGCTGCAATGCCGACGATCATCATGAGGCGCATCCCTCGAATCGCGGCGCTGGCGACGTCCGCGGGCTTCCCCACCAGCGCGTTGAACAGGGGGCCCGGCGCAGCCAGGCTGGCGAGCAGGAGGAGGAGGATGCCCGTGCCGTACAGCACGTTCAGCACGGTCAAACCCTTGAGGACGCGCTCGGCCCCGGTGAGCACGGCCGGATACTGCGACGTCATGAGAGGCCTCCCTGTGGTAGTCGCTTGGAATCGCTGTCGAGCCGCGGCACCATCGCCTTCAGCGCCAGATGGAGGTCGCCGCCAGCGCCGCGCGCTCCCTCCACTTCGCATCGTCGACTCCGCGGACGAAGAGCCAGCCGGTCGTGAGAATCACTCCGGCGATGGCGAACAGCGCGACGTACACGAAGGCCCTGGAGCCCAGGGGCGGCCAGAGGTAGGTCAACCACCCGAACCCTCCGACCATCGACAGCACGCCGAGAAAGCGGGGCAGAAATTCGGACCGGTAGATCAACCATCCTCGCAACACGGTCTCGAACCCGAAGAACACGAGGGCGATCGCCGCTCCCTGGTTGTTGATCTTGACGAATAGGAGCGACAGCGCGGCGAGTTGTGTCGGCTCGATGGCCGAGAGATAGGATGCACCGCTGAGGAGGATGAGCGGCGCGTAGTAGAACGTCCGCGCGAACGTCTTGATGCCGGAGGCGACCAGGCCCATGATCGCGCTGAGTCGTGCGACGCTCCGGTCGACCGGCTTGAGCAGGTCGTAGAACATCGCGGTCGTGGCGACCTGCGCAGCCATCTCGACCATGAAGATCGTGAAGGCGAGCCGGTACAACGACTTGTTGGCAAGGATGTTCGCCGCCGTCTTGCCCGCGTCGTTGGCGACAACCAGGCCGTCGGCGATGAAGCCTTGGGCGACGATGCCGCCGATGATGACGAACAGATAGAGCCCGGCGAGAATTCGGGCGCGCGTGCTCGGCGATGTTTCGGAGAGTGGAGCGTCGGGTCCGGAGAGCGCGGCCGTATACTGCGGCGCCATGGGGTGCCTCCCTATGATGGTAGCGCTGAGATTGCCGATAAACAATAAGTCTTTTATCGATTATCATCAAGCAGTACATCGGGAGACGATAAGAAGTTTCAGTCCGGTACTGAACGCGCGGCGCGATTCGTAGCCGCGATCAGCCGCCGGAGCTCGAGAGCGCGGACCGGAACTCGCCCTGCACCGACCCGACGGCGGCGTTGCGCTTGAGCCCCCGCAGCGAAGCCTGTCCTGAGCGAAGTCGAAGGACGCGCTTCATCGGCGACTTGCTGAAGGCGCGGCTGAACTCCCCCCGCGTCATGCCTAACAAGTCGCAACGAGCGCCGCGGTCAGCATTGCCCGCCGCCGCGGCCGCGCCCCGCCTGACGTGTCGCCCTACGCCGTGGCCCGCGACACCGCCCTCGGCTCACGTGCGCCCCAGCCGATCAGCCAGACGATCATCGGCAGCTCGCCCGCCATCAGGAGCGTGGCCACCGGCCGCACGGCCGCCCAGTACGCGGGGAAGAAGAGAGTCATCGCGGACGCGACGACGAAGCCGACGCCCGCGACGAGGAGCGCGGCACCGACCCAGCGCGGGATGAAGCCCGAGCGCATCGCCACCAGGCCGTACGGGAAGAGCCACGCCCCCCAGAACACCTGCGCGACCTGGAGGCCGGTGGCGTGGAGGCGGAAGAACATGTACGCGAGCGCGTCGAGCTGCCCCCTGGTGAACGCGCCCAGCCAGCTCGCCTTGCTCGTCAGCATCAGGGCGGCCGCGTAGTTGCCGACGCTCGCGAGCTGGATCGGCACCGCGGCGAGGATCAGCGCGGCCATCAGCGTCGCCAGGGGCTGGCTCACGTCGCGGAAGAGCCGATACAGCGCCAGCACGGCGACGAACAGAAGGGTGCAGTGGAGTAGCTCGCTCGCGATCGCCATCCGCACGAGCCCCGCGGAGGCGGCGATCCGATCGGCGGTCGCCGCGGCGTCGCCGACGACGAAGAGTGCGCCGGGCACGTGGAGGAGCGCGAACGGTACGCTCACGCCCGCGACGAGGTAGAGAAGTCCCGCGCGGCGCGCGCGGGTGCGGAGCGGGAGCTCTG
>DATFPD010000343.1:0-5190 GCA_035265005.1 Gemmatimonadaceae bacterium | reverse complement strand
TCGGCGTGCCGAGGAAGATGATCCGGTCCATCAACAGCCGCGAGAAGATGTCGTACGTCCGCTCGCCGCGGCTCGACCGCTCGATGATGTACGGGGGGTAGATCGTTGCCATGGTCCTAGGGTGTCTCAGTGCTCGGGTTTCCCGGGCTGCGTCCTGCGTGCTGCGTGCTGCGTCCCAGGTGCCTCGGGATGCCTCCCGGGGCCGTCAGGACGCAAGACGCAGCACGCAGGACGCAGCGATCACTCCGTCTCAACCGTGTTCTTCTCCATCAGCCAGGCGAATACCTTGTCCTCGGTCACGCTGCGCTCGATCTCGGGCAGGCGGCCGGCTTTCTGGAGCGAGGCGTAGACCTGCCCCGGGTCGGTGTTGCGCTTGCGCGCCGTCTCGGCCACGCGGTCGTCGATCTCGGCCTCGGTCGCCGCCAGTCCCTCGCGCTGCGCGATCGTGTCGATCACCATGTCGCGCCGCACCTGACGCTCCGCCATCGGCTTGAACTCCTCGGTGAAGCGCTCGCGCTCGTCCTCGGGGACCTGGTACGCCTGCGCGTACGCCTCGGTGAGCTGCCGCACCCAGGTCGGCGGCACGTCGAACGGGTTGGCGCCGATGATCTCGTCCAGCAGCTGCTGCCGCACCGTCGACTCGGCCTCGCGCTCGACGTGGCGCTCGAGGTCGCCCCGCACCGCGGTCGACAGCGCGTCCAGCGAGTCGAAGTCGCCCACCTCGCGCGCGAGGGCGTCGTCCAGCTCCGGGACCGTCTTGCGCTTCACGTCCTTGAGCGTGACGCGCACGGTCTTGGTCTGCGACCGCTGCGCCTCGTCCGGGAAGTCGTCCGGCCACTTCACCGGCCGCTCGACCGTCTGGCCCGGCGTGGCCTCCATGATCAGCTCCTCGATCCCCGGGATCGCCTGCCCGCTTCCGAGCACCAGGCGGTACTCGCGCCCCTCGGGGATCGCGCCGCTCTCGTCGGCGGTGGAGAGCAGCACCGTCACCTGGTCGCCCGGCGCCGGGCGGTCCTCCGCCGGCGACCAGGTCGCGCGCTGGTCGCGGATCTGGTCGATCTGCTCGCGCACCTGCTCGTCCGTCACCGAGCCCGCCGGCCGCCTGACGCGGAAGCCGTGGGTGCGCGGCAGCTCGATCTCCGGGCGCACCTCCACGTGCAGCTCGAACGTGAGGGGCGCGCCCTCGTCGAACTTCAGGTCGTGCACGTGCGGCTGGGCGATCGGCTTCAGCTTCTCGCGCTCGAGCACTTCCTTGTAGGCGTCCTGCACCAGCGCCTCGAGCGCCTCCTGCCGGATCGCGTCGGCGAAGCGCTTCTTCACCATGGCGGCCGGCGCATGCCCCGGGCGGAAGCCGGGCAGGCGGACCTGCGAGGCGTACCGGCGTGCGGCCCGGTCCTCGGCGGCGCGCACGGTCTCCACCGGCACGCTCACCTGCAGCAGGCGCTCGCTCCCCTCGCTTTTCTTCGTGCTGATCTCGATGTCCATGCGAGAAAGGTAACGGGGCGTGCAACCGCAAGCGACCGTTGCGCCTGGCCCCCAGAGGGGTCGCGCGGACGCCACGGGCCGAAAGCTAGGCGCGCGCTCGGCACCGCCAACCCGCACGAACGGTCAGGAGGGTCGCCGCGCAAAGGGCTTGCGCGGCCATCCCGTGCAACGCATTCTCCCGCCGCTCGCGCCCGCCGTCCGGCCGCCGAGCGCCTCCGCAGGTACTACCCACATCGGAGTGATTGCCATGCGACACATCGCGAGAGCGGCCGTTCTGGTGCTCGGGCTGAGCACCGGCGCGTGCTACCATGCCATCGTCGAGACCGGCCGGCCCGCCGGCACGACGACCATTCAACGTCCCTGGACCAGCACCTTCCTCTGGGGCCTCGTGGCCGCCGAGGAGATCAACACCGCCACGCAGTGCCCGCAGGGCGTGGCGCGCGTGGAGACCCAGCAGACCTTCGCGAACGGCCTCGTCAACTTCATCACGATCGGCATCTACTCGCCGCGGGCGGTCACCATCACCTGCGCGTCAGGCACCGGCGAGCTGCTCCCGACCGACCGCGTGCACCGCGTGGCGTCCGACGCCACGCAGGCCGAGCGCGAGGCGGCGGTCGAGGCGGCGATCGCGGAATCGAAGCAGAGCGGCGCCCGCGTGCTCGTGCAGTTCTGACGGCGCCCCCCACCCATGAGAGGACTTGCCATGCGTCGCTCATATCTCGCGCTCACCGCGGCGGTCGTGCTGCTCGGCGGCTGCTATCGGATCACCGTGAACACCGGCGCCCCGCCGACCCCGACGACCGTCGACAAGCCGTTCGTCAACTACTTCGTCTACGGCCTGGTGCCCCCGCCAGAGCCTATCAACGTCGGCGGCCAGTGCACCCAGGGGGTCGCGCAGGTGGTGACCGAGCAGAGCTTCGTCAACGGTCTGGTGAGCACGCTGACCTGGGGGATCTACACCCCGCAGCACGTCCGCGTGACCTGCGCCGGCGGCCCGGTGCGCACCTCGTCGGTCGACCCGAAGGCCGGGAAGGCCGGGAATGCCGGCGCGGCGGCCGATGTCGCGGCCAATCCCGCGGCGGCAAAGCCGGCGGCCGCCGCGGCATCCGGCGGGCAGTAGCGCGGCAGCCCGCCCGGGTCGGCCGGTGACTGCGCGGGCGGGTCCTCCGGGACCCGCCCGCCTGCCGTTCGGGCGTACACGGAGTCGAGACACGCGCCGTCCTCCCGAGGGGACGGCGAGGTCACGCCGGCGGACATAAGTTTCGGTGGCGGGCGCGGTTGGCTCGGGGCGGCGCGGTGGCGCGCACCCTGCCTGTCCGGCCGGCACACCTAACGAATCGTCGTCCCGCTTCCTCGAGGTCCGCATGCCGCTCCGCCGTACCGTTGCCGCCGCCACGTTGACGCTCGCCGCCGTCGCTCTCGCCAGCGCGTCTCGCGCCGCGGCGGCGCAGGTGGCGACCGCGCGGCTCGCCCCCGCGCGCGCGCAGGTATTGTCGATCCAGCCCGTGTCGTCGATCATCGGGCTCTACGCGGCGGAGTACGAGCGCCGCATCTCCGAGACGACGACGTTCGGCATCGGCGCGACCGCGTGGCTCGACGAGTACGACGACGGCGACTACTACGACGGCTCGCGCGGCGACCGCGATCGCTACCTCTCGGCGGAGCTCAAGTTCCGCTACTATCCGGGCGCCGAGCCGCTGCGCGGCTTCTCCTTCGGCTTCACGGGCGGCGTCGCCAGCCTGACGAACGAGGTCTACGTCGGCAGCGCGACATTCGAGCGGAGGACCACCACCGCCGGCAAGATCGGCTTCGAGCTCGACTACAACTGGCTCCTGGGCCGGGACGAGCGCTTCGCGGTCTCGCTCGGCGCCGGCGCGAAGCGGCTCATCATGCGCGAGGACGAGTTCTTCGACTCCGACTTCCTCGTCGCCCGCGCGTACCCGACGGCGCGGCTGTCGGTCGGCATCGCGTTCTGAGAGCAGGCCCCTCAGGGCCGCAGTGACACCTCGCGCCGGACCGCCGCCTCGCCTTCCGACTCCGCCCGCCCGATCATCTCCGCCACGATCTTGCCCGAGCTGAGCACACCCGGGATGCCGGCGCCGGGGTGCGTGCCGGCGCCGGCGAAGTAGAGGTTCGGCACGTCCTCGCTGCGGTTGTGCGGGCGGAACCAGGCCGACTGCGTCAGGATGGGCTCCACCGAGAAGGCGCTGCCGAGGTGGCTGTTCAGCTCGTCCCGGAAGTAGCGCGGGTCCACGGCGCGCTCGGTGACGATGTGGCGGCTGAGCCCCGGCAGGTAGCGCTCCTCAAGATAGCGCACGATCGCGTCGCGGTACGGCTTCGCCGCAGTTGCCCAGTCGGTGCCGCCGCCAAGGTGCGGGACGGGCGAGAGGACGTACCACGCGTCGCACCCCGGCGGGGCGAGCGAGGGGTCGGTGGCCGTCGGGCGGTGCAGATAGAGCGAGAAGTCGCGCGCCAGGCGCTTGTGCGTGAAGATGTCGTCCAGCAGGCCGCGGTAGCGCGGGCCCATCAGGATCTCGTGGTGCGCCACGTCCTCGTACCGGCGGTCGGTGCCGAAGTAGAGGACGAACAGCGACATGGAGTAGCGCTGCCGCCGCACCCGCCGGTCCGTCCACCGTCGGCGCGCCGCCGGCGGCACGAGCTTGAGGTACGTGTAGGCGACGTCGGCGTTGCTCACCACCGCGTCCGCGGGGAGCCACACGCCGCCCGCGAGCCTAACGCCGGTGGCGAGCCCGGTCCGCGGGTCCACGGCAATCTCCTCGGCACCGGCGTCCAGCAGCAGCGTGCCGCCCAGCTCCTCGAACAGCCGGGCCAGCGCGCGGACCAGCGCGCCCGTGCCGCCGATCGCGAACCACACGCCCCAGCGTTGCTCGAGCGTGTGGATGAGCGCGTAGATCGCCGTGCTCCGGAAGGGGTTCCCCCCGACGAGCAGCGGGTGGAAGCTGAAGACCTGCCGGAGCCGCTCGTCGCGCAGATGCCGTTCGACGAGCGCCGCCACCGACCGGTCCGCCCGCAGCCGGACCAGGTCGGGGACGACCCGCGCCATGTCACCGAGCCGGGTGAACGGCTGGTCGATCAGCGCCATGCCCGCGCGGAAGATCTCGTCGGCGTGCCGGGCGAAGCGCAGGTAGCCCGGCACGTCGTCCGGGTTGAATCGCCCCACCTCGTCCACCACGTCTCCGCGGCGGCCGGTGTAGCGGAAGACCGACCCGTCCTCGAAGCGGACGTTGTAGAACGGGTCGAGCGGCACCAGGGAGACGTAGTCGTCGGTGCGGCGGCCAGCGAGCTCGAACAGCTCGTGGATCAGCCACGGCGCGGTGATGATGGTGGGCCCGGCGTCGAAGACGAAGCCGTCCTGCTCGAAGACGTACGCCCGCCCGCCAGGCTTGTCGCGGCGCTCGACGAGCGTCACGTCGTGCCCCTGCGCGCGCAGCCGGATGGCGGCCGCCAGCCCTCCGAACCCGGCGCCGATGACGACGATCCGCATCGGGCCGGTCAGTCCCCGGCCAGCGCCGCGCGCGCGGCCGTGCCGCGTGGCGAACCGGCCGCCGCGCCGCGGCGCGAGCCCGCCGCCAGCGCCAGCGGGACGCCCATCGCCAGCGTGCCGAGCACCACCGCCCACCACATCCCGGCGCGCGCGCAGAGCGCGATCGGCATCACGCCGTTCACCGCGTAGAGCACGAGCGG
>DATFPD010000342.1:0-4914 GCA_035265005.1 Gemmatimonadaceae bacterium | reverse complement strand
GCTCGACGTGACGCCGCTGGTGCGGCGGGACGGACCTAACGACGTCCTGGTGCGGGTCGACAACACCGACGACCCGGAGCTGATCCCGTCGCACCGGTCCGACTTCACCATCTACGGCGGGCTGACGCGGGACGTCTGGCTCGAGGTCGTGCCGCCGGTGCGGGTGAGCCGCGTCGACGTGCGGACGCCCGAGGTGAGCCGCGATCGCGCGCGGGCGACGGCGCGCGTCGTCCTGGCGAACCCGGAGCGGCTGCGCGGCGAGTACGCCGTCGACGCGGTGCTCACCGGACCCGACGGGCGCGACGTCCGCGCGCGCACCCGCGCCGTCGCCCTGACGGGTGACACGGTCGCCGAGGCGCTGCTCGAGCTTCCCGCCGTTCGCGCACCGAGGCTCTGGTCGCCGGCGTCACCGACGCTGTACCGCCTGACCGTAGCGCTCAGTCGCGGGCGCGAGGAAACGTACGCCTGGTACCAGCACGTCGGCTTCCGCTGGTTCGAGTTCCGCGCCAACGGGCCGTTCTACCTCAACGGAGAGCGGCTGCTGCTGCGCGGGACGCACCGCCACGAGGAGCACGCGGGCTACGGCGCCGCGGTGCCGAACGAGATTCACCGCCGCGACCTCGAGATGATCAAGGCGATGGGCGCGAACTTCGTGCGGCTCGCGCACTACCCGCAGGACCCGGAGGTGTACCGCGCCGCCGACTCGCTGGGGCTGCTGCTCTGGGACGAGCTGCCGTGGGACCGCGGCGGCCTGCCGTCCAGCGCGGCGTGGCGCGAGAACACCCGGCGGCTGCTGCGCGAGCAGATCGCCCAGAACGCGAGACACCCGAGCATCATCCTCTGGTCGCTCGGCAACGAGGTCGCCGACCTGGTGGAGGAGCCGAACAGCGGGCGCCCGGACTCGCTGCGCGCGTTCCTCGGCGAGCTGAAGGCGATCGCGCGCGAGCTGGACCCGTCGCGCCCGACGGCGATGCGCAAGTTCGACGCGGGCGCGGACGTCGTCGACGTCTACTCGCCGTCGATCTGGGCGGGGTGGTACCGGGGCGTGTACCGCGGCTACGAGCAGGCCATCGCCGAGGCGCACGCGAAGTTCCCGCGGTTCTTCCACATGGAGTACGGCGCGGACGCGCACTTCGGCCGGCACACCGAGACGCCGATCTCGGGTGAAGGCCTGCGCATCGACGCGGGGTTCGAGGAGGCGGTGGGGAAGCCCGTCGCCAACATCGCGCGCGAGGGCGACTGGAGCGAGAGCTACCAGACAGACCTGCTCGACTGGCACCTCTCGGTGAGCGAGCGGCAGGACTGGCTGACGGGCAACGCGCAGTGGGTGTTCAAGGACTTCGCGACGCCGCTCCGTCCGGAGAACCCCATCCCCTACGTGAACCAGAAGGGATTGCTGACGCGCGACGGGACGCCCAAGGACGCGTACTACGTGTTCAAGAGCTACTGGACCGCGTCCCCGAAGTTCGCCTACATCGTCTCGCACACGTGGACCGAGCGCGCGGGGCCGGCGGGGCGGCCGCGGAGCGTGCGCGTCTACAGCAACTGCGCGACGGTCGAGCTGACGGCGAATGGCGCGAGTCTTGGCGTCAGGCGCCGCGTGCGGGACGACTTCCCGGCGCAGGGGCTGCGCTGGGACGTCGCGTTCGCGCAGGGGCCCAACGCGCTCGTCGCCCGCTGCACGGGGGACGGGGAGCGCGGTGTCGCCGACTCGCTCGCCGTGCGGTACACGAGCCAGCAGGCGGGCCGACCGCAGGGCGTGCGGCTCACGTCGCGCCCGCTGCCCGGCGGCCGCCTGCTCGTCGAGGCGACGCTGGTGGACGCGCAGGGGCGCCCGAGCCTCGACGCGAGCGACCGCATCTACTTCGACCACAGCGGCGGCGGTCGTCTGCTGGCCGACATGGGCACCCCGACCGGGAGCCGCGCCATCGAGGCGGCGAACGGGCGCGCGGCGATCGAGCTGGAGCCCCCGCGGCGCGGCGAGCGGGCGGTGATCGTCGCGCGGACGCAGGAGCTGAACGGGGCCAGGATCATCATCGACGGGCGGTAGAGACCAACATGCAGATGACCTTCCGCTGGTTCGGGCCGGACGACCCGATCCCTCTCGAGTACGTGCGGCAGATCCCCGGCGTGCGCGGCGTGGTGAGCGCGCTGTACGACGTGCCGGTGGGCGACGCCTGGCCGCTGGACCGCCTGACGAGGCTCGCCGAGCGCGTGGACGCCGCCGGGCTGCGCCTGGCGGTGGTCGAGAGCATCCCCGTGCACGAGGACATCAAGCTCGGGCGCCCGACGCGCGACGCGCTGATCGACCGGTACTGCGAGAGCGTGCGGCACATGGGCGAGCTCGGCGTTCCGGTGCTCTGCTACAACTTCATGCCGATCTTCGACTGGACGCGCACCGACCTGGCGATGCCGATGCCGGACGGGTCCACCGCGCTCTCCTACGACGACGCGGCGCTGTCGCGGATCGACCTCTCGCGCGGCACCGGCGACCTGCCGGGGTGGGCGACGGCCTACGATGCGGCGACGCTCCAGGCCCTGCTGGCCGCCTACCGAGACGTGACCGAGGAGCGGCTCTGGGAGCACCTCGCGTACTTCCTGGAGCGCGTCGTGCCAGCCGCGGAGAGCGCCGGCGTGCGGATGGCTATCCATCCCGACGACCCGCCGTGGTCGATCTTCGGCCTGCCGCGCATCGTCACCAGCGGCGCGGCGCTGGAGCGGCTGGTGCGGCTGGTGGACCGCCCGGCCAACGGCGTCACCTTCTGCACCGGCTCGCTGGGCGCCGACCCGTCGAACGACCTGCCGGCGATGGCGCGCCGGCTGGGCGAGATGGGCCGCATCCACTTCGCGCACTGCCGCAACGTGAAGCACACCGGCCCGCGCCGCTTCCACGAGGCGCCGCACCCGAGCGAGCTCGGCGACGTGGACATGTACGGCGTGCTGCGCGCGCTGGTCGACACCAGCTTCGCGGGGCCGATGCGCCCGGACCACGGCCGCATGATCTGGGGCGAGCGCGGCCGACCCGGCTACGGACTCTACGACCGCGCACTCGGCGCGACCTACCTCCAGGGGCTGTGGGAGGGGATCGCCCGCGGCGCCGAGAGTGGGGAGGTTGTGTCGTGATCTCGCTCGTCAGGCGCGGCGTCATGCTGCTCGTCACGGTCGCCGCGGGGTGCGCGACGAACTCGACGTTCGTTCAGCCGCGCGTTGCGCCCGACGGGCCCGCGCCGAGGCTGATCCTGGGACGCGGCGACCAGCTCGCGGCGGCGAAGGCCCGGCTGCTCGGGGGCGACACGGTGCTGCGCCCGGCGTACGACGCGCTGCTCCGCTCGGCCGACAGCGCGCTGGCGCTGGAGCCGCCGACGGTGATGCGGAAGCGGAAGACGCCGCCGAGCGGCGACAAGCACGACTTCATGAGCCTGGCGCCGTACTGGTGGCCGGACACCACAAGGCCCGGCGGGCTGCCGTACGTACGCCGCGACGGCGAGGTCAACCCGGACAGCCGGCTGGACCACGACGGGACGCGCTTCCAGCAGATGGAGGACGCCGTCGAGGCGCTCGCGTTCGCATATCATCTGTCCGACGACGCCAGGTACTCGAGCAAGGCGGGCGAGCTGCTTCGCGTCTGGTTCGTGGACTCGGCGACGCGGATGAATCCAAATCTTCGCTTCGCGCAGGCGGTGCTCGGTGTGAACGAGGGGCGTGGCACGGGGATCATCGACACGCGGCACATCCCGCAGCTCGTGGACGCGCTGCGGCTGCTCGACGGCGCGCCCGGATGGGCGGAAAGTGACCGCGACGCCGTGGTGGCGTGGTGCCGCGACTACCTGAGCTGGTTGCGCACGAGCGAGAACGGGCGCGACGAGGCGGCCGCCGAGAACAACCACGGCACCTGGTACGACGCGCAGGTGGCGGCGCTGGCGCTGTTCGTCGGCGACAGCGCGGTCGCGCGCGAGGTGATCGGCCGCAGCGCGACGGCGCGCGTCGCCTCGCAGATCGCGGCCGACGGGAAGCAGAAGCTGGAGCTGGAGCGCACGCGCCCGCTGCACTACAGCCTCTTCAACCTGGACGCCTTCACCCAGCTCGCCGAGATGGGACGGCACGTCGGCGTGGACCTGTGGGGCCACGTGGCGCCAAGCGGCGGAAGCATCCCCGCCGCGCTCCGCTTCGTCGCGACGTACGCGAACCCTGCTACACCGTGGCCGACCGCACAGGTGACGCCGGCGACGCCGGATGTCTTCCTCCTGCCACTGCGCCGCGGCGCGGCGGCGATCGCCGACACGACGTTCGCGGCCGCGCTTCGGCGACTGCCCGCCGATCTGACGCGCACGCACCGCTCTCGCTTCCTGTTCCCGGACACGCCATGACCCTCGTCGTCCGCGGCCGCCGAGCCGCGCGCCTGCTCCTCTCCGCCGCCCTGCTCGGCGGCGCGGGCTCCGGTTGTCGCTCGGCCGCGCGCGCCGCTGCCGACGTGCGAAGGGAAACGCCGGACACGGTCGCCGACCGCGCCCTCCAGTTCGCCGCCGAGCGGCTGCGCCGGAGCGCGACCACGCTCGACCCCCGCGACGGGTACCCGCGCATCACCCGCGCCGACGGGAGCTGGGAGCAGCGGCCGGCGCGCGAGTGGACGAGCGGCTTCTTCGCCGGCACGCTCTGGTACATGTACCAGCTCACCGGCGACGCGGAGTGGCGGACGTTAGGCGAGCGGTGGACCGATGGGCTGGAGGGCCTCAAGACGGTCACGACCACGCACGACCTCGGCTTCATGGTCTTCGACAGCTTCGGCCACGGCTACCTGCTGACCAAGAACGAGCACTACCGGGACGTGGTGCTGGAGGCGAGCCGCTCGCTCGCCACGCGCTTCAACCCCGCGGTCGGCGCGATCAAGTCGTGGGACAACAACGGCTGGCAGGG
>DATFPD010000341.1:0-9340 GCA_035265005.1 Gemmatimonadaceae bacterium | reverse complement strand
GTCGAGATCCGCGCCGCGGCCCGCGAAGTGGGGAGCCGGACGAAGATCGCCGTGTTCTCCCGCGACGACTCGATCGACCCGGTCGGCGCGTGCGTCGGGCTCAAGGGCTCGCGCGTACAGGCCGTGGTCAACGAGCTGAGTGGAGAGCGCATCGACATCGTGCCATGGTCGGCCGACCCGGAGCGCTTCGCCAAGCTCGCCCTGGCGCCGGCGCGCGTCGCGCGCGTATTCAGCGACCACGCGAACAAGACCATCCAGGCCGTCGTCGACGAGGATCAGCTCTCGCTCGCCATCGGCCGCAACGGGCAGAACGTTAGGCTGGCCTCCGAGCTCACCGGGTGGAAGATCGACCTGTATTCGAGCCGCGAGTGGCTGGAGCGCGGCGGCGACTCGCCGCTCTTCGCGCCGCTGCCGAGCGAGCAGGACGCGGCCGCCGACGTCAAGCTCTCGGAGATCGAGGGGATGTCGCCGGCGACCGTGGCCGTACTCGAGGAGGGCGGCTACCGGACGCTGAACGACATCATCGATCTGGAGCGGGAGGATTTTCTCCGGCTGCCGGGCATCGCTCCCGAGGAGGCGGATCGGCTCATGGCCTTCCTCGACGAGCTCACGACAGAGGAGGACACCGGGGCCGAAGGCGAAGCCCCGGCCGAGACCGGACGGGACGGTGCGAACGCGTAATGGTTCGACGTTGGCGGTCGCCCTGAGCGGAAACGCCTAGCGTGGACGCCCACACCCAGCGTAAACTCCTGGGCTTGATCGGGCTCGGCCTGCGCGGGCGGGGGGCGGTCGTCGGGGTCCAGCAAGTCCGCGATGCGGCGCTGAGGGACAAGCTCGCGTACGCGGTCGTCGCACCCGACGCGTCGCACCATAGTTTACAGAAGATCGTGCCGCTGCTCGATGCACGGCGGATCGGGTACGTGGAAGGGCCAACCGCAGCCGACTTGGGCGCCGCGGTCGGGCGCGAGGCGACGGCCGTGGTCGGAATCCTCGACCAGGCTTTGGCCCGTGGCATACGGAAGCTGGTGGACGCGAATCGCGCGGGCGATCCCCGTTCGGACGCCGGCAGGGCTCCCTAGGAGGGTGGTTTGAGTAAGCTGCGTGTTCATGACATGGCGGGAGAGTTTGGCATCACGAGCGACGAGGTCATCAACCTTTTGCGCTCGATGGACGTGCCCGTTCTCAGCCACCTGAGCCAGTTGACGGACGACCAGGTCGCCCGCGTCCGCGCCCGGTGGGAGCGCGAGAAGCGCGTTCGGGCGGAACGCCAGGCCGCGCCGCCATCCCCGCCGCGCCGCCGGCGCGGGGCAGTGGCCGCGGCCGCCGAGGTACCGGAGGCTGCCCCGCCTGCGACTGCGGCATCCGCTGCGTCCACAGTGCGCCGCCGCCGCGCGGCAGACGTGCCCGGAATGGGCACCATCGATGTCGCCGCGGCCGGGTCGCAGGTTGCCGTAGTCGCTCCGGCCGAGCCGTCGGTGCACCTGCCGGACCACCCGGGCATGGCTCCGCCCCGCGACGAGGAAGCGGTGGCGCCGCCGACCCAACGCGACGAGGCGCCGCCGGCGCCGCCCGCGTCTCAGCCACCGCACGTGGTTGTCGCGGACGCAGCGGCGGCCGTGGCGGCGCCGCTTCCCGTCGAGCCGCGCGAGAGCGACGCTGCACCCGCGCCCGCGGCCGTGCAGCCGCCTGCCCACCAGCCACCGGCCCCGCCGCGCCCCGCGCCGGCCGCGCCGACGTCAGACGACCGGCTGCGGCCACGCCCGATCGTCCCCGGAGCGCCGCGTCCGGCGCCGATCGTGCCTGGCGCGCCGCGCCAGCGCCCCGGCACGTCCTTCCCGCCGCTGCAGCCTGTCGCCCGCGGAATTCCGGGTGCCGGATCCGCACCGGCGCGTCGCGATGAGCAGCGCCCAGGACAGCAAGGCGGTGGCGATCGGCCGCGCCCCGGGGCCGGCGCGCCGCCGGCCGGCGGGCGTCGGGGCAAGAAGGGGAAGCGAGGGGCCGTGGACCAAGAGGCGGTGACGGCCAACATCAGCAAGACGATGAGCGCGATGCGCGGCGCGGGGCGCCGTACGCGCGGCCGCTACGACGAAGGTCCAACGCGCGAGGAGCTCGCCGCCCTGCGCGCGGCGGACGCCGAACGCGAGCGCACCACGGTGCGCGTCAACGAGTTCATCACCGTCAGCGAGCTGGCGCAGATCCTCAAGATCCGCCCGACCGAGATCGTCGCGTTCGCGTTCAAGAACCTCGGGATGATGGTGACGATCAACCAGCGTCTCGACTTCGACCAGATCGAGTTGATCGCCGGCGAGTTCGGCTTCCAGGCGGTTCGTGAAGATGCCTATCAGGCCGAAGAAGGCGTCACGACGGCGGAAGCGGATTTGCCGGAGGACTTGGAACCGCGTCCGCCGATCGTCACGATCATGGGTCACGTCGACCACGGGAAGACGTCGCTGCTCGACTTCATCCGGAAGGCGACCGTCGTCGCGGGCGAGGCCGGCGGCATCACGCAGCACATCGGCGCGTACCACGTCACGCTCCCCGACGGGCGCGAGATCACCTTCCTCGACACGCCCGGCCACGAGGCGTTCACCGCCATGCGCGCACGCGGCGCGCAGGTGACGGACATCGTGGTGCTGGTCGTCGCGGCCGACGACTCGGTCATGCCGCAGACGATCGAGGCGATCTCGCACGCCAAGAACGCCGGCGTCCCGATGATCGTCGCGATCAACAAGATCGACCTGCCGACCGCGAACCCGATGAAGGTGAAGCAGGAGCTCCTCCAGCACGGCGTCGTGCTCGAGGACTTCGGCGGCACCACGCTCTCCACCGAGATCTCGGCGAAGAAGGGCACCAACGTTTCCGAGCTGCTCGATCAGATCCTGCTCCAGGCCGAAATCCTCGATCTCAAGGCGAACCCCGACCGCCGCGCCACCGGCACGGTCGTCGAGGCGCAGCTGGACCCGGGGAAGGGTCCGGTCGCGACGGTGCTCGTGCAGAACGGCACCCTGCGCGTGGGCGAGGACTTCATCTGCGGGCTCTTCTCCGGCCGCGTCCGCGCCCTGCTCGACGAGCGCGGCAAGCCGGTGAAGTCGGCCGGGCCGGCGGTGCCGGTGCAGGTGCTCGGCATGACCGGCGTCCCGATGGCCGGCGACCAGTTCCTGGTCGTGGAAGACGCCACCGAGGCGCGCGAGATCGCCCAGCGCCGCGAGCGCCTCGACCGCGAGGCCAAGAGCCGCCGCACGAGCAAGGGCGTCGTCTCGCTCGAGGACTTCATGACGCAGGCCCAGGCGGGCGAGGTCCGCACGCTCAAGCTGCTCATCAAGGCCGACCAGGGCGGCCCGGCGGAAGCGCTCGCCGACGCGCTGCAGCAGCTCTCGAACGCCGAAGTTCGTGTCGAGGTGATTCAGCGCGGCGTGGGCGCGGTGACGGAGAGCGACATCCTCCTCGCCAAGGCGTCCGGCGCGATCATCGTCGGCTTCCACGTGCGCCCGGACAACAAGGCGCGCGCGGCCGCCGAGCGCGAGGGAGTGGACATCAAGCTGTACCGCATCATCTACGAGGCGGTGAACGACGTCCGCGCCGCGCTCCAGGGGATGCTGCGTCCCGAGCATCGCGAGGTCATCCTCGGCGAGGCCGAGGTGCGCGAGACCTTCAAGGTCGCCCGCATCGGGACGATCGCGGGGTGCTACGTCCGGAACGGGATCATCAACCGCAAGGGCAAGGCGCGCGTCATCCGCGACGGCTCGCAGATCTACGAGGGGAACTTCGCGTCGCTGCGTCGGTTCAAGGACGACGTGACCGAGGTGCGCGAAGGCTTCGAGTGTGGTATCGGCATCGAGAACTTCAACGACATCAAGGTCGGCGACGTGATCGAGTGCTTCCGTACCGAGGAAGTCGCGCGCACCCTCGAAAGCACCTGAGCATGGTGATCGCCGTGCGCTCCTGGCAGCTGCATTTGCCAGGAGCGCACTCGCTGAAGGACAAGCGGTCCGTCATCAAGAGCATGAAGGACCGCCTGCACAACGAGTTCAACGTCTCGGTCGCCGAGACCGGCAAGCAGGACGCCTGGCAGACGGCCGAGCTGACAGCCTGCCTCGTCTCGTCCGACCGGCGGCACGCCGAGTCCGTGCTCGAGAAGGTCGACCGGTTCGTCGAAGGCAATCCCTTCTGCCGCATCGTCGACTCGGTCACGAGCTTCCTCTGAGCGGTCCGGTGAGCGGTCCGGCGCCGCGCACCCGCACTTCGTTCTCATGCCAAGCAGTCCGCGCCGCTCCGACCGTGTCGGCGAGGCCATCCGGGAAGAGATCGCGACCTTTCTCGCCGAGGGGGTCAAGGACCCGCGCGTCGTCGGCATGGTGACGGTGACGGGCGTCGAGCTCACGCGCGACCTCCGCCACGCCCGCGTCTTCGTCAGCGTGCTGGGGAGCGAGGAGGAGAAGCGCGCGACCTTCGAGGGACTGGAGGCCGTCGCCGGCCACCTTCGCGGCCGTATCGGTCGCGCGCTCCGGCTCCGCTTGGCGCCCGAGATCGCCTTCCGCGCCGACGAGAGCATCGCGCGGGCGGCGCGCATCGAGACGCTGCTGAACCAGATCAAGCAGCCGTCCGGCGTCGACGCACCGGCGGATCTGGCGGGCGGGCCCGCCGGTGACCAACCCGACGCGGGGCGCGCGAGCGGCGATGGCGAGCCCGCCGCCTGAGGACGGGCTCCTCCTCGTCGACAAGCCGGCGGGGGTGACGTCGCACGACGTCGTTCAGGGCGCGCGACGCGCGCTTCGAGAGCGCCGCATCGACCACCTGGGCACACTCGACCCGTTCGCGACCGGCCTTCTCGTCCTGCTCATCGGCCGCGCCACCCGTCTCGCCCCTTACGTGGACGGCGAGCCGAAAGGCTACGACGCCACGATTCGCTTTGGCGCCGAGACGACCTCCGACGACCTCACGGGCGTCGTGACGGCGATCGCTCCCCTTCCGCGGCCGGACGCCGTCCGCGCCGGCATCGAGCGCCTGACCGGCGAGCTCGATCAGGTTCCGCCCGCCTACTCCGCCAAGCAGGTCGGCGGCGAGCGCGCCTACGACGCCGCGCGCCGCGGACAGCCGCTGGAGCTGCGCGCGGCGCGAGTCACGGTGCACGGCTGGACGGTTCACGCGCTTCGCGCCGATGAAGCCGAGGTCTCGGTCGTCTGCTCGGGCGGCACGTACATCCGGAGCCTCGCCCGCGACCTGGGGCGGCTGAGCGGGAGCGCCGCGCATCTCACGAGCCTCCGCCGCACCCGGAGCGGTCCGTTCGACGTAGCGGACGCGGTCCCGTTCGCGGAGCTCGGCGAGCGCGGGCGCGAGGCGTTGCGCTCTCCGCTCGAGGGATTGGGCGCCGTGGCGGTGGAGACGCTCGACCCCGAAGGCGTGAACAGAGTCACGCGCGGGATGGCGGTGCCAACGAGCGTCGGCGGCGTGCGCGCCGCACTGGTCGACGAGCGCGACCGGCGGCTGGTAGCGGTCGCCGAGCGAAAGGGCGACCGGTGGCAGCCTCGGGTGGTACTTCGCGATGCCTGAGCGGCGGGGCGCGCGCGTGGCCGACGCGGGCTCCGGATTGCCGCCCGGTGGTCCTGGATGCGTCGTCACCGTCGGCACCTTCGACGGCGTCCACGTGGGGCACCACGACGTCCTGGCGCGTTTGACCGCTCGCGCGCGGGAGACCGGTCTCCGCAGTCTGGTGGTGACCTTCGACCCGCACCCGTCGGACGTGGTGAAGCCGGATCGCGCACCCCTCCTCCTGACGACGGTCGAGGAGAAGCTGGAGGCGCTCGCCGCGTGCGGCGTCGACTACTGCGCGGTGGTGCCGTTCACGCGTACGCTGGCCGAGTTCACCGCCGAGGACTTCGTCTTTCAGGTGCTGCGTCCCCGCTTCGCCATGCGGGCGCTGGTGATCGGCTTCGACCACGGCTTCGGGCGGGACCGCGCGGGGAGCGTGGAGATGCTCGCCAGGCTCGGCGCCGCCGAGGGCTTTTCGGTGGACGTCGTGCCGGCCGTCGAGCTGGAGGGCGGCGCGCGAGTCTCCTCCACCAGCGTTCGCCAGGCGGTGACCGAGGGCGACCTCGAGCGCGCGGCGCGTGAGCTCGGGCGGCCGTACTCGGTGAGCGGCACCGTGTCGCACGGGGACAAGCGGGGGCGACTGCTCGGGTTCCCGACGCTCAACATCGCGCGGCCGTCGGCCAGGAAGCTTCTGCCGCCGGCCGGTGTATACGCCGTGCGGGTGCAGACCCCGGCCGGGAGCTTCGGCGGGATGATGAACCTCGGCCCGCGCCCGACCTTCGGCGACAGCGCGCTGTCGCTGGAGGTGCACCTGTTCGACGTGCAGGCCGAGCTGTACGGCGCGACCGTGAGGCTCGACTTCCTGGCGCGGCTGCGCGAGACGCGCGCGTTCCCGAGTGCGGAAGCGCTGGTGGCGCAGCTTCGCGAGGACGCGTCGCAGGCCCGGCGCGCGCTGTCGGCGGCGCCGGCCGCGATGTCGCTGCGAGGTGGCTAGCTGTGCCGGATGTGTTCGTTGACGGCCCGCTCGAAGCGGGCTAACCTTAATAGTTTCTTGAGATCCGCCGCTCCCACCTTTCCACCTTCTCCGCAGTAAGCATGTTCAACCTGAAGGTCCGCGTCGGCGTCATCGTCGCCCTCGTCCTGCTCTCGATCGGTGCCCTCTGGCCGCGCCCGGTGCTGGTCCGCGCGCGAGACGCCGCCGGCAAGTTCGTCTACCGCAGCGACAGCTCCGCCGTGATGGACACGGTCAAGCGCATCAATCTCAAGCGCGGCCTGGACCTCCAGGGCGGGATGCACATGGCGCTCGAGGTGGACGAGTCGCGAGGCGCCGTGGCGAACAAGTCCGAGGCGCTGGAGAACGCGATCCGCGTCATCCGCAACCGCATCGACGAGTTCGGCGTCGCCGAGCCCGTGATCCAGAAGGTGGGCGAGGAGCGGATCATCGTCGAGCTCCCCGGCATCGACGACCCGGAGCGCGCCGAGCGACTCGTGAAGCAGTCGGCGTTCCTCCAGTTCCAGATCCTGGACGAGACGCAGGCGCTGGAGAAGGCGCTCCCCCGGCTCGACCAGGTGCTGAAGTCCAAGGGGCTGGGCGCGACGTCCGGCGACGCGAAGGCCGACAGCGCGAACAAGGGCCTCACCGGCCTGTTCGCGGCGGGCGGCGACAGCGCGAAGAAGCCGGGCGACAGCACGCGCACCGAGAAGGACAGCACGGACACGACGGCGCTCTTCGGCGCCCAGACGGGCGGCCCGCTCGCCAAGCTCGTGGCGCCCGGTAGCATGCCGGGCGAGTACTTCATCCCGCGCGACAATTACGCCGAAGTGCGCTCCTGGCTCGGGATGTCCGACGTGCAGGCCGCGATGCCGCCGGGCAAGGTGCTGCGCCTGGGGGCGGACTCGGTCTCGATGGGCACGCGGTGGTACAGCGGTCTCTACGTCCTCGACCAGCGGCCGATCCTGACCGGCGAGTTCCTGACCGATGCGGACCCGGCCACCGACCCGATCGAGGGCACGAAGGTCACCTTCACCCTCAACAACGAGGGCGGCCGCCGCTTCAAGAACGAGACGGCGCGGCACATCCGGGACTACCTGGCCACGGTGCTGGACGATCGCGTCATGAACCGACCCGCGGTGATTCAGAGCGCCATCGGCACGCGCGGCCAGATCACGATGGGCGGGCGGGATCTCAAGGCGGCGCAGGATTTCTCGGTCGTGCTGCGCGCCGGCGCGCTCCCGGTGCCGCTCAAGACGGTCGAGGTGCGGAACATCGGTCCGAGCCTCGGCGACGACTCGGTGCAGGACGGCATTCGCGCCGGCCTCGTGGCGATCGCGCTGGTGGTGCTGATCATGGTCGGCTACTACCGCTTCTCGGGGATGCTCGCGGTCGGCGCGCTCGTGCTCTACGTGCTGTTCACGCTCGCCGTGCTGGCGATGTTCGAGGCGGTGCTGACCCTCCCCGGCCTCGCCGGCTTCGTGCTCTCGATCGGCATCGCGGTGGACGCGAACGTGCTGGTGTTCGAGCGCATTCGCGAGGAGCTGGACCGCGGAAAGACCGTGCGCACCTCGATCGACGAGGGCTTCAGGCACGCCATGAGCGCGATCGTCGACACGAGCCTCACGACCATCCTGACCGCCGCGGTGCTGTACCAGTACGGCACCGGCCCGGTGCGGGGCTTCGCGGTCACCCTGATCGCCGGCATCGCCGCGTCACTGTTCACGGCGATCTTCGTCACCAAGACCTTCTACCTCCTCTGGCTGAACCGCCATCGCGGTGCGGTGCAGACGCTGAGCATCTAGAGAGACTGCCATGCTGCGCATCTTCCACAACCCGAACTACGACTTCATCAAGTGGTGGCGCTGGGCGGCCGCGCTCACCGTCGGGTGGATCCTGATTGGTCTCGCCAGCTACGCGGTCCGTCCCAACGTGAACTGGAGCATCGAGTTCACCGGCGGTACGCTGATGCAGCTGAGCTTCCGCAACGCGCCCCACGTCGACGACATCCGGCAGACGCTGAACGGCGCCGGCATCGCCAACGCGGAGATCCAGCAGTTCGGCTCCGAGCGCGAGTTCACCGTACGCGCGCAGGACCGGGCGCAGACGGAGGCGCAGGGGGGCACGGCGTCCGGCGCGACCGGCATCGCCGGCCAGATCCGCTCGGCGCTCGACGCGAAGTACGGCGTCGGGAACTACACCGTCGTCCGCACGGAGTCGGTCGGCCCGAAGGTGGGCGGCGAGCTCCGGCGCGGGGCGGCGGTCGCCATGCTCCTGGCGTCGCTCGTCACGCTAGTCTACCTCGCCTTCCGCTTCGAGTGGCGGTTCGGCGTGGCGGCGGTGCTCTCCACCGCGCACGACGTCCTGGTCACCCTGACGCTGATCAAGATCGCGCACCTCGAGGTGTCGCTCACCGTGGTCGCGGCGATCCTGACGCTGCTCGGCTACTCGATGAACGACACCATCATCATCTTCGACCGCGTTCGGGAGAACATGAGGCGGATGCGCACGTACTCGTTCGCCGAGCTGCGCGCGGTCCTCAACCGGTCGATCAACGAGACGCTGCCCCGCTCGGTGCTGACCCACGCAACGACCCTGGCCGCCACGCTGGCGCTGCTAGTCCTCGCCGGCGAGGTGATCCGGCCGTTCGCGTGGGTCATGTTCTTCGGCATCTTCGTCGCCACCTTCAGCTCGATCTACGTGGCGTCGCCGCTGCTCATGTACATCGAGCACCGGTGGCCGCGCGCCGAGCACGGCCCGGCCGCCGGCGGCACCGGTGCGCAGAAGTCGAGTCCGCGCCCGCCGAAGTCGAAGGCCGAG
>DATFPD010000340.1:0-5412 GCA_035265005.1 Gemmatimonadaceae bacterium | reverse complement strand
ACGAACAGCGGGATCTTCAAGACGGTCCGCTGAGCAGGGCCGCAAACCAGTAGCACGCCGGCAGCACGCCGGCAGCACGCCGGCAGCACGCCGGCAGCACGCCGGCAGCACGCGGGCCTCGCGGCCCGACGCACCAGACATAGCGAGCAGGGTGGCGGCGCCGACGTTAGGCGCTGCCACCCTGCTACGCGTCGCCCCCCAGCGTCCGCTCCAGGAACGCCGCCACCCGCCGGTACGCCGTGATCCGGTTCGCCAGCTTCCGGATCCCGTGCCCCTCGTCCGGGAAGCGCAGGTACTCCACCTCGCCCCCCACCCGCTCGCGGATCGCCCGCACGAGCTGGTCGGCCTCGTCCACCGGGTCGCGCGGGTCGTTGGCGCCGTGGATCACCATCAGCGGCGCGCGCACGTTCCGCACGTGGGTGATCGGCGACAGCTCCACCAGGAACGCGCGGTCCTCGGGGTCGTCCACGTCGCCGTACTCGGCCCGGTCCCCGGCCTTGAGCTGCGGCGAGGCGCCCTCGAGCGCGGTCACCCAGTTCGAGACGCCGACGATCCCGACGCCGGCGCGGAATCGCTCGGGGAGCTGGGTCAGCGCGGCGAAGGTCATGTAGCCCCCGTACGACCCGCCCATCGCCGCGGCCCGCGACGCGTCCACCGCGCCCGTGGTCGCCAGCCAGTCGAGGGCGCCGGCCATGTCCCGCACCGCGTTAGGCCGGAGCCGCCGGTCGTCCAGCCGCACGAAGCGCTTCCCGTAGCCGGTGGAGCCGCGGAAGTTGAGGTCGAGCACCGCGACGCCCCGCGAGAGCAGGTACTGGAAGGTCCCGCTGTAGGTGGGCCGCGCCTGGGCGGTGGGGCCCCCGTGGAGGGCGAGAAGAACCGGGGGAAGGGGGACGGGGGAAGGGGGATGAACGGCCCCGGGAGGTAACGACTCCCCGGGAGCAGTTCGTCCCCCTTCCCCCATCCCCCTTCCCGCCGTTCCCGGCAGGTACAGCAGCCCGTGGATCGTCTCGCCGTCCCAGCTCGGGAAGCTCACCGCCTCCGGGACCACGAACCGGCGCGGGTCGAGGCCGCCGGTGGCGGAGTGGGTCTGGCGGGCGGTGCGGCCGGTGTAGGGGGCGAAGGTCCAGACGTCGCCGGCCACGTTAGGCCCGGCGACCCGCACGGCCAGGAGCGGGGCGCGCGGGGCCCAGTCGATGTCGTAGACGCCCGGGGGCAGGGCGGGGCGCGGCGCGAGGTCGCGCCCGGTGCGCAGGTCCAGCACGTGGAGCGTCGAGTAGCCGTTCTCGTTCACCGTCCACGCCAGCCACCGCCCGTCGTGCGACAGGGCGACGCCGTCCGCCTCGCCGCGCTCGGGGTGGAACGCCTCGTCCACCCAGCGCAGGGTGCGCGAGGCCAGGTCGTAGTGCGCCACGCCGGCCAGGTCGCGCCCCTCGTTGGTGACGAGGTAGAAGCCGCGCCCGTCCGGCGTCCAGGCGAAGCCCTCGTAGAGCGCGGGGTCGTCGGGGCGGAACAGCGGCGTCAGCTCGCCGGTCGCGAGGTCGAGCAGGTGGGCGTCGTTGTCGGCGGGGCCGCGGGTCTCGGTGAGCACGAGCGCGCCCCCGCCGGGGCGCCACGACGCCACGTACATCCCGCCCCTCCCCTCCAGCACCCGTCGCGGCGCCGAGTGCGTGCCGTCGTGGGCGACGTCCATGACGTAGACGTCGAAGTCGTCCGGCGTGCGGCCGGTGGCGGCGTAGGCGACGCGCGCGCCGTCGTCCGACCAGCCGCCCCAGACGCGGAAGTCGTCCGACGGCGGCAGCAGCTCCCGCTCCTCGTGCCCGTTAGGCGAGACGAGGTAGAACCCCTCCCGCTCGTCGCCGCCGCGGTCGGTCCCGTAGGCGATCCACTCCCCGCCCGGGGACCACTCCTGGAAGGTGACGCTCGACTCGCCGAAGGTGAGCTGCGCCGGCGCGCTCGGCTCGACCCCCGAGGCCCAGAGCTGCGGCTGCCCGGTGGTGTTCGTCAGGTACGCCAGCCGGCACCCGTCCGGCGACAGCGACGCCGAGGAGACGCTGCGCACGTTGAGGAAGCGCGCGACGTCGGGGCGCGAGTCGCCCGCCAGGCCGATCGCGCCGGGGACGGGCTGGGGGATGTCGGCGGGGGCGGGGGTGGGGAGCGGAGGCATCGGTGAAAGGTAGAGGGCGGGACGCGGGACGCGGGACGCGGGACGCGGGACGCCGGGGGGCGACTCGCGCGTCCCGCATCCCACGTCCCGCCTCCCGTCCTGTCGGCCTACCCCTTGCTCCTCTTCGTATTCCCAACGATGGAAGAGGAGAGTTCGCATGGCCGACATCAGACCCAACCGTGACATCCTCGTCGGCGCCGACAGCGCGTCGGCGGTGCCGGGGCGCGAGGCCCGCGGCGTGATGGACACCTTCGCCGACATCTGGTGGCGCGACAACTACTCGACGCTCGACGGGCTCCAGGCCGACCGCGGCTACGACTACTACCAGCCGGCGTTCCGCTACGGGTGGGAGTCCGCGAGCGAGCACCGCGGGCGCCGCTTCGCCGACGTCGAGAACAACCTGTCGACCGGCTGGAGCAGCCGCGCCGGCGCCACCGGCAGCCGCCACGACGCGCGCTGGGATGACGTGCGGCACGCCGTTCGCCACGCCTTCGACCGCGCGATGCACGTCTTCGAGGGCGGGCCGGACCCGGACAAGAGAAGGTAAGGCGATTCGCGATTCGTGATTCGCGGCGGGCCCCGGGATGCCAGCATCAGGCGTCCCGGGGCCCGCCGCGTATCGCGCACCGCGTAGCGCGCACCGCGAGTCGCCTTCGCTCCTGCAACCTTCCACCCCCGCCGCCTCATCCAACCCCCACGCCGCCGTAGTCCGACCCTTAGCGGAGTGTTGGCCCATGGAAGGCTTGGGACGGGACCTTCGATTCGCCGCGCGGAGTCTCCGGCGCTCGCCCGGATTCACGATCGCGGCGGTCGTCGCGCTGGGGCTCGGGATCGGGTCGGCGACCGCGATCTACACCGTGCTCGACGGCGTCGTGCTGCGGCCGCTCCCCTACCGGCAGCCCGAGCGGCTGGTGACGCTGTGGGAGACGAACCACGCGCGGGCGCTGGAGCACGAGGCGCTCTCCCCCGTGAACTTCCTCGACTACCGGCGGCTCGACGGCGTGTTCGACGACGTGGCCGCCTGGTGGCGCCCGGACTTCAACCTGACCGACGAGCGCGGCGACCCCGCCCGCGTCTCGGCGGTGCAGACGAGCGAGAACCTGTTCGAGGTGCTCGGCGTGCGCCCGCTCCTGGGGCGCGTCTTTCCGCTCGACTCGACGCTCGACGGCGCGGAGCAGGAGGTGGTGCTGAGCCACCGGCTGTGGACGCAGCGCTTCCGCGGCGACCCGGCGGTGCTGGGCACGTCGGTGCGGCTGAACGGCGAGCTGCACACCGTCGTCGGCGTCATGCCGCCGGGCTTCTCCTTCCCGGGCGAGACCGACCTCTGGGAGCGCCTCGACTGGGACCTCTCGCACCACAGCCGCGCCGCGCACTTCATGGAGACCGTGGGGCGCCTCGCGCCCGGCGTCACGGTGGAGCAGGCGAACCGCGAGCTGGCCCGCCTCACCGAGCGGCTCGCCGGCGAGTTCCGCGCGACCAACGGCGGCTGGGGCGCGCGCGCGATCGCGCTCGACCGCGAGGTGGTCGGCTTCTTCCGGCCGGCGCTGTTCGCGCTGCTCGGCGCGTCCGGGCTCCTGCTGCTCATCGCCTGCATCAACGTCGCCAACCTGCTGCTCGCCCGCGCCACGGCGCGCGAGCGCGAGGTGGCGGTGCGCTCGGCGCTCGGGGCGAGCCGGGCCAGACTCGTCAGGCAGTTCCTGGCCGAGAGCCTGGTGCTGGCGGCGGCCGCCGGCGCGGCGGGGCTCGCGATTGCCGCCGGCGGCGTGCGGAGCGTCCTCGGCTCGGCGCCGGTCGAGATCCCGCGCGCGGCCGAGGTGGGGGTGGACCTGCGCGTGCTCGCCTTCGCCTGCGCGACGGCGCTGCTGACGGCGGTCGTCTTCGGACTCATCCCGGCGCTGCTGATGGCGGACGGCCGGGGGATGCACGCGGCGCTCAAGGACGGCGCGCGCGGCGGCACGGGGGCGCGCGGCGGCCGGACGCGGCGCGCGCTGGTGGTGGCGGAGGTGGCGCTCGCGGTCACGCTGCTGGCGGGCGCCGGCCTCCTCGTGCGCAGCGTCGCGCGGCTGGCCGCCGAGTCGCCGGGGGTGGACCCGACGCACGTGCTGACCGCGGACGTTCAGCTCGCCGGCCCGGCGTACCAGGACTGGGGCGCCGTGTCGCGCGCGTACGACGCGCTGCTGCGCGGGCTGCGCGCGCACCCGGCGATCGCGGCGGCCGGCGCGGTGAACGTGCTCCCGCCCGAGCCGGGGTGGCGCGTGCCGTTCCGCCCCGCGGGCACGGCGCCGCCCGCGCCCGGCGAGGCAACCACGGCGCAGATCCACACGGTGAGCGACGGCTACTTCGAGGCGCTGCGGGTGCGGCTCGCCGGCGGCCGGCTGTTCGACGAGCGGGACGACCCGGCGCACCCGGGGGTCGTCGTGATCAACGAGGCGATGGCGCGGCAGCAGTGGCCGGGCGAGAGCGCGGTGGGCAAGCGCCTGATCATCACGGCGCGGCAGATCGGCCCGCTGGGCCGCCGCGTGGTGCCGGGCGACGAGCTCGAGGTGGTGGGCGTCGTCGCCGACGTGAAGAACGCGTCGATGCGCGGGGCTCCGGAGCCGGCGATCTACTTCTCCGACCGCCAGTTCCCCTTCCGGCACATGTACCTGGTGGTGCGCGGGCGCGCGGAGCCGGCGGCGCTCGCGGCGCTGGTGCGCGAGGAGCTGCGCCGCCTCGACCCGGGCCTCCCGATGGCCGACGCGCGGCCGATGGCGAGCGTGCTCGCCGAGTCGGTGGACCGCCCGCGCTTCCTGATGGCGCTGATGGCCGGCTTCGCCGCGCTCGCGCTGCTGCTGGCCGCGGTGGGGATCTACGGCATCCTCTCGTACGCGGTGGGGCAGCGCACGCGCGAGATCGGCATCCGCCTCGCCCTGGGCGCGCGGCCGGCCGACGTGCTGTGGATGGTGGTGCGCGAGGGCCTGACGCTGACGGCGGTCGGCGGCGCGCTGGGCGTGGCGGGCGCGCTCGCCGCCGGCCGCTCCCTCTCCGGCCTCCTCTACGGCGTGACGCCAGCCGACCCGGCGACGCTGGCCGCGGTGCTCGCGGTCATGGCGCTGGTGTCAGTCGCTGCCTGCCTCATTCCGGGGCGGCGCGCGTCGGCGACGGAGCCCGTCGTTGCCTTACGCGAATGAACGGCGATTGAACCGCGGAGGGCGCGGAGGCCGCGGAGGAGTGCCTCGGGGCGCCCCGAGGCACTCCTCCGCGGCCTC
>DATFPD010000339.1:0-8317 GCA_035265005.1 Gemmatimonadaceae bacterium | reverse complement strand
AGACGGCAATCTTCACCGCGCGGTCTCCATGTGAAAAAGTTCACATAGAAGGTAGCAGGGACTCGCCGCGTTGTGCAGGGGCGGTGGATGTCGCCTCGGGGCGGTATCGCGCGCACTACGTCGTGGAGCCACACGCGCGAGCCGCGGTGCGAGCCGCGATCGACGATCGACCCTTCTACCCCCCGCCGCCGGCCCCCTGTCGACGAGGACTCGCCCCATGTCCACCAGCGACGCGCCGAAGCTGTCCGACCTTCCCCCCCAGCCGACCTCCGGCGCCGACGCCGGCCACGCGGATGTGAGAGGAGGGGACGCGGCGAGCGAGCTGCCGCGGCTCCAGCAGATGCAGCAGGCGATGTCGAATGTGGTGACGCAGGTCGGTCAGCAGGCGACGACCCCGATTCGAAACATCAGAGGCTGATCGCCGCGCGCCACCTTCCGGCGTCGGTCGCCGCCGCCGGAGCTACCCTCACTTCCCGGAGCCTTCCTCATGACGACCAATCGCGACACCCAGCCCGTCCAACGGCAGCCGTCTGATGGCGTGGACAACCTCCCGGACATGCCGCCATCAGCGGACGAGTCCGGGCACGAGGACGTCAAGGGCGGCGAGTCGAAGCTCATGGCCAGCGCGCACGAGATGAAGAAGGCGCTGATCGGCAACTTCCCGCGGTGATGACGTCGGTCGCACCGGAGCAAACCCCTACGGGCGAAGCCTCCCCACGAACGCCAGAACACCCGCACGTAGTCGCGCGCCCCAGCCATCTCCAACTGCGAGGAGCCATCCCATGACCAGCGACGAGAAGTCCCCCAACCTGAAGGACCTGGAGCCGCCCCCCGCCGACGACGCGACGCTCGACACCGTGAGGGGCGGGGACGACAAGCGGGCGCGATCGCTCCTTCAGTTGACGTGCGCCACGGGCACCCACCTCCCGGAAGTGCAGATCACGACTCGGTGAACCGAATTGGCCGCCGGCCCCGGCAGATGTCAGGGGCCGGCGGCGAGCGCGGCGACCCGCCGCAGGAGCTCGGGGAGCGCGAGCGACACGCCCGGATTCGCCGAGCGCGTGGCGTAACGGATCGCGCCCTCGCGGTCAACGAGTACGGTGCCGCTCTGCTGGATGACGTACATCCGCTTCTCGAAGCCGAAGCGCTTGAACACCTCCGCCTTCGGGTCGTAGAGCAGCGGGAACGGCAGCTTCAGCGCCGCGGCGACCGTCTTCGCCATGCGCGGCCCGCCCGGCGCGATGGCGTACACCGCCGCCTCCAGCCGCCGCAGCTCATCGTGCGTCCGTCCCAACTGGACGGCGTGTGCGAGACACTGCGTTCAGGTGAACGCGCGCAGGAAGTACAGCACCACGGGCTCGCGCCCGCGGTGCGACGACAGCACATTCAGCGAGCCGTCCGATGCAGGCAGCGTGAAGTCGGGCGCCGGCGAGCCGACGTCGATTGAATCAGCGGATGGACTCATGCCGTGACGTACGCTCTCTGGTTCGGTCCGGTTCCCGTCAGGCGCCCCGCTCGTCCACTCACCCGATTCACCCTTTCCCTTCACACCATTACCCGGAGAGCACGACCATGGACACGCATCCCGAGCAGCAGTCGTCTGACATCCCGGAGCTTCCGCCGCAGGCCACCGACGCCGCCGAGTCCGAGCAGATGAAAGGCGGCACCTTCCTGAGCCCGGCGCAGCTGGCGTCGCAGAGTACCCTGACGCCGAGCCAGCAGGCCGCCAGCACGACCACCACGACGAGTGGGGGCCTGACCGGCGGCTTCGTGCCCAAGCCCTGAGGCGCCCGGCCAACGGGCGAGCCAGATCCTGCGCTCGCGGGAGAGAGATCCTTCGCTCGCTGCGCTCGCAGGGCAGAGATCCTGCGCTCGCTGCGCTCGCAGGGCGGAGATCCTGCGCTCGCTGCGCTCGCTCAGGATGACCAAACGGGCGTGCCCTTCGGCACGCCCGTTTGGTCATTTGAACGCGTTGAGGCCCGTCACCGCCTGCCCGAGGATCAGCGTGTGCACGTCGTGCGTCCCCTCGTACGTGTACACGCTCTCCAGGTTCGCCATGTGCCGCATCGCCGAGTACTCGGCCAGGATGCCGTTCGCGCCGAGGAGGCGGCGCGCCTCGCGGGCGATGTCGGTGGCGATGCTGACGTTGTTGCGCTTGGCGAGGGAGACCTGCTGCGGGTTGTAGATCCCCGCGTCCTTCATCCGGCCGAGGTGCAGCGACACGAGCTGCCCCTTCACGATCTCGGTCAGCATCTCGGCGAGCCGCGCCTGCTGGAGCTGGAAGCCGCCGATCGGGCGGTCGAACATGATGCGCGTCTTCGCATAACGAGTGGCCTCCTCGAAGCAGGCGATCGCCGCGCCGAGCGCACCCCACGAGATCCCGTAGCGCGCCTGCGTCAGGCACATGAGCGGGCTCTTGATCCCCCCGCTCTTCGGGAGGATCGCGTCCTTCGGCACGCGCACGTCGGAGAGCACCAGCTCGCTCGTGTCCGAGGCGCGGAGCGAGAGCTTCCCCTTCTGGTCCTTCGCCTTGAACCCCGCCGCGTCGGTCGGGACGACGAAGCCGCGGATGGACTTATCGCTCTTGTCGTCGTTCGTCTTCGCCCAGACGATGGCGACCTGCGCGGTCGAGCCGTTCGTGATCCACATCTTGCCGCCGTTGATCACCCAGCTCCCGTCGGGCTGCTCGCGCGCCATGGTGATCATGCCCGACGGGTTGGAGCCGAAGTCCGGCTCGGTGAGCCCGAAGCAGCCGATGACCTCGGCCTTCGCCATCCGCGGCAGGTAGTGGCGCTTCTGCTCCTCGGTCCCGAAGGCGTAGATCGGGTACATGACGAGCGAGCTCTGCACCGACGCGAAGGAGCGGATCCCGGAGTCCCCGCGCTCGAGCTCCTGGTTGATCAGCCCGTACTGCACGTTGTTGAGCCCCGCGCAGCCGTACTCCTCCGGCAGGTTGGCGCCGAAGACGCCCAGCTCGGCCATCTCCGGGATGATCTCCTTCGGGAAGCGCCCCTGCACGTAGCACTCGCCGATGATGGGCAGCACCCGCTCGTCGACGAACCGTCGCACGGCGTCGCGGACCGCGCGCTCTTCTTCGGTGAGGGCGCTGTCGATGTTGAAGAAGTCGCCTTCGCGCGCGTGGAGCTGCGGCGACGGAAGGATCGACGCACCAGCGTGCGGCGCGATCTCGGTAGCCATGGGACCCGCGGGTAGGGCTGGCCCGAGCCAGCGTGGGACAGGCGCGCGAGCCGAACAGCTAAGCGCGCACACGTTCGGAAGTTATCGTCGCCGGCGGGCGAAATCTATCGGCCCAGCTCAGTGACTGCCCAACACGGATGAACACGGGCGACGGCACGGATGAACACGGATGCGTCCCGGCGGAGTCAAAGCTCCTCTCGCCCGCGCACGAGGAGCCTCGAATCGTGCCTGGAGATATCAGTGTTCATCCGTGCCGTCGTCCGTGTTCATCCGTGTTCCGTTACGCCTCCTTCGCTGGCGGCCGACCGGCGTCGTCCGTGACGAGCGGCTGGCGCTCGTGCGGGGCGCCGTCCTGGCGGCCGACGATGCGGCGGGCGGACGGGGTGACGCCCACCGCGCGGGCCTTGGCGCGGAAGTCGGCGCCGTGGTCGATCGGCCGCCTGGTCTCGTCCTGCCACTGGTGCACCATCTCGTGCAGCAGTGTGTGCAGCGCCTCGTCCCAGCCGTGGCGGCGGATGTGGCGGCGGCTGATGACGATCTCCGGCGGCTCGCCGGCCGGGGTGGCGGCCGAGTAGTGGCCGAGGCGCCGGCGGAGGCGGCGCGAGACGCGCACCGGCACCGACTTGAGGGCGCCGCCGAAGAAGTGCGCGTTGTACCGCCGGTGCCACTCGGCGAGCTTGCGCGACATCGCCTCGTCGTCCGGGTGCATCCGCTCGGGGCGCGCCTGACGCGGCGGGCGCTCGATGCGGTGGCCCAGGATGACGGCCTGCGCCGCGCGCCGCGCCGCCCGCGTCCGCCCGCTGACGAAGATGGCGATGGCGCAGAGGACGTGCGGCGGCGCGTCGAGGTAGCCCTCGTGCACTCGCAGCTCGCCGGCGCGGAAGCTCACCATCACGCTGCGGTTCCTCGTCAGGCGCAGCCGGTCGATCCCCGTCAGCCCTTGCTCGCGCAGCCGCCTCAGCAGCTCCGCCCCGTCGCGCGGCGGCGCCGGGGAGAAGTCGAAGGCGAGCTGGGAGCGGTCGCGGCGGGGCGCGGGCATGGGACGCCGGATCAGCCGGCGTGGCGGCGGAAGCGCTGCTCGGGGCCGGGACGGAAGGACGCCGGCGAGCCTTCCCACACGTACACCTGCACCTGGATGTCGTCGGGCGTGATGGTGATGACGTTGAGCGACGACGGCCGACCGCCGCGCGAGCGGTTGGAGACCGTGCCCGCGGTCGAGATGACCGTGCCCTTCCGCGTGTGCTCGATGTAGTGCACCGCCTCCTGATGGTCGTGCCCGCAGAGCACGAGGTCCACGCCCAGGTCGGCGAACGCGCCCAGGATGCGGCTCGTGTTCTTGAGCCCGTGCCGCTGCGAGAGCTCGCCCTTCACCGGGTTGTGGTGCATCACGATCACGCGCGCGTCTTCCTCCGGGGAGCGGTCGAACTCCTCGCGCGCGCGCTCGAGCTGCGCCTTGCGGATGTGGCCGATGATCGAGATGTCGCGGACGTTCCAGGTGAGCGTGCTGCGGGTGACGCCCTGCGAGGTGTTGATGCCGACGAACGTCGCCCCCGGCACGCGGAGCACCGGCTCCAGCTCCACCGAGATGTACGCGCGGTAGTTCTCGTACAGCCGGTCCGGGTTCCCGATGCCGAGCGGCGCCTTCCACCACATCACGTCGTGGTTGCCCGGGATGACGATCACCTGGCTGACGCGCTGGGCGTCGCGGATGAACACGTGCGCCCGCTGGAACTCCCCCGCCCGCGAGCGCTGCGACAGGTCCCCCGAGATCGCGACGACGTCGAACCGCTGCTCCTGGATGAAGGCTTCGATGGCCTCGATCTGCGCCGGCACCGCGGGGCGGCCGAAGTGCAGGTCGGACACGTGGAGGACCCGCATCAGGCGCGGAGCCTCGCGATCACCGCGTCGGTGAACTGGTCGGTGGAGGCGGTGCCGCCCAGGTCGCGCGTGAGGGTCCTCCCCTCGCGGATCGTGGCGGTGAGCGCGTCGCGGACGCGGCGCGCACGCCCGTCGTCGCCCAGGTGCTCCAGCATCAGGCAGGCGGCGAGCATCACCGCGCTCGGATTCGCGACCCCCTTCCCCGCGATGTCAGGCGCCGTGCCGTGCACCGCCTCGAACATCGCGGCCGACGTGCCGATATTGGCGCCCGGCGCGAGCCCGAGCCCGCCGACCAGGCCCGCGAGCAGGTCCGACAGGATGTCGCCGAACAGGTTCGTCGTGACGATGACGTCGTAGCGCTCCGGATTGAGCACGAGCTTCATGGCCAGCGCGTCGATGATCACGTCCTCGAACGCGATCCGCCCGTCGTACTCCCTCGCGATCTCGCGCCCCACGTCCAGGAACAGCCCCCCCGACGCCTTGAGGATGTTCGCCTTGTGCGCCAGGGTGATCTTCTTCCGACCGCGCGCGAGCGCGTACTCGAACGCGTACCGGATGATGCGCTCGCTCCCGAAGCGGGTGATCACCGCCAGCGACTCGGCGACCGCGCGCGGGTCGTCCCCGATGCGCACGTAGTGCTCGATCCCGATGTAGAGCCCCTCGGTGTTCTCGCGCACCAGGACTATGTCCACGTCCGCGTAGCGCCCGCCGGGGATGATCGTCATCACCGGGCGCACGTTCGCGTACAGGTCGAACGTCTGCCGCAGCGCGACGTTGATCGAGCGGTAGCCCTCCCCCACCGGCGTCTCGAGCGGCCCCTTGAGCGCCACGCGCGTGCGCTTGATCGACTCCAGCGTCTCGTCCGGGACCGGGTCCTCGACCGCGCGCACCGCGGCGCCTCCCGCGAGCTGCCGGTCCCACGCCAGCTGCGCGCCCGCCGCGTCGAGCACGCGCACGGTCGCGTCGGTGATGCTCGGGCCGATGCCGTCGCCTGGGATCAGGGTGACTTGGGTCGACATGTGCGGTTCTGGTCAGACTGCGGCGGCCGGCGACTCTCGAGCGCGCTCACGGGATGGGTGCCACCAGATCCGCCAGTCGCGCCGCGACGCCGGCGGCGATGGCCGGGCTGAACGCGCTCGCCGTGTCGCTGGCCACATCACCCGCCCAGCGCAGGCGCGACAGTCGCGCGTCCACCACCGCGACGCGGAGTACGGCACGAGCCGCGCCACCGGACTCGGCGGTCTGCGCGCGACGCTCGAAGCGCAGCTCCGTGGGGATCAGCACGTAGCGCGCGTCGCTGAACGCGACCAGCGAGCGCGCCTGGCCCGCGAGCGGCTCGACGATCTCCACCGGCCCACCGCTCCGCGGCGGCGCGAGGAGCTGCGCCACCTCGAGCGCGTACGGGTCGGCCGCGACCGGCGCGTTCCGCCGCGCCGTGGCCGCGAGCTGCGGCGGGAAGACCCAGTCCGCCCCGACCTGACGCTCGCGCAAGGCGAACGCGATCTCGTCGTCGACCAGCCGGAGATAGTCGGCCGCGGGCCCCATCGCCTGCGACCACCCCACGCTTTCCGCGCCGCGCAGCTGCTGCACCGGCGCGACGACAATGCGCTGCGCGGCCATCGGGGCCAGCGGACGGGCGGCGGCACTGCTGGAGGCCGCCGCGTCCGGCGCCGCCTCCGCCGCAGGCGGCCGGGCGCCGGCGCATCCGGCGGCAGCGGCGGCGCCGGCGGCCGCGGCACAAGCGATGGTGGCGAAGATGGCGAGCGTCTGGGCTCTCACGTCGGGGCGCGTCCGTCGCTCTGGTGCGTGCGGTCGCGGCTGAAGCTAACCCCGAAACGCGCCCCGGGAAGCGCCCGCGTCGCGCTGCGAGTCGCCGGCCTCCTCCGACGCGCGGTACCAGTACGCCACGAACAGCAGGAATCCGCCGGCCAGCAGGTAGCTGCCCACCCGCAGCCCGACGATCGCCAGCGCCGACGCCTGCACCAGCGCCTTCGCCGCGGCGTAGGTGGCCACCGAGAGCCCGGCGCGCCTCACCGGGGCCACGCCGACGCGCCGGCCCGCGGCCACGACGGCGACGCCCGCCGCGGCATAGTAGGCGACCAGCAGAAAGGTCGCGGCGTCCGGCGAGAAGGCGCCCGCCAGCTCGAGCCTCCACCACCAGAACGTGTACGCGGCGGCCAGCCCGAACAGCTTCCACCGTGCCGGCACGGTCTCGCCACGCCTGGCGTCTGGTCGCGCCTGGCGCGCCAGGCGCGCCACCTCGGGCGATGCCGCGATCGTCCACCACCCCACCGCGGCGAGCAGCGCGGCGAGCGAGGGCGCGCCGCCGAACGGAATGGACTCGAACGGCGCGTCGCCGCGCAGGAGCCCCAGCGCCCAGAGGCTGGCGCAGGCGAGCACCCCGACGGCCGCGCCGAGCAGCGCGCGCGAGTCCACGCGGCGCAGGAGGAGCACCGCCAGGGTGGCGTGCGCGGCGAGCGCGGCGGCGCAGACGGCCGGATGCTCGTGCAGCGCGATCGCGAGCGCCAGCGCGCTGGAGAGCGTCGCGAACGCCACGTGCGGTCCGCGACGCCGCGCGCTCGTCCGCCACGCGGCCGCCGTGGCCGCCACGGCCCACGCGGCGGCCGCCGCGGCTCCGCCGAGCGAGAGCGCGTCGCGGAACGTGCTCAGCGCCACCGCGAGGTAGACCGCGGGGGCCAGGAGCATCGAGGCGCGCCAGAGGTCGGGCGCGCAGAACCCCCGCGCGGGCACCAGATACACCGTCGCCGTCGCGGCGAGCGCGAGCGCGGCGAACAACGGCGCGCCGACCGGACCCACCGCGCCCGCCGACAGCCCGATCGTCACCAGCGCGATGAGCAGATGCGCCAGCGCGGCGCGCGCCTGACGAGAGTGCGCGCCCCGCGCCAGCGCCGTCCACGCGCAGCCGAGCGCGAGCAGCGCCGGGGCGGCCGCGGCGAGCGGACCGGTGCCGGGCCGCTCCGCCTGCAGCGCGCCGAAGACCGCGTAGGCGGCGCACCCGACCACCGCGAGCATGTCGGCGGGGCTCCAGCGCCGGCGGCGCACGGCGCGGATCGCGGTGGCGAGCACGGTCCAGCCGTAGGCCAGCAGCGTGACCGTCGACGCGCCGTCCCAGGTGAGGAATGGCGCGAGCAGCGCGCCGGCCACGCCCACGCAGAACAGGAACTGGTCCTCGTCGCGCACCGCGACCAGCACCAGCAGCTCCGACGCGAGCGCCGCGGCG
>DATFPD010000338.1:0-6486 GCA_035265005.1 Gemmatimonadaceae bacterium | reverse complement strand
GGCGGGTGCGGGGTTGAGCCGTGGTGCGACCTGCGACCTGCGACCTGCGACCTGCGACCTGCGACTTAACGCCCTCAGGACGCCAGGAGCCTCCCGAGGTCGTTAAGTCGCAGGTCGCAGGTCGCAGGTCGTAGTTGGTCGCAGGCCGCAGGTCGCAGCTGTTAGTCCTTCATCGCCTCTCGCACCGCCGCCAGCAGCCGCTCGGCCTCGAAGGGCTTGTCGATCAGGCCGGTGCCGGGGACGCGCAGGCTCTCGGGGTCGATCGAGCCGCTGGCGTAGCCGGACATGAAGATCACGCGCAGCCCCGGGCGCCGCTCGCGCAGCCGGGCGGCGAGGGCGCGGCCGTCGAGCCCGGGCATGACGAGGTCGGAGACGAGCAGGTCGATCCGGCCGCCGATGCGCTCGCGCCCCTCCCAGAGCGTGAGCGCCTGCGCGGCGTCGGCGGCGGCGAGCACGGCGTAGCCCTCCGTCTCCAGAGTCCGCCGGGCGGCCGCCCGCACCGCCGGGTCGTCCTCCACCAGCAGCAGCGTGCCGCTCGCGCGGCGCCCGGCCGCCGCGGCCGCCGCCGGCGCGCCCGCCGAGCCGCCACCGTTAGGCTGGGCGGCGGCGGCCGCCGGGAGCAGGATCGTGAACGTCGTCCCGCGCCAGGGCGCGCTGTCCACGTAGATGTAGCCCCCGGTCTGCTTCACGATGCCGTAGACCGTCGCCAGCCCCAGCCCCGTGCCGCGCCCCAGGTCCTTGGTCGTGAAGAACGGCTCGAAGAGATGGGAGCGCGTGATGTCGTCCATCCCCACCCCGGTGTCCTGCACCGCCAGCTCGGCGTAGTCGCCCGGCGGGAGCCCGCGCCGCCGCGCCGCCTCGGCCGCGTCCAGCCGCCGCGTCGCCGTGGACACGACCACGACACCGCCCTGCGGCAGCGCGTCGCGCGCGTTCGTGACCAGGTTGAGCAGCACCTGCTCGATCTGCGTGCGGTCGGCCCGCACCGGCGGGAGCGCCGGGTCCAGGCGGGTCACGATCTCCACGTTCTCCGGAATCACCCGGCGCAGCAGCCGCTCGGTGTCGGCGACCACCGCGTTCAGCTCCAGCTGCTGCGGCTGCATGACCTGCTTGCGGCTGAAGGCGAGGAGCTGCCGCGTGAGCCCGGCCGCGCGCTTGGCGGCGCTCACCACCTCGGTCATGTCGGCGCGCGCCTGCGACCCGGCGGGGAGCCCCACCATCGCGAACTCGGCGTTCGCCAGGATCGCCGTCAGCAGGTTGTTGAAGTCGTGCGCCACGCCGCCCGCCAGCCGCCCCACCGCCTCCATCTTCTGCGCCTGGCGCAGCTGCTCGGCCATCGCGTGCTGCGCCGTCACGTCGCGCGCGTTGACGATCACGCCGTCCACCGCCGGGTGGTCGAGCAGGTTGCGGCTCACCATCGACAGCGCGCACCACGACCCGTCGCGCCGGCGCATGTGCAGGTCGGCGGCGACGCTCTCGCCCGGGCTCGCCAGCACGCGCCCCCACGACTCGCGCACCCGCTCGGCGTCGTCCGGATGCACCAGCTCGAACGCGTTCGTCCCCACCACCTCGCCGGGCTCGTAGCCGAGCACGCGCCCGAACGCCGGGCTGCCGTACTCCAGCGTCCCCTCGGCGCCGACGATGGCGATCGGGTCGGAGGCGTTCTCGATCAGCGAGCGGAAGCGCTCCTCGCTCGCCCGCAGCTCCTCGGCGAGGAGGCGGTAGCGCTGCTCGCTCTCACGGAGCCGCCGCTCGGACTCGACCCGGTCGGTGATGTCCTGGCCGATGCCGATCACGCAGACGACGCGCCCGGTGGTCGGATCGAGATGCGGTGCCTGCGCCACGAGGAGCGCGCGCCGCCCGCGCCCCGCGACTTCGATCTCCTCCTCGAAGGTCTGCGGCTGGCCCGAGCTCAGCACCTGCCGGTCGCGCGCGGCGAGGCGACCGGCGAGCGCCGCCGGCAGCAGCTCGTCGTCGCGGCGCCCCAGGATCTCCGACGCCGGCCGGCCGATGACGTCGGCCGCGGCGCCGTTCACCATCACGTAGCGGCCGTCGAGGTCCTTCAGGAACACCGAGTCGGTGGTGCTCTCGACGATCCCCTCGATCAGCGCCCCCTGCCGCCGGCCGGCGCGCAGCCCGCGCAGCACCAGCGCGTAGAGCAGCCCCGCGCTCACGACGATGTAGAACCACCCCTTCACCGTCTGGTAGCGCGCCGCGGCCGCCGGGTCGCCGGTCAGCACGTCCAGCGCGCGGTCGCTCAGCAGGATCCACAGGCAGCCCGCCACCACGTACGCGGCCGTGATGCGCCAGGCCGTGCCCATCGCGTTCCACCCGCCCCCAACCGCGGGCCCGACTCGCATGCATCATCTCCCCGAGCGGGCGTTCAGCCATCCTCCGCCGCTGCATCGCGGTCACGTCGCCCCCGCTCGCACCGCAGGCAACCCATGCACTGTTCGCACCATGGCGGGCTGGAGCATTGGGAGAGGCTAATACGTGCTGCGTGCTGCGTGCTGCGTGTCGTGCCCCGGGATGCATCCTGGGGCACGACACGCAGCACGCAGCACTGTCTACCCTACCGCCGCCCCCAGCTCCGCCAGCGCCTCGCCGCACGCCGTTAGGCAGCGGGCCAGCGTCTCGGGGGTGTGGTCGCCCATGTGGCCGATGCGGAAGGTGCGGTCCTTGAGCTTGCCGTAGCCGCCGCCGACGACGAAGCCGCGGCGCAGCATGGCCTCGGTGACCGCGCCGCCCTTGAGGCCGCCCGGGAGCGTGACGGCGGTGACGGTCAGCGAGCGCGCGCCCGCCGGCGCCAGCACGCCGAACCCCTCGCCGAGCGACTCCGCCCACGCCCACGTCCGCTCGGCCATCGCGCTGTGGCGCGCCCACCGCCGCTCGATCCCCTCGGCCGCCAGCGCCTCGAGCTGGGCGTCGAGGGCGTAGAGCAGCGGCAGCGCCGGGGTGTTGGGCGTCTGGTTCTTCACCGCGAACTGCTCGAACTCCACGAGGTCGAAGTACAGCCCGCGCGCCGGGGACTTCGGCGCCTGCTTCATGTACTCCGCCGACGCCACGCCGAACGCGAGCCCCGGCGGCAGCGCCAGCGCCTTCTGCGAGCCGGTGAGCACGAAGTCCATGTCCCAGGCGTCGAACCGCATCTCGGAGCCGGCGAGGCCGGTCACGCTGTCCACCAGGCACAGCGTCCCGTGCCGGCGCGCGAGCGCGGTCACCGCGCGCACGTCGGTGAGCACGCCGGTGGAGGTCTCGGAGTGCACCACCGTCACCGCCGCGTACCGCTTCGCCGCCAGCCGCCGCCCGACCTCGTCCAGGTCGAGGGTGGCGCCGAGCGGGACCTCGTACACGTCGGTGTCGCGCCCGCACGCGCGGGCGATCTGCGCGTAGCGCTCGGAGAACGCGCCGTTGACCAGCGCCAGCACCACCCCCTCGGGCGCGCAGCGCACCGACGCCTCCATCAGCCCCGTCGCCGACGAGCTGCTCACCAGGATCGGGCGCTCGGTGAGGAACACCCGCTTGAGTCCCGCCTGGAGCCGCGCGAACAGCTGCTCGAACGCCTTCCCGCGATGCGCGATCATCGGCCGCGTCATCGCCTGGAGGATCTCCGGGCGGACTTCGGTCGGGCCGGGAAGGAAGAAGGTGCCGAAAGCAGGATTCGTCATGGTGATCGGGTCGGGGAGCTGCGTCCTGCGTCCTGCGTGCTGCGTCCTGGCCGCCCTTCGGGAGGCATCCCGAGGCCAGTTGGACGCAGCACGCAGGACGCAGCACGCAGCATCACGTCAGTACCAGCGCTGCCAGCTCGTCGAAGGAACTTACCACGTAGTCCGCCCCCCGCACGACCGGCTCGCGTCGCACGAAGCCGGTGTAGGCGGCGAACGCGTCCACCGCGGGCCGCATCTCCGCGTCGGTCGAGCCGTCGCCGACGGCGAGCGTGGGGCGCGGCAGCGCCAGCTGGGCGGCGAACTGCGGCTTGCCGCGCTGGGTGGCGAGCGGCGACGTCTCGTCGAAGCCGGCGTAGTCGCCCGCCGGGCCGAAGCGGATCGGAACCGCGTTCACGTCGGCGTCGGCGAAGCCGAGCGCGCGCGCGAACGGCACGATCGCCTCGCGCAGCCCGCCGCTCACCAGGGCGATGCGCACCCCCGCCGCCCGCATGCGCGCGACGGCGTCCGCCGCCCCCGGCGCCGCGCGCTCCGCGTACGCGCCGGCGAGCCGCGCCACCTCGTCCGCCGTCGGCCGGATGAGCGCCAGCCGCTCGCCGTACACCGCGTCGAGCGCGATCGCGCCGTCCATCGCCCGCTCGGTGAGCCGCGCTACCTCCTGCGCCACCTCCGGCCCGCGCAGCGTCGCCAGCCAGTCCACCCCCTCGATGCCGGAGAGGGTGGAGTCGACGTCGAGGATGACCGAGGCGAACCTAGGCACGGGAACGGGATGCGGGACCGCCGTCATTCCCGCGAACGCGGGAATCCAGCGCTCGTTCGCACGCCCCTGGATTCCCGCGTTCGCGGGAATGACGGCCGCTCTCCCGTCCCCGCATCCCGCATCCCGCGTCCCGCATCCCGGCAGTTCACAGCACGTTCCCCGGAGCAAAGATCCCATCGGGGTCCAGCTCCCGCTTCACCGCCCGCATGACGCCCAGCTGCGCCGGCGTCATCTGGAGCGGGAGCCAGCGGCGCTTGATCTTGCCGATGCCGTGCTCGGCGGCCACGGTGCCACCTAACGTCAGCACGTGGCGCAGCGTCTGCTCGACCACGCCCTCGATGCGGCGCAGCTCGTCGGCGTCGCGGGCGACGAAGTTCTGGTGCGGGTGGCCGTTGCCGGCGTGGCCGTAGCAGACCGCCTGCTCGACGCCGGCGCGGTCGGCGACGCCGCGCGCCTCCTCGATCGCGTCGGCCAGCAGGCGATAGGGCACGGCCCAGTCGGTGCTCACCTTGCGCCCGCCGGCGGCCCGGCACGCCGAGCCGCGCTCGTTCATCGTCGCCGGCACCGCGTGGCGCATCCGCCGCGCCTCGCGCAGCGGCCCCTCGCCGTCGAACACCAGCACGTCGGCGTCGAGCGCGCGGTGCCGCTCGGCCAGCGCGAGCCAGGCGTCGAGCGGCGGCTCGGCGTCGGCGTCGGCCGCGGCGTCCTCCGTGTAGACGAGCGCCCGCGCCCCCGCCGCCCACCCGTCGCCGCCGTGGGCCCGGCGCGCGATCTCGAACGCCCGCTCGTCGAAGAACTCCAGGCAGCGCGCGCCGAGCGCGGCCGACTCCCGCGCCGCGACGACGAACGCCAGCGCGTCGCGCTCGCTCGCGAACGGGACGCCGAGCCCGATCACCCGCCCCGGCGCCGGCAGCAGCGCCAGCTCCGCCTCGACGATCACCCCGAGCGTCCCCTCGCTGCCGACGAACCAGTCCACCGGCTCGTGCGCCATCGCGTAGCCGACCGTGTTCTTCTCCAGCCCCGACCTCCGCACCTGCACCGTCTCCCCGCTCGCGGTGACGACGGTGAGCCCGAGGACGTGCGGCCGCGTCGCCCCGTAGCGCAGGCTCCGCGCGCCGGAGGCGTTGCACGCCACCGCGCCGCCGACGGTCGACTCCTCCTCGCTCGTCGGGTCGGGCGCGAACAGCAGCCCGTGCTCGGCCGCCGCGCGCTTCAAGTCCCCCACCAGCACCCCCGGCTGCACCCGCGCCGTCCGCGCCGCGGGGTCGAGGTCGAGAATCTTGTCCATCGCCCTGAGCGACAGCAGCACCCCGCGGTCGCTGATCGACGCCCCGGTGGTGCTCGTCTGCCCGCCGGCCGCGGTGATCGGCGTGCGCTCGGCCGCCGCCTGCCTGACGAGCTCGACGACTTCGTCCGCCGACGCCGGCCGCGCGACGCCCTCGGGCACCATGCACAACCCGGAGGCGTCCATCGATACCGACGCGCGCACGGCGTCGTCGCGGGAGATGTCGCTACTCATTCAGCGAGCGCATCCCCCGCGCGTCATTCCGAGCGAGGTCGCGACGCGACCGAGTCGAGGAACCCCCGTCCCGACGGAGGAGCCGGGGCGGTTGCCGAGCTCATTCACGACGTGAACTACCATGGCTCCTCCGTCGGGACGGGGGTTCCTCGACTCGCGGCTTCGCCGCTCGCTCGGAATGACGCGCGCGGCGCTCATCCCCGAAAATGCACCACCGTCGCCGACAGCACGTCCGGCAGCCCGAGCAGCTTCTTCCGCGTCTCCTCGGTCACCACGCCGTCGACCGAGATGGCGGCCAGCGCCTCGCCGCCCTGGGCGAGCCGGGCCTGGTGGTACTCGGCGATGTTGACGCCGGCGTCGCCGAGCAGCGTGCCGACGCGGCCGATCACGCCGGGGACGTCGTTGTTGGTGAGGATGATGAGCGTCTGCCGCGGCGTGACGTCCACGTGGAAGCTGCCGATCCGCGTCAGGCGCGGGGGCTGGCTGGGGGCGGCGACGCCCGCGACGGCGAGCTGCTGCATCCCGCCGCTCAGCGACACCTCGAT